>NZ_JBFABA010000013.1:0-151749 GCF_040640115.1 Micromonospora sp. NPDC023644 | reverse complement strand
CGCCGGCAGCCGCGCCGGCGGCCAGGTTCCGCCCGGCACGGCTCCCGGCGGCCAGGTCCCGGGCGAGGCGGCCTCCGGCGGTCCGACCCCGCCCGGCCCGGCCTCCGGCGGTCCCGCCCCCGTCGAGGTGGCCGGGGAGGTCGACGGGCTGCCCCGTCGGGTGCGCCGGCGGCCTCCGGCGGCGCTGCCCCGGCGGCCGGCCCCGAACGGGGGTCAGCCGTCCGCCGGGGACGCCCCGGGACGGTCGTCCGCGCTGGACGGCCCGACGCTGCGGCAGCCGGTGATCGAGATTCCCGCCCCGCGCAGCCCGGAGGAGGCGCGGCGGATCATGTCCGCCCTGCAGTCCGGCACCGCCCGTGGCCGCGCGGCGGCCACCGCGACGGCCCCGGAGCGGGCCGCCCCCGCCGGCCAGCCGGACCCGCCGCGCGAGGACCCGAGCCCGACGCCGGCCGCACGGCCGGTGGACACCGAACCCATGACCGCGACTGAGAGGGACGCCTGATGCATCCGACGAGGCAGAGTGCCGATCTCGACTGGTTGCTCGACGAGCTGGTGGAACGGGTGCCGGCCGCCCGACAGGCGGTGGTGCTCTCGGCGGACGGGCTGCTGATCGGCTCCTCCGCCGGCATGGACCGGGCCGACGCCGAGCACCTGTCCGCGCTGGCCTCCGGCTTCTCCAGCCTGGCCCGGGGCACCAGCCGGCAGGTGGCCGGCGGGGCGGTCCGGCAGACCGTGGTGGAGATGGAGTCCGCCTACCTCTTCGTCACGGCGGCCGGTCAGGGCGCCTGCCTGGCCGTGGTCAGCGACGCGGACGCGGACATCGGCCTGGTGGCGTACGAGATGGCGATGCTCGTCACCCGCGTCGGGGAGTACCTGAGCGCCCCGGCCCGGTCGACGGCGGGGGCCGCCGATGCGGGCTGAGTCGCCCGGGCCGCAGCACGAGTGGCTGGACGACGACGCCGGCCCGGTCGTGCGGCCCTACACCCTGACCGGCGGCCGGGTCCGGTCGGGCGCCGACGGCTTCGACCTGGTCGCGTACGTGCTGGCCGAGGCAGCCGCCGACCCGACCGTCCACCCGGACCTGCACCCCGAGCACCGGCGCCTGGTGGAGCTGGCCGCCCGGCCGGTCCCCGTCGCCGAGCTCGCGGCCGACCTCGACCTCGCGGTGGGCGTGGTCCGCGTGCTCCTCGGCGACCTGCGGGCGCGGGGGCTGATCGCGGTCCACCAGCCGACGGCCGCCGCGTACCTGCCCGACGACGACATCCTCAAGGCGGTGGTCAGTGGACTCCGTGCGCTATGACCGAACCGGATCCGGCCCCCGGATCCCGCTCGCGCTGAAGATCCTGATCGCCGGGGGGTTCGGTGCCGGCAAGACGACGCTGGTGAGCGCGCTCAGCGAGGTCCGGCCGTTGCAGACCGAGGAGGTGTTGACGGGCGCCAGCATCGGCACCGACGACCTCTCGGGCGTCGAGGCGAAGTCGACCACGACGGTGGCGATGGACTTCGGCCGGATCACGATCAACGACGATCTCCAGGTCTACCTCTTCGGCACCCCGGGCCAGGACCGGTTCTGGTTCCTCTGGGACGAGTTGGCGTTCGGGGCGCTCGGCGCGGTGGTGCTCGCCGACACCCGCCGGCTGGCCGACTGCTTCCCCTCGATCGACTACTTCGAGCAGCGGGGCGTGCCGTTCGTGGTGGGCGTGAACTGCTTCGAGGGGGCCCGCCAGTTCAGCCTGGAGTCCGTACGCCAGGCGTTGGACCTCGACCCCGACGTGCCGCTGGTGCTCTGCGACGCGCGGGAGCGGCAGTCCGGCAAGGAGGTGCTGATCGCGCTGGTCGAGCACGTGGCCCGACAGCGCGGCGAGCCCGTGCCGGCGGCCTGAGCCGGCGCGGCGGCGGTCCGGCGGGCGTCTCCCGGCGGGCCGCCGCGATTCGGCCGGGTTTTCGGGGCTAAGCGGGCGGCCCAGGGGGAAGGCTGGTGGGATCGACGGAGGAATCGGCGGAGGGCGGATCCGGTGACAGGTCAGGGCGAGATCGTCCACATCGGCGGCTACACGGCGCACAGCGGGGGCCGGGGCACCGGCATCGTCGCGGCGCGGCGGGACCCCGCCTCCGGTGAGCTGACCCCGCTCGGCACCGTCGCGGTCACCCCCTCGCCCTCCTTCCTCGCCCGGCACCCGCGGCTGCCCGTGCTGTACGCGGTCAACGAGCTGCCGGACGGGCAGGTCAGCGCGTTCCGGGTCGGCGCCGACGGCGGCCTCACCGCGCTCGGCACCCAATCCACCGGGGGCGCGGAGCCCTGCCACCTGGCGGTCGTCCCGGACGGCGGCCACCTCGTCGTGGCCAACTACGGCGGCGGCAGCGTGACGGTGTTCCCGCTCGACCGCGACGGGGTGCCCGGCGAGCGCAGCGACCTGGTGGCGCACGAGGGGCACGGGCCGGACCAGGATCGCCAGGAGCGCGCGCACGCCCACATGGTGAGCCCCGACCCGGGGCGGGGCCCGCTGCTCGCGGTCGACCTGGGCACCGACTCGATCTACCGCTACGACCTGGACGCCGCCTCGGGCCGGCTGGTGCCCCGGGCGCCCCGGGTGCGCACGGCCGCCGGCGTCGGGCCCCGGCACCTGGCCCGGCATCCCGACGGGCGGCGCTGCTGGGTGGCGGGGGAGCTGGACGGCTCGGTCACCGCCTACGAGCTGACCGGCGACGGTGCGCTGCACCAGCGGGGCCGGGTCGAGGCCAGCGACCGGACCGGGCCCGTCCAGCCGTCGGAGATCGCGGTCGGCCCGGACGGGCGCTTCCTCTACGTCGCGAACCGGGGGGTGGGCACCGTCGCGGTCTTCGCCGTCGCCGGTGAGCTGCCGGAGCTGGTCGCCGAGGTGGACACCGGCGGGGAGTGGCCGCGGCACTTCGCCCTGGCCGGGGAGCACCTCTACGTCGCCGACGAACGGGCCGACATGATCCGGGTCTTCCGGGTGGACGCGGGCACCGGCGTGCCGGCTCCGGTCGGGGAGCCCGTGGCAGTGGCGAGCCCCACATGTGTGCTGCCCTGACCAGCCACAACTCCCGCGACGTCGACGGCACGGGGTGGCCCGGTCGCTGAGTGTGACAATGTGACGATCAACTATCTCTCCTGCGTAACTTTCGACCGAACGGCCCGTGGCAGTCGTCCTGGCGGGTCCGCAAGATGGTCACCGTGTCAGCAGGCCGCCATCGCATGCGTAGGAACGTCCACGCAGCCACCGCCGCCGCTGCCGTGGGCGTCCTCGCCGTCACGGCCGGCGGCTGGTTCGGCTACCAGCAGCTGGCGCAACCGGACTGCTCCGGGCGGATCGAGCTCTCCGTCGCCGTCGCCGCCGAGCTCGCCCCGGCGGTCGACGCCGCCGCGGCGAAGTGGGTGAAGAACGGCGCCGCGGTGGGCGGCACCTGCATCGCGGTGAACGTCTCGGCGTCCGACCCGGTCGACGTGGCCGCGACGGTCGCGGCGAAGCACGGCGTCACCCTGGCCGGCGTGGGGCAGGCCAGCGGCACGTCGGTCAGCCCGGACGTCTGGGTGCCCGACTCCTCCACGTGGCTGCTGCGGCTCAAGACCGGTGGCGCCACCGCCTTCGAGCCGGGCATCGGCGCGTCCATCGCGCGCAGCCCGGTGGTCGTGGCGATGCCGCAGCCGGTCGCCACGCGGCTGGGCTGGCCGCAGAAGAAGTTCAGCTGGACCCAGCTCCTGCAGCAGGTGCAGAGCGACAAGCCGTTGCGCACCGGGATCGTCGAGCCGACCCGTGACGCCGCCGGCCTGTCCGGCCTGCTCTCGCTGACGGCCGCCGCCAGCGCCTCCGGCGGCCCCGACGCCGAGAAGGAGAAGGTCGCCGCGCTGCGGGCGCTGGCCACCGACCGCTCGGCGCTGCGGCCGGACCTGCTCGCCCGGTTCCCCACCGCCTCGGATCCCACGACGATCGCGAGCAGCCTCGGCGCGGCGGCGCTCTCGGAAGAGGACGTGATCCAGTACAACAGCAGGAAGCCGCCGGTGCCGCTGGCCGCGCTCTACCTGGAGCCGGCGCCCGCGGCGCTGGACTACCCGTACGCGGTGCTGCCCGGCATCGAACCGGCCAAGGCGTCGGCGGCGCGGGTGCTCTACGAGGTGCTCGTCACCGACGACTTCCACGACCGGCTGGCGCGTCAGTCGCTGCGCGCGCCGGACGGCAACTGGGGCGCGGGCTTCGACGCGCCGCAGGGTGCGCCCAGCCCGGCCGGCGGCGCGCCGGCCCCGCCGGCCAACGGCGGCGGATCGGCTCCGGGCGGGCTCGACCCGCAGGCCATGGACCGGGCGGTCTCCAGCTGGTCGATCGCCACCCAGTCCGGCCGGATGCTCGCCGTCATCGACGTCTCCGGGTCGATGAAGGAGAAGGTGGCCAACGCCGGCAACGCGACCCGGCAGCAGGTCACCGTCGAGGCGGCCCGGCGCGGGCTGAACCTCTTCGACGACTCCTGGTCGATCGGTCTCTGGACGTTCTCCACGGAGCTGGTGGGCTCCGTCGACCACCGGGAACTGGTCGCCATCGGGCCGCTGTCCCGCCAGCGCGGCAAGCTGGAGCAGTCCCTGGGCGCGATCCGCTCGTCGGCCGGCAGCACCGGCCTCTACGACACCGTGCTGGCGGCGTACCAGCAGGTGCAGGAGAACTGGGAGCCCGGCCGGGTCAACTCGGTCGTGCTGTTCACCGACGGCAAGAACGAGGACTCCGACGGCATCACGCAGCAGAAGCTGCTGGCCGAGCTGAGCAAGATCAAGGACCCGGAACGGCCGGTGCAGGTCGTGATCATCGGTATCGGTGGCGACGTGAGCCGGGCCGAGCTGAAGTCGATCACCGACGTCACCGGCGGCGGCGCCTTCGTCACCGAGGATCCGACCAAGATCGGCGACATTTTCCTCAAGGCGGTCGCGTTGCGCAAGGCCCCGGCCTGAGCCGTAGCGCAGCGCGGGGCGGACCCGCCGCACGGGACCGGGTGCCGTGGGCCCTTTCCCGACAAGGGGTTCCTCGGGGAAAGTAGTGACGGTAATGCGTCCGAAGCAATCGGCGACCAAGGTTGTCGGGGCAGGATGTCCTGGTGCCCCTGTGTCGGGCCCGCGCCCCGGGCCCGCCGTACGGGCCGTCGGCGACCGAAGTGGGGAGGGCCGGTGACCTCAGCGACGCTGTTGACCCCCGCCAGCACGTCGTCGAGACCGGACGAACCACGGCCAGGCCCGGCCCGCAGCCGCGAGCGCGCCTACGTCCGCTCCCTGGTGGTGCTGGACACCACCGTCCTGACCGTCGCCGTGCTCGTCGGGTACGTCGCCCGGTTCGGCGACGACGCCCCCGGCGGCTCGAAGATCCCGTACGTCCTGGTCGCCCCCGGGCTGGTCCTCGCCTGGCTGGTCTCGCTGCGGGTGCTGCGCTGCTACGACGACCGCGTCCTCGGCTACGGCGCCGACGAGTACCGGCGGGTCGGCACCGCCAGCCTGCGCCTCGCCGGCGGCATCGCGATCGCCGGCTACATCGCCGACGTCGGCGTCTCCCGGGGCTTCCTCGGCATCTCGTTCGCCGTCGGCATGCTCGGCCTGGAGGTGGCCCGGTTCGCCGCCCGCAAGCGGCTGCACCGGGCGCGGTCCGAGGGCGCCGGCTGGTCGCGCAAGGTGCTGGTGGTCGGCGACACCGCGCACGTGCTGGAGCTGGTGCACACCCTGCGCCGCGAGCCGTACGCGGGCTACCAGGTGGTCGGCGCCTGCATCCCGGACGCGCTGCTCGCCCCCGTCGCGCAGCGGCTGGGCGACGTGCCGGTGGTCGGCTCGTTCCGGGGCATCCCCGAGGCGGCCACCGCCATCGGCGCGGACACCGTCGCGGTGACCGCCTCCGGCGAGTTGACCGCCACCCGGCTGCGCCGGCTGGGCTGGCAACTGGAGGGCACCGGCATCGACCTGGTGGTGGCCCCGGCGCTGACCGACGTCGCCGGCCCGCGCATCCACACCCGGCCGGTCGCCGGCCTGCCGCTGATCCACGTCGAGGCGCCGGAGTTCCGCGGGGCCCGCAAGCTGGTCAAGGGCTTCGTCGACCGGGCCGTCTCCTCGGTGGCCCTGACGCTGCTGCTGCCGCTGCTGGCCGTCGTCGCCCTGGCGATCAAGATCGACAGCCGAGGGCCGGTGCTGTTCCGGCAGACCCGGGTCGGGCAGGGCGGGCGGGAGTTCGGCGTCTACAAGTTCCGCACCATGGTGGTCAACGCCGACGCCCTGCTGGCCGCGCTGGCCGCCCGCAACGAGACCGACGGCCTGATGTTCAAGATGCGCGACGACCCGCGGGTGACCCGGATCGGGCGGCTGCTGCGCAAGTGGTCGCTGGACGAGCTGCCGCAGCTGGTCAACGTCCTGCTCGGGCACATGAGCCTGGTCGGCCCCCGCCCGCCGCTGCCCTCCGAGGTGGCCCGCTACGACGGCGACGTGGCCCGCCGGCTGCTGGTCAAGCCCGGCATGACCGGGCTCTGGCAGGTCAGCGGCCGGTCGGACCTGAGCTGGGAGGACGGCATCCGGCTCGACCTCTACTACGTGGAGAACTGGTCGCTCGCGGCCGACCTGACGATCCTCTGGAAGACCTTCGGCGCGGTGCTCAACAGCCGGGGGGCCTACTGACCGGCCCGCACGCTCAGTCCTGCGGGCCCGTCCAGTCCAGGCACACCACCACCGCGTCGTCGATCAGGTCGCCGGCGACGAACGCGCGCAGGTCGCCGATCAGCGAGCGGACGGCGTCCAGCGGCTCCATCGGCCCGGTCCGGCGCAGGAACCGGTCCAGCGCGGTCTCGCCGTAGCGGACATCCTGCCCGGTGGCGTCGATGACGCCGTCGCTGACCACGAAGAGCCGGTCGCCCCGGCACAGCTCGAAGCGTTGCTCCCGGTAGTCGGTGGCCTCGAACATGCCGAGCGGGAACTGCGCCTCCAACGGCAGCTCCCGCACCGTCCCGTCGCGCAGCAGCACGAGGCGGGGCGACCCGGCGTCGACCACGGTGAGCAGCCCCGAGCGCAGGTCCAGCTCCATCAGCAGCGCCGCGAGGTGCCGGTCGCCCCGGTGCAGGTCGTAGACGGCCTGGTCGGCGAGGGCCGCCTGGTCGGCGAGGCCGAGCCCGGAGCGGCGGGCGTTGCGCAGCGCGTGGGTGGCGAGCGAGGTGAGCATCGCGGCGGCCACTCCCTCACCCGTGCCGTTGATGGTCGACAACCAGACCCGGGTGCCGTCGTCGGACCAGTCGAAGCTGTCGCCGCGCACGGCGTACGCCGGTTCCAGCTGCCCGGCGAGGCTGAACGACGGACGGGTCCGGCTGCGGCCCGGGAGCATCTCCCACTGCATCTCGGCGGCGAGGGTGAGTCGCCTGCTGCGGCGCGCGGACCGGTAGACGTCCGTGCCGTCGGTGACCGCGGCGATCTCGTGGGCGAGCGCCGTGGCGATCTCCGTCAGCTCGTCGAGCGCGGCCGGCCGGGTCGGCGCGGGGGCCACCACCAGCACGCCCCGGCGTTCCCCGCGCATCGACACCGGGAGGTATCCGGTGTCGTCGGCGACGGTCGGGCTCTGGTGGTCGAAGCAGCGCCAGGCGGGGTGCCCCGGGGCGGTGACGGGCTCGTCCCCGACCAGCGGGAGCAGCGCCGCCAACCGGTAGTCGACCTGGAGCAGGTCCACCCGGGTGATCCCGTAGCCCGCGGCGAGGACGTCGGCGATCCGGTCCAGCAGGAGATCGGCGGGCGCCTCGTTGAGGACGCGCCGTGCCCGGTTGACCGGTTCGCTCATCATCGCTCCTTCATCACGAGCCCAGACCAGTGGATTCGGAGTAGTGTCGGGCCCACCATGGCGGAAGTGCACGGTCCCTACGGACCCGAGACGAGTATGGCCGTCGAGCTCGACACGGTGGCCGACGCCCTGCTGACGGTCTGGGAGGCCGCGCGGGAGCGGACGACCAGCCGGGTCTCCGGCGCGCAGTTGCGCGCGATCATGCTGGTCGAGCAACACGACGGGATCAACCTCCGTCGCCTGGCCACCGGGCTCGACATGCTGCTCTCCTCCGCCAGCCGGCTCTGCGACCGGCTGGTGGCGGCGGGGATGCTGGAGCGCGAGCCCGGCCGGTTCGACCGGCGGGAGATCTCGCTGCACCTCACCCCGGAGGCCCGCCGGCTCCTCGCCGAGCTGCGGGACGACCGGCGCCAGCAGCTCGCGGCGATCCTCGCCGACATGACCTTCGAGGGGCGGCAGGCCCTGCTGCGGGGGATGCGGGAGTTCGACGAGGCGGCGCGCCACCGCAACGCGTCCGTGCAGTCCGTCGAGGCGGCCGACCCCTGGGCGGGCGGGCCGCTGGAGCACCCGGTCGGCCTGCCGACGCAGGAGCGGCCGGGGAACGGGCCGCGGGTGGCCCGGACGGCCTGACCCGGGCGGCGACGACCACCACGGCGGCTTTCCCCGTCGACGGGTGCGCCGAGGGTCGGGCGCGGCCAGCGGACACACGGCCGCGACGTCAGGCCGGCGCGGCCGCGACGGCCAGCATCGCGATGTCGTCCTGGCTCTGCCCGTCGAGCCACTCGTCGACGGCCCCGAGGAGCCGGTCGACCAGCGCGGCCGGGGGCAGCCCGGCGGCCGAGGCCAGCGCCGCGCGCAGCCGTTCCTCGCCGAACTGATCCTGGCCGCCGGGGCCGCCGCGGGCCTCGAGGACCCCGTCGGTGTACGCGAGCAGCAGCTCGCCGGGGGCGAGGTGGAGTTCGGCCTCGGCGAACCGGGCGGCGGCGAGCGCGCCCACCGGCATCCCGCCGACCGCGACCGGGGTGACCCCGCCGTCGGCGCGGAGCAGCAGCGGGGACGGGTGACCGCCGCCGGCGATCCGGACGTCGACGCCGCCGTCGGACGCCGCGTCGAGGGTGCCGAGCAGCAGGGTGGTGAACTGGCTGCGGCGGGCCGCGTCCGGGGCGTCGAAGAGGGCCTGGTTGAGCAGCCCCATCAACTCCAGCGGGCGCTGCTCGACCAGGCGCAGGGTCCGCAGGGACTGGCGGACCCGCCCGGTGAGGACGGCCGCGCCGACGCCCTTGCCGGCCACGTCGCCGAGGGCGAAGATCGCGCCACCCGGCACGGGGAACACGTCGTAGAAGTCGCCGCCGATGCGCAGCCGGTCCCCGGCCGCCCGGTACCCGCCGGCGAGGGTGGCGCCCGGCACGGCCGGCAGGTCGGGCGGGAGCAGGCTGTTCTGCAGCACCCGGGCGAGGTGGACCTGCTCGCCGTAGAGCTCGGCGGCCCCGAGGGCCGCGCCCGCGCGGGCGGCGAACTCCCGGGCCAGCTCGATGTCGCGCCGGGCGAAACCGGCACGCCCGGCGCGCCGGACCAGCACCAGGGCGCCGGTGGTGCGGCCGGCGCCCCGCATGGGGCTGGTCAGCACGGTGCCCGGCCGGCCGAAGCCGGGCGGAAGCACGGTGGACAGGTCGGCCGGCTCCCCGTCCGGCCACCGGGCCGGGGCTACCGCGTGGCCGGCCAGCGCCTCGGCCAGGCCGGGCAGCGAGCCGGTCAGCGACCAGGTCGCCAGCCCGGTCGCGGGGACCGGATCGACGCCGTCGTACCGGATCCAGTGCGGCTGGCCCTGCGCGGGCGGGGGCGGCAGGTGGACCACCATCGCCAGGTCGGCGAGGTAGGGCACGGGCAGGGTCGTCGCGGTCCGCAGCGTCTGCTCGCGCTGGAGGGAGAGCCCGAGCCGGCTGCCGGCCTGGGCGAGGAACACCGTCCGGGAACGCTCGACGTGCAGCGCCTCCACGCGCGCGTGTTCCTCGGTGACGTCCCGCACGTACCAGGCGTGCCGCCCGTCGGCCAGGTCGCGTCGTACGCCGCACAGCCGGCGGCCGCCGTGTTCGGTGTCGAAGCTGTCCGCCCCGGCCCGCACCGCCCGGGCGATGGCCGGTACCGGACAGGTGTTCAGGTCCGTGCCGGGTGCGACCTCGGGGAGGAGCGCGGTCGCCATCGCGTTGACCAGCGTCACCAGCCCCGCCCGGTCGGCCGTCACGACCGCCTCGGCGAGCCCGTCGAGCACCTCCCGGGTGAGCCGGGAGTCGGCCGGCCGCGCGGCGCCGGAGGAGCGGCCCGGTTGCCCGCCCTCGGCCGGGCCCGTGACACCGCCCCGGGGAGCGCTGGTCACCGCGGCTCGCCGGGCGCCCCGGTCTGGTGACCTGTGCGCATGCTGGTCGTGCACTCCTCGGATCGGGTCGTTGCCTCGGGGCAAGCGTACCGAGGCGGAGCCGCGCCGCCATCGGAGGAACGCGTTCAGGCCGGGCGGGCCAGCCAGCCGGCCGGGCGCGCCAGGATCCGGCGTACCACCGAACCGGCCCCACCGACGGCAGCGGCGGCGGCGCCGAGGGCCGCCGGGCGGACGGCGACCGGCGACCAGGCCGCGGTGAGCACCCGCCGGGAGATCTCGGCGAGCACCGGCGGGCGCAGCCACGGCGCGAGCGGGGCGTATCCGCCGCCGAGCACCACGGTGTCGAGGTCCAGCAGGTTCACCACGCCGGCGACGGCGACCCCCAGGGCCGTGCCGGCCTCGGCGAGGGCCCGCAGCGCGGCGGGGTCGCCGGCCCCGGCCAGTTCGGCCAGCCGGGTCGTCGCGGTGTCCGCCGGGAGGTCCGCGCCGGCGAGGCCGGCCGCCGCCAGGATCGCCTCCTGCCCGGCGTACGTCTCCAGGCAGCCCCGGCCGCCGCACCGGCAGGGCGGGCCGTCGGGCCGGATCGGGATGTGACCGATCTCGCCGCTCCAGCCGCGCGCGCCCCGGAACAGGGCTCCGTCGAGCACGATCCCGGCGCCGATGCCGACCTCCCCGGAGATGTGCAGGAAGCTGGGCCGGCCCGCCGGGCCGGCGTGCAACTCGCCCAGCGCGGCGAGGTTGGCCTCGTTGTCGACCACCAGCGGCGGTACGCCGTCGACGTGCGCGGTCAGCGGCGCCCCGGCGCCCAGCAGCGCGGGTACGGGCACGTCGCGCCAGCCGAGGTTCGGCGCGAGCCGGACCAGGCCGGCGTCGTCGACCAGGCCCGGCACCGCGAGGGCCGCGCCGGCCAGGGTGAGCCCCTCCCGGGTGGCGTCGGCGCGGGCGCGGGCGGCCAGGTCGGCCAGCCGGGCGAGCGCCTCGGCGGGGGAGACGGGCCGCAGGTCGGCGCGGTGCACGGTGTGGTGGCGGACCCGGCCGGCGAGGTCGACCACGCAGGCGGCCAGGTAGTCGACGTTGATCTCCAGGCCGAGCCCGGCCGGGCCGTCCGCAGCGAGCACCAGGCCCCGCGACGGCCGCCCCGCGCCGGTGCGGGGCGTCGGCTCCGCCTCGGCGACCAACCGGCCGGCCAGCAGGTCCTCCACCACGGCCGAGACGGTGGCCCGGGTGAGGCCGGTGCCGGCGGCCAGCTCGGCCCGGGAGGGCGGGCGGTCGGCGGCGGCGATCCGGCCGAGCACCACTGCGAGGTTCCACTCGCGCAGGCTGCCCTGCCGCACCGCCCCGGGCGGGGCGTCGGGTCGGGTCACCCCTTGACACTGCCACAGGCCGATCAAATAATTCAACCACTGAACAAATAGCGGACGACACTTCCGGAGGTCTGCCATGGCACCCCGTCCCACCCCCGCCGACAAGTTCTCCTTCGGCCTCTGGACGGTGGGCTGGCAGGCCCGCGACCCGTTCGGCGACGCCACCCGCCCCGAGCTGGACCCGGTCGAGGCGGTGCACCGGCTCGCCGAGCTGGGGGCGTACGGGATCACGTTCCACGACGACGACCTGGTGCCCTTCGGGGCGGACGCCGCCACCCGCGACCGGCACGTGGCCCGCTTCCGCAAGGCGCTCGACGAGACCGGCCTGGTGGTGCCGATGGTGACCACCAACCTCTTCACCCACCCGGTGTTCAAGGACGGCGGCTTCACGAGCAACGACCGCGACGTCCGGCGGTACGCGCTGCGCAAGGTGCTGCGCAACGTCGACCTCGCCGCGGAGCTGGGTGCCCGCACCTTCGTGATGTGGGGCGGCCGGGAGGGCGCCGAGTACGACCTCGCCAAGGACGTCCGGGCCGCGCTGGACCGCTACCGGGAGGCCGTCGACCTGCTCTGCCAGTACGTCGTCGACTCCGGCTACGACCTGCGCTTCGCCATCGAGCCCAAGCCGAACGAGCCGCGCGGCGACATCCTGCTGCCCACCGTCGGGCACGCCCTGGCCTTCATCTCCACCCTGGCCCGCCCCGAGCTGGTCGGGCTCAACCCGGAGGTGGGGCACGAGCAGATGGCCGGCCTGAACTTCGCCCACGGCATCGCCCAGGCGCTCTGGCAGGGCAAGCTGTTCCACATCGACCTCAACGGGCAGCGCGGCGTCAAGTACGACCAGGACCTCGTCTTCGGCCACGGTGACCTGCTGAACGCGTTCGCGCTGGTCGACCTGCTGGAGCACGGCGGGCCCGGCGGCGTCCCCGCCTACGACGGCCCCCGGCACTTCGACTACAAGCCCTCGCGCACCGAGGACATGACCGGCGTCTGGGCGTCGGCGGAGGCGAACATGCGCACCTACCTCCTGCTCAAGGAGCGGGCGGCGGCGTTCCGGGCGGACCCGGAGGTCGCCGAGGCGCTGGCCGCGAGCCGGGTCGCCGACCTCGGCACGCCGACGCTGGCGCCGGGGGAGGGCTACGCCGACCTGCTCGCCGACCGCTCCGCGTTCGAGGAGTTCGACGTCGACGGGGCCGCCGCGTGGGGCTTCGGCTTCGTCCGGCTCAACCAGCTCGCCGTCGAGCACCTGCTCGGCGCCCGCTGAGGCCGCCGGCGATGCCGATCGTCGCGGGGGTCGACTCCTCGACCCAGTCCTGCAAGGTCGTCGTCCGGGACGCGGAGACGGGCGCCCTGCTCCGGCAGGGCCGGGCGCCGCACCCGGACGGCACGGAGGTCGACCCCGCGGCGTGGTGGTCCGCGCTGGGCGCGGCGGTCGACGCCGCCGGCGGGCTGGCCGACGTGGCGGCGCTCTCCGTCGCCGGCCAGCAGCACGGCATGGTGTGCCTCGACGAGGCGGGCGGTGTGGTCCGGCCGGCGCTGCTGTGGAACGACACCCGTTCCGCCGGGGCCGCCGCCGAGCTGGTCGAGGAGGCCGGTGGCGGGGAGGCCGGCCGCCGGTTCTGGGCGGACGCGGTGGGCAGCGTGCCGGTGGCCAGCTTCACTTCCACGAAGCTGCGCTGGCTGGCCCGGCACGAGCCGGAGCACGCGGCCCGGGTGGCGGCGGTGTGCCTGCCGCACGACTGGCTCACCTGGCGGCTGGCCGGCGCGCCGGGCCTGGCGGCGCTGCGTACCGACCGGGGCGACGCCAGCGGCACCGGCTACTGGTCCCCGGCCACCGGCGACTACCGGCTCGACCTGTTGGAGCGGGCGTTCGGCCGGCGCCCGCACGTGCCGACCGTGCTCGGTCCGGCGGAGCCGGCCGGCGCCGCACGCCCCGACGCCCTGCGGGGCCTGCCCGACGGCGGGGCGATGCTCGGCCCCGGCACCGGAGACAACGCCGCCGCCGCGCTCGGCGTCGGCGCGGGCCCGGGCGACGTGGTCGTCTCGATCGGCACCTCCGGCACCGTGTTCAGCGTCGCCGACGCCCCGGCCGCCGACCCGGGCGGCACGGTCGCCGGCTTCGCCGACGCCACCGGCCGCTTCCTGCCCCTGGTCTGCACGCTCAACGCGGCCCGGGTGCTCGACGCCGCCGCGTCGATGCTCCGGGTCGGCCTGGACGAGCTGGCCGGGCTGGCGCTGGCCGCCCCCGCCGGCGCGGACGGGCTGGTCATGGTGCCCTACCTGGAGGGCGAGCGCACGCCCGACCGGCCGCTGGCCTCCGGGGCCGTGCACGGGCTGACCCTGCGCACCTCGACGGCGGCCCACCTGGCGCGCGCCGCCGTCGAGGGGCTGCTCTGCGCACTCGCCGACGGCCTCGACGCGCTCACCGCCCAGGGCGCCACCGTGCGCCGGGTGATCCTGGTGGGCGGCGGCGCCCGCTCGGCGGCCGTGCGCCGGATCGCGCCGCAGGTCCTCGGGGTGCCGGTGGTCGTCCCGCCGCCCGGCGAGTACGTCGCCGACGGCGCCGCGCGCCAGGCCGCCTGGGTCGCCCTGGGCGGCGCGGCGCCCCCCACGTGGTCCGTCCAGGGCACCGAGGAGTACGCCGCCACCCCCGTCCCCGCCATCCGCGAGCGGTACGCCGCCGCCCGCGAACACTTCCTGCCCCGGGCCGACGCCGTGGCGGGGTAAACGACTGTACGGACGCGCGCCGGCTCGCGATCATCGACGGATGCGAACCAGCCCCGAAGCGGACGAGGCACCCGGCACCGGCATCCCCTCGATGCTCCAGTACGACGACGCGGACACCCCCTGCGACGTCATCGACGCGCTGGTCCTGGCGGACTTCGTCACCGGCCGGCACCCGTGGTCGCACACGGTCCGGCTCTCCCGGGTGCGTCCCGACGCGCCGCTGACCGCCCCGGACGGGCGGCTGCTGCGCACGGCGGTGGAGAACCGGCAGCGGTCCCGCCTGCTGGCCGGCGACGGCTGGACGGCCCGGGTGGTCACCTGGAAGGGACGCGGCGCCGAGGTGACGGTCACGGCGGTCTCCGAGGAGGTGGGCCGGGCGACCCTCGACCGGATCGTCGACGGCGCCGCCGAGCCGGAGGACCCGGGCGCCGGGCGGATCGGCTTCTGGCACCAGAACCCCCGCCGGGGCAGCCAGCGCGACGTGCGGTCCATCGCCGCGCCGGAGTGGGCGGAGATCCGGCCGAACTACGCCGCCGCGGCACGCGACGCGCTCGACGCGCTGATGGCGACCACTCCGGAGCGCCTCTCCGGCCGGCTGGTGCTGCTGCACGGGGCGCCCGGGACGGGCAAGACCACCGCGCTGCGCGCCCTCGCCCGCTCCTGGCGCGACTGGTGCCAGGTCGACGCCGTGCTCGACCCGGACGTGCTCTTCGCGGACACGGCGTACCTGTCCGAGGTGGCGGTCGGGGACGAGGACGGCGAGCAGGGGACGGGCCGCCGGTGGCGGCTGCTCATCCTGGAGGACTGCGACGAGCTGATCCGGGGCGAGGCGAAGCAGGCCGCCGGGCAGGCATTGTCCCGGCTGCTCAACCTCACCGACGGGCTGCTCGGGCAGGGGCGCGACGTGCTCGTCGCGATCACCACGAACGAGGACCTGTCCCGGCTGCACCCGGCGGTGGTCCGCCCGGGGCGGTGCCTGGCCCGGATCGAGGTCGGCCCGCTGTCGTACGAGGAGGCGACCGGATGGCTGGGCACGGCGGCGGGGGTGCCGCCCCAGGGCGCCACCCTGGCCGAGCTGTACGCGCTGCGGTCGGGCACGCCGGCCGTGCCCGCCGCCCCGCCCGCGATCGGCGGCTATCTCTGAGCGGCCGGGCGCGCCCGCGCGTCGTCACCCGCTCGTGACCTGATCCTGGTTGGCTGCCGCACATGACCTCGACCAGGGGCGGGCCGGCGCGGGCCCGGGGCGGGACGCCCGCGCACCGGTTCTACAGCGTCGTGGTCTTCGTGCTGCTCGCCTCGCTGGACAACGTGGCGATCGGTCTGGTCCCCCCGTTGTACGGGCCCATCTCCGACGCCTTCGACGTGCCGCAGCGGCTGCTCGGCCTGGTCACCGCCGTGAGCTTCCTGGCCAGCGCGGTGGCCGCGGTCGGCTGGGCGTACGTCGGCGACCGCGCGAACCGCAAGCCGCTGCTGATGCTCGGCACCCTGATCTGGGCGCTCGGCACGGGCGGCAGCGCCGTCGCGGTGAACTATCCCGCCTTCCTGGCCGCGCAGATCCTGGCGGCGGTCGGGCTGGGCGCGGTCGGGTCGGTCGGCTTCTCGGTCGTCACCGACCTGATCTCGCCCCGCCGCCGGGGGCTGGTGATGAGCTTCTGGGGGCTGTCCCAGGGCGTCGGCACGCTGGCCGGCACGCTGGTCGGCGGCCTGCTGGGGGCCGCCGACTGGCGGCGGCCGTTCCTGCTGCTGACCGTGGTCGGCCTCGCGGCCACCGTCGCCTACCTGTTCACCTACGACATCCGGCGCGGGCAGAGCGAGCCGGAGCTGGCCGACGCGCTCGCCACCGGCGCCGAGTACGACTACCGGATCAGCCGGGCGGACCTGCCGAGGATCCTCGGCAGGCGGACGAACCGCTGGCTGATCCTGCAGGGCCTCACCGCCCAGGCGGCCTTCGGGTCGCTGGTCTGGCTGCCGGTGCTCTTCGCCGAGCGGGCCGAGGACCAGGGCTACTCCGCCGCCACCGCCGTGGTGGTGGGCAGCGTCTTCGCCACGCTGTTCCAGCTCGGCGGGGTGCTCTCCATCGTGGGCGGGCTGGTCGGCGACGCGCTGCAACGGCGTACGCCCCGGGGCAGGGCGCTGGTCGCGGCGGTCGGCATCCTCGCGGCGCTGCCGTTCTACCTGGTGCTCTTCTTCGTGCCGGTGCGCATCGACGTGCCGGACGGCGCCGGCGCCGGGACGGTGGTCCGGGCGGTGCTGGCCAGCGTGGTCACCGAGCCGACGGTCGGGCTGAGCCTGCTCACCGCCGTGGTGGCCCTGGCCCTCACCTCGGCCAACTCGCCGAACTGGTTCGCCCTGATCGCCGACGTCAACCCGCCCGAGCACCGGGGCACCGTCTACAGCCTCGGCAACCTGGTCAACGGCGTCGGCCGGGCGGCCGGCAACGGGCTGGTCGGGGTGGCCTTCCACGGCCTGCGGGCGGCCTTCCCGCCGCCGCTGAACTACGCCGTCGGGCTGGCGGCCTTCCAGCTCTTCTTCATCCCGACGGGCGTCATGTACTGGCTGGCCTCGCGCACCTCGCCGGGCGACATCGCCGCCGTCGGCGACCTGCTGCACGACCGCGCCGAGCGCCTGTAGGGAGGGGGTCCCCCGGCAACGTCGCGGCGCTGCCGAGGGACCCCCTGCCGCGTTAGGCCGAGCGGACCCAGACGGTCACGTCGGTGGGAACGGCGCCGTCGGCGTCCAGCGGGGCGCTGGCGTGCACCAGTTCGGTCCCGGCGGGCACCGGCACGGCGGCGTCGCCGAAGTTGGTCAGCACGGTCAGCGCGCCGTTGCGGAACGAGAGCACCTCGTCGCCGGAGGCGAGCCACTCCAGCGTGCCCTCGCCCAGCCGGTGCTCGCGGCGCAGCCGCAGCGCCGTCCGGTACAGCTCGTACGTCGAGCCGGGCGTGTCCCGCTGCCGGTCCAGGGCGTACTCCGCCCAGAGCGACGGTTGCGGCAGCCAGCTCGCGTCGGTCGGCCCGAAGCCGTACGACGGGGCGTCGGCCTCCCACGGGATCGGCACCCGGCAGCCGTCCCGGCCCCGCTCGGTGTGCCCGCTGCGCATCCAGGTCGGGTCCTGCCGGGCCTCGTCGGGCATCGTGGTGTGCTCCGGCAGGCCCAGTTCCTCGCCCTGGTAGAGGTAGGCCGAGCCGGGCAGGGCGAGCATCAGCAGGCTGGCCGCCCGGGCCCGGCGCAGGCCGAGCGCGGCGTCCGGCTGCGGGTCGCCGATGCCGATGCCGTTGGGCCGCTTGGCGCCGACCGGCAGCCCCAGCCGGGAGGCGTGCCGGACCACGTCGTGGTTGGAGAGCACCCAGGTGGTCGGGGCGCCGACGGAGTCGGTGGCCTCCAGCGAGCGGGTGATCACCGCGTACTGGGCCGGCGCGGTCCACGCGGCGAGCAGGTACTCGAAGTTGAACGCCTGGTGCATCTCGTCCGGGCGGACGTAGCGGGCCAGCCGCTCGGCCGGCTCGACCCACGCCTCGGCGACCAGGACCCGTTCGCCCGGGTAGCCGTCCAGCAGGCGCCGCCAGTCCCGGTAGATGTCGTGCACGCCCTCCTGGTCCCACATCGGCGGGCGCGGCTTGTCGATCTCCTGGCCGGAGAGGATCTCCTGCGGCTCCTGCCAGTCGGCCAGGTCGGCCTGCTTGATCAGGCCGTGCGCCACGTCGACGCGGAAGCCGTCGACGCCGCGGTCCAGCCAGAACCGCAGCACCCCCAGGAACTCCTCCCGGACCTCGGGGTTGTCCCAGTTGAGGTCGGGCTGCCCGGCGTCGAACAGGTGCAGGTACCACTGGCCGGGGCGGCCGTCGGCCTCGGTGACGCGGGTCCAGGCCGGCCCGCCGAACACGCTCTGCCAGTCGTTGGGCGGCTGCGCGCCGTCCGGCCCCCGGCCGTCGCGGAAGACGTAGCGGTCGCGCTCCGGGCTGCCCGGGGCGGCGGGGAGCGCCGCCTGGAACCACCGGTGCGCCGACGACGTGTGGTTGGGCACCAGGTCGACGATGACCCGCAGCCCGCGCGAGTGCGCCTCGGCGATCAGCCGGTCGGCGTCGGCGAGGGTGCCGAAGAGCGGGTCCACGTCCCGGTAGTCCGCCACGTCGTACCCGGCGTCGGCCTGTGGCGACGGGTAGAACGGCGACAGCCAGAGCGCGTCCACGCCCAGTTCCACGAGGTGGTCCAGGCGGGCGGTGATGCCGGGCAGGTCACCGATCCCATCGCCGTCGGAGTCGGCGAAGGAGCGCGGATAGACCTGGTAGATGGTGGCCCTGGTCCACCAACCGGTGGCCGGGCCGGCGGGCGTGTCCTGGTGCGTCGGGTTGCTGTTCAGGGCCTTCTCCCGTGTGTCGAGCCGGACGGTCGGATGCTGCCCGGGGTCGGCGGTTGCCGTTAGTGTGCCCGGGGTGGTGCGGTCGATTCACGCACGACGAGCCGAGTGGGCAGGATCACCGGCGATCCCGGCGTGTCGAGATAGGGGCCGCTGCGCTGCGCGAGGACCCCACCGTGCAGCGGGTCCAGCAGGATCCGCGCGGCGAGCCGGCCCTGTTCCGCCGCGGGCTGGGCGATCGTGCTCAGCCCGAGGACGCCGGCCAGGTCGTGGTCGTCGACGCCGATGACGCTGACGTCCTGCGGCACCCGCAGGCCGGCGTCGCGCAGCGCGGTCATCGCCCCCATCGCCATCTCGTCGCAGGCCGCGAAGATCGCCGTCGGCGGGTCGCCGCGCCGGAGCAGTTCCTCGGTGGCCCGCGTGCCGCCGCTGATGGTGAACTGCGACTCCACGTCGAGGCCGGGGTCCGGGTCGATCCCGGCCTCGCGCAGCGCGTCCCGGTAGCCGCGCCGCCGGTCGAGGTGGGTGGTGTAGGCCAGCTCGTCGTCCGGGTCGCCGGAGATGTGGGCGATCCTGCGGTGGCCCAGGTCGAGCAGGTGGCGGGTGGCGGTCCGGGCGACGCCCACGTCGTCGATGCGTACGCAGGGCCAGCCGGGCACCACCGTGCCGGAGCTGATGGTCACCCCGGGCAGTTCCAGCTTGGCCAGGGCGGTCAGGTCGGCGGGCCGCAGCGGCGTGGCGACCAGCATGATCGCGTCCACCCGCTTGTGCAGGTTGGCGGTGCGCAGCACCCGCTGGCGGACCTGTTCCCGCCCGCCGAGGTTGTGCAGCAGCAGGTCGTAGCCCGCCTGCTGGAGGAAGTCCTCGACCGCCTCGACGACGGTCCCGAAGAACCACCGGGTGATGCGGGGGACCACGACGGCGACCGTGCCGGTGCGCCCGCCGGCCAGGCGCGAGGCGCTCGGCGAGACGGCGTACTCCAGTTGCTCGGCCGCCGCGAGCACCCGGCGGCGGGTCGCGGCCGAGACCGTCGGCAGCCCCCGCAGCGCCCGGGACACGGTGGCGGTGGAGACCCCGGCCAGGCGTGCGACATCGTCGATCCTCGTCACCGCTACCCCCGCTCCGCCCGCTCCGCCGCCGCCGGGTCACCGGCGGCGGCGGAGACGCCTCAGCCCTTGACGCTGCCGGCGAGCAGGCCGCGCACGAAGTAACGCTGGAGGGACAGGAAGACGATCAGCGGTACGACGATCGAGACGAACGCACCGGCGGTGAGCCGCTGCCACTCGTTGCCCCGGGTGCCGGCCATCTCGGCCAGCCGGACGGTGAGCGGGGCGGTCTCGTTGCTGCCACCGGCGAAGATCAGCGCGACCAGCAGGTCGTTCCAGACCCAGAGGAACTGGAAGATGCCGAACGCGGCCAACGCCGGGGTGATCAGCGGCAGCACGATGCTGCGGAAGATCTTCGGGTGGGTGGCCCCGTCGACCCGGGCCGACTCCATCAGCTCACCCGGCAGCTGCGAGATGAAGTTGTGCAGCAGGAAGACGGCGAACGGCAGCGCGAAGCAGGTGTGCGCGAACCACACCTGCGCGAACTTCTGTTCGTCGACCAGGTCCCAGGCCGGCATGACGGTGACCCCGGCGACGGTGACCCCGGTGGAGAAGAACTTCAGCAGCGGCACCAGGGCCATCTGCAGCGGCACGATCTGCAACGCGAAGATCGCGATGTACATCCAGTCCCGCCCCCGGAAGTTGATCCAGGCCAGCGCGTACGCGGCCAGGGCCGCGAAGGCGAGCGGGAAGAGCACCGACGGGATGGTGATCGCCAGCGAGTTGATGAAGTAGCTGGCGAGCTGCCCGGACGACGAGGAGCGGCCGAACAGCACCTCCTGGTAGTTCTCGAAGGTGAACTGCGGGTCGGTGAAGAACGTCCACCACCCGGTGCTCTTGATCTGGTCCTCCGGCCGGAACGAGGAGATGAACAGGCCGAAGGTGGGGATGGTCCAGACCATCGCGATGACGATCGAGACGAGGGTCGCGGTACGGCTGTTCAGCCGCTTGCGGACCCGCCCGGCGGTGCTGGTGCCACGGCCGTCGGTCTTCTGGGTGCCGGCGGCGACGGTGGGCGTCGCGGTGGTCATCTCAGCCCTCCCGCTGCTGACGGATGTTGCGGATCTGGTAGATCACGATCGGGATCACCAGGATGAACAGGAACACCGCCAGGGCCGAGCCCTGCCCGTTCTCGCCGTACCGGAACGCCTGGTTGTACATCTCGTTGGCGATGACGCTGGTCTCGTAGTTGCCGTTGGTGGACGTCCGGACGATGTCGAAGACCTTGAGGGTGGCGATCGACAGCGTCACCACGACCACGATCAGCGCCGGCCGGATGCTCGGCATGGTGATCTGCCAGAACATCTGCCACGGGGTGACCCCGTCGAGGCGGGCCGCCTCCACGATGTCGGCGGGGATCGCCTTGATCGCGGCCGAGAGCACCACCATGGCGAAGCCCGCCTGGATCCAGACCATGATCACGATCAGCAGCAGCGTGTTGAGCGGTGAGTCCAGCAGC
This sequence comes from Micromonospora sp. NPDC023644, assembly GCF_040640115.1. NCBI lineage: Bacteria > Bacillati > Actinomycetota > Actinomycetes > Micromonosporales > Micromonosporaceae > Micromonospora > Micromonospora sp. NPDC023644. The sequence continues at coordinate 130,566 of NZ_JBFABA010000013.1, read as the reverse complement.
CACTGCTTCGGCTCGCCGCCGAGGCTCACGACGATCTGGTTGAGTAGGCCGATCTGCTCCTGCCCGTCACCGCGGTAGGCGTAGACGAACTTCCAGATGATGCTCGCGCCGACGAAGGAGATCGCCATCGGCAGGAAGATCAGCGACTTGGCCACCGCCTCGAACCGGGCCTTGTCCACCATGACGGCGTAGAGCAGCCCGAACGAGGTGGCCACCAGCGGGACGAGGAGCACCCACACCAGGGTGTTGATCAACACCCGGACGATGGAGTCCTCGGAGAACATCCAGCCGTAGTTGCGCAGCCCGACCCACTCGTTGCTGCCACCGTCCATGAACGACAGCAGCGTGGTGCGGATGGCCGGGACGATCAGCCCGATGGTGAGCAGCAGCACCGTCGGCAGCAGGAAGAAGAGCGCGAACATGCCCTCCCGCGGCTTGCGCCGGCGGGGGAGCGGGGTGCCGCTCGCGTAGGCGGCGACGATCTGCGCCTCCCGGCGGCGGGCGAACCAGGCCGGCACCACGTCGAGGAGCAGGAGCAGACCGCCCACCACCGCGACGAAGGCGATCAGCCCGTACATCAGCATGAGGAACTTCGGCTGTTCCGCAGCGAAGTCGAACTCCATCGACCCTCCCAGGTCCTTGATCAGCCGGTGGGCCGGCCCGCGTGCGCGGACCGGCCCACCGGTCTAGATCACTTCCAGCTGCTCTCGATGCCCTGCAGCACGGTCGCGGTGTCCTTGCCGTTGATCCACTGGACCATGCCCTTCCAGAACGTCCCGGAGCCGACGGCAGCCGGCATCAGGTCCGAGCCGTCGAAGCGGAAGACGGTGGACTTGTCCTGGAGGATCTGGACGGAGAGCTTGTCGATGGGGTTGGCGACGTTGGCCAGGTCGAGCTTGTTGTTCGCCGACACCCAGTCGCCGATCTTGGCGCGGCTGTTGGCGTACTCACCCGAGGCGAGGTAGGTCTGCACGGCCTGGACCTCGGGACGGTCGGCGAAGGCCGCGACGAACTCGCCGCCGCCCAGCACCGGCTTGCCCTTGCTGGCGTCGATCGCGGGGAAGTAGAACGCGAAGACGTCGCCGTCCTCGGCCACCTTGGTGCCCTGCGGCCACTGGTTGGCGTAGAAGGACGCCTGGCGGTGCAGCGCGCACTTGCCGGTGGTGATCGGCACGCCGGCCTCCTGGAAGGAGGTGGTGGCGATGCTCTTCACGCCGCCGAAGCCGCCGTTGACGTACTTCTCGTTCTTCAGGATGGTGCCGGCCTTGTCGAGGGCCTCGGCGACCTTCGGGTCGTTGAACGGGATGCCGTGGCTCGTCCACTGGTCGTAGACCTCGGGGGTCTGCGTCCGCAGCATCAGGTCCTCGATCCAGTCCGTGGCCGGCCAGCCGGTGGCCTCACCGGACTCGATGCCGACGCACCACGGCTTGGTGCCGGCGGCCGCGATCTGGTCGCTGAGCTTGATCAGCTCGTCCCAGCTGGTGGGGACGGTCCAGCCCTTCTCCTTGAAGGTCTTCGGCGAGTACCACACGAAGGACTTCACGTTGGAGCCGAGCGGGGCGCCGTAGAACTGGCCGTTGACGGTGCTGTACTTCAGCCAGTCGGCCGGGTAGTTCTCCTCGGCCATCTTCTTGGTGTCGGCGCCGACCGGCTTGAGCTTGCCCGAGTCGACGAAGCGCTTGAGCAGGCCCGGCTGCGGGATGAACGCGAGGTCGGGGGCGTTGCCACCGTCGACCCGGACGTTGAGCTGCGCCTCGAACTCGCCGCTGCCCTCGTGGTCGATCTCGATGCCGGTGCAGTCCTCGAACTGCTTCCAGGACTCCGCGAGGCGGTCGGCCTCGATGTCCCGGATCGACGAGTAGATCGTGACCTTCTTGCCGTCGTTGTCGCCGTACTTCTCGTATGCGGCGCACTCCGCGGAGCCCGCGGAGTCACTCTTCTTGTCGTTGCCGGTGCCGCAGGCGGTGGCGCTCAGCGCCAGCCCCAGGACGCCGGCGATCGCGAGAGCCTGGCGTGATCTGGCAAACGCCATGCCGTTCTCCTTCCTTGCCGGCGCGTGCAGGGATCGAACCCGCGCCGGTCCGATGGACGTCACCCACATGTAAGCGCTTGCATCTGGACTGGTCCACCCCTAACCGGACACGAGGAAGTAACAATCCAGAAACCCGTAGGCCCCCTGTTGGGCACGCTCCCACACGGAGGTCGGACCCCTTTCCAACGGCGGCATTTTCTGACACGCTGCAAACACGCGATCGAAGGATTTCGACATAGGAGGTGCTGGATGGGCAAGCGGTGGTTGGGCCTGCTGGCGGCCGGTCTGCTGGCGGTGGGCGTGGTGCTCCCGGCGGCCCCGGCGATGGCTGCTCCCACGTTCAAGGTGCCGTTCCCGTGCGGGCAGTCCTGGTCCGGCCAGACCCGGACCGGCCACAGCCCGGCGTACGCGGTGGACTTCAACCGCACCGACGACCTCGGGGACCCGGTGGTGGCGAGCGCGCCCGGCACCGTCGACCGGGTCACGGATCTCGGCGGCACCAGTTACGGAAAGTACGTCCGGATCAACCACGGTGGCGGGTACAGCACCTACTACGCCCACCTCAACGGCTTCAACGTCTCCGTCGGCCAGACCGTCGGCTACGGCAAGGTGATCGGCTGGGTCGGCAGCACCGGCGGCTCCAGCGGCCCGCACCTGCACTACGAGCAGCGGCTCAACGGCGCCGACATCCAGGTGCGGTTCAACGGCGCGCTCGCCCTCTACTGGGGCACGAAGACCTACACCAGCGACAACGGCTGCGGCAGCAGCACCGGCTCCGGCACGGTCAACACCAGCGGTACGGCGCTGACCGTCCGCTCCGGCCCGGGCACCGGCTACGCCGCGGTGGGCACCGTCGCCGACGGCACCCGGGTGACCATCTACTGCCAGACCAGCGGCACCAGCGTCACCGGCACCTACGGCACCAGCACGATCTGGGACCGGATCGGCAGCGGCCGGTACATCGCCGACGCGTACGTCTACACCGGCTCCGACGGCTACATCTCCGGCGTGCCCCGCTGCTGAGCGGGCGACGGCACGGGGCCCCGGCTCAACCCGGGACCCCGTGCCGTGTCGTGCGGTCCGCCCGCCGGCCGGGGGCGCCCGGTGCGCGTCGCGCGGTCGGGGCCGCTCAGCTGTTGAGGCGCCAGATGGCGAAGTTCAGCGCGGCCGCGAAGGTGACCCACGCCCAGTAGGGCAGCATCAGCAGGGTCGCCGGGCGGGACACCGTGCGGAAGAGCGCGACCGTCACGCCGATCGCCACCCACATCAGCAGGATCTCGGCGAACGCCAGCCCGTAGCGGCCGGCGCCGAAGAAGAGCGGGGTCCAGATCGCGTTGAGCGCCAGCTGGGCGATCCACGCCCAGAGGGCCGGGCCGAAGCCGACCCGCCGCCAGACCAGCCAGCCGGCCACCGCGATCATCGCGTAGAGGAGGCTCCAGACCGGTCCGAAGAGCCAGGACGGGGGAGCCCACGCCGGCTGTTCGAGGCTCGCGTACTCGGCCGAGGTGCCCCGCACGCCCAGCCCGCCGATCGCCGCGGCGACGAACACCGCGGCCCCGAAGCCGAGCAGCGCCCACCACTGCCGGGCACCACCCGTACGTTCAGCGCTCCCAGACATCTCCATGGTCGAGATATCTCCGCCGGAGGCGCACCGTAAACCCGCGATCACACCCCGGAAGGCAGAACACCGGGGTCGTCGTGTCCGGATTCTCCTGTCGGGAGGACGGAGTTCCGGTCACGACGACCCCGGTGGGTCCCTGACGGCGGCTTCTAGCCGCCACATCAATTGAAGATGCTCACACCACCCGGCCCGACGAGCAGGCCGACCACGATGAGGACGACGCCCCACAGGATCTGCCGCCGGAACAGCGCGAGGATGCCGGCGACCACGAGTACGACTGCGAGAATCCAGAGAATCAGCTCCATGATTGCTGAATACCCGAGCCGCCGACCCCGGAAACCTGCGCCGGGTCGAGGTGGTCTCCCAGATGGAAGACGCTGTACGCCTGCTTGATCACGGGGTGGGCGACGTTGCGCACGCGGACCCCGCCGGGCGTGGTGCCCCGCTCGCTGCCGGCGTGCGCGTGCCCGTGCAGGGCCAGCGCGGTCGGCGCCGAGTCGATCGCCTGACCGAGCTGGTACGACCCCAGGAACGGGTAGATCTCCAGCGGCTCGCCGGCGAGCGTGTCCGGCACCGGCGAGTAGTGGGTGAGCGCCACCAGCACGTCGCAGTCCAGCCCTCTCAGCGCGGCGGAGAGGGCGTCCGCGCTCTCCGTGGTGGTCCGGACGAACGCCTTCATCTCCGGCTCGCCGAAGTCGCTGGCGCAGCGCCCGGCGAACCCCCCGCCGAACCCCTTCACCCCGGCCACCCCCAGCCGGCCGCCGGCGCAGTCCAGCACGACACCGTCGCCCTCCAGCACGGTGATCCCGGCGTCCTCGAGCACCTTGACCACCTGCGGCACCTGGTCGCACTGGTGGTCGTGGTTGCCCAGCACGGTCACCACCGGCACGCCGAGCCCGCCGAACTCGGTGGCCACGCACCGGGCCTCGGACTCGGTCCCGTGCCGGGTCAGGTCGCCGGCGAGCAACAGCACGTCGGCGTGCTCGGGCAGCTCGTCCAGGGCCGGCCGGAACCGGCCGACCACGTCCTCGTCCAGATGCACGTCACCCACGGCGGCGATCCGGATCACCATGGAACCTCCTCAGGGCAGTTGCTCGATCTCCGTGGGCGCCGCCGCGCGGATCACCCCGATGTCGCTGGTGACCGGCACGTCCGGGAAGCGTTCGGCCACCCGGCGCAGGATCTCCTCCCGGCGGTGCGGGCTCTCGACCTCGCCGTAGAGCACGAGGCCGCGCTCACGGCGGACCACGGTGATGCCCTGTTCGGCCACGTCCGGGTCCTCGGCGAGCAGCCGGTGGATCTCCGCCTCGACGTACTCGTCGGGCGGTCCGGTGGCGACGTCGCGGTGCTCGGTCACGGTGTCCCCTCTCCCTCGACGGTGCCGGAGTGCGGCACCACCTCCAGCCGGTCCAGCAGCACCAGGAACGCCTCCGCGTACGGCGAGTGCTGCGTCTCCTTGCGTACCCGTTCCCAGTCGATCTGCTCGCGCAGGGAGCGGGCCAGCGGCAGGCCCCGGGCGAAGTCGCAGTAGTGCTGCGAGAAGCTCAGCAGTTTGTGCACCATGAGCTGGGTGGCCGAGAGCACCGGCATGTGGATCGCGTCGACCGGCCGGACGACCGTGTCGGCGAACGTCTCCTCGGTCACCGGCGTCTCGATCGGCCGGTGGATCAGGTCCACCATGCGACCGTCGTCGAAGACCTTGACCAGCCAGTCCTCGGGCGGCCGCTCGGCGGTGAAGCCCGCCGCGACCAGCGCCTCCAGGGAGCGTTCCACGTCGACCTCCCGGATGAGGAAGTCGACGTCGTGCTCGCTGGAGTGACCGCCGTGGGCGTACACCGCGAAGCTGCCCCCGAGCGCGAAGGGGATCTCTTCCTGCTTGAGCACGGCGGCGACCTTCTTCAGCGTGTGCACCAGGCTCTCGTCCCCGCGCTCTGCCATTGGCGTCTCCCGTCATGGTGGTGGGCGGCTGATCCAACTCCGGTACCCGGCATCCCGGCGGGCCACACCTGGCAGGTGGCACGGTCGGGGTCAACCGGGAGCAGACGGCACAAATCTCCGGGACGCGAGCGCGGGTCGGATAGCCTGTGCAGAGTGTCCAGATCACCGCAGGCGCGGCGCGGCAGGGCCCGATTGCGCGCCGTCGCCCTGATCGGCATCGACGGCTCGGGCAAGACCACCCAGGCGCACCGGCTCGCCGACGCGCTCACCGCGGCGGGCCGCCCCGCCACCTACCACCGCAACGCCGGCGGGCGGCGCTGGCTGGGCCGCCTCGCGCACCGCCTCGGACGCCCGGACGCCCAGCGGCTCGTCGGGCGCAGCGGGATGCTGGCGGTGGAGTCCGTGCTCCGCTGGCTGGCGATCGCCGTCGCCCTGCTCAGCTGTCTGGCCACCGGCCGGGTCGCGGTGATGGACCGCTACTCCGCCTGCCAGTACGCGAGCATCCGCGCGCACGGGGGCCAGCGCTGGGAGCGGCTGGCCCGGGTCGGCTACCGGATGTTTCCGCGACCGCAGGTGACCTTCCTGCTGACCGTGGATCCCGCCGAGGCCTACCGGCGGATCGAGCAGCGCGGCACCGACCACGAGAGCATGCGCTACCTGACCGCCGCGGACAGCGCGTACCGGACCCTGCCGGAGTACCCCACCTTCGTGGTGGTGGACGCCGGGCGCCCGCCGGAGGAGGTCACCCGGCAGATCCAGGACCACATGGCCGGCTGGCTGCCGGCCGCCGACGGGCGCGACGGCCGGCCCGCCGGCGTGCCCGCCCCCGGCGCGGAGCCGGTCGCGATCGGCCGGCTGACCGCCTGAACCGCTGGCGTGCGGGCCGGTCGCCTGGCGTGATGTCGCGTCCCCGGGGCGTCGCGTGCGGCGGCGGGATGGCATCGTCTGCACCAGGGGTGCGTGCGGACCGGCGGCGGCCGTCCGGCGACCCCGGGCAGGTCGCGTGAGCGGGGACGGCACCCGTGGGAACAGCACGCTGGACGAAACGGCACAACCCGGCAGGCGGTACTTTCCTCAATACGGGGAGTCATGGTTGACGCTCACGCCTCGTGAAAGTAAGTTTCATCCGTGGCGAAGAGTCCGAAGATTTCTGCGAGTCACGAGCCGGGTGGGCTGATCGTCCACATCAGCGGCCTGCTCCCGTCGTTGTCGCCGGCCGAGCAGCGGGTCGCCCGGCTGGTGGTCTCCGATCCGGCCGACGCCGCGCGTCGGACCATCACCGACCTCGCCACCGCTGCCGAGACATCCGAGGCGACCGTCATCCGCTTCTGCCGGTCCGTCGGGATGGACGGCTACCCGCAGCTGCGGATTCGGCTCGCCGCCGAGGCCGCCCGCCGGGTCGAGCCGCCGGACGCCCGGGTCGTCGGCGGCGACATCCCGCCCGGCGCCGACCTCGCCCAGATCATCGCGACCATCGCCTTCAACGACGCGCGGGCCGTCGAGGAGACGGCCGAGCAGCTCGACCCGGCGATCTGCGAACAGGTCGTCGACGCCATCGCGGGCGCCGGCCGGATCGACGTCTACGGGGCGGGCGCCAGCGGCTTCGTCGCCTCGGACTTCCAGCAGAAGCTGCACCGCATCGGCCGCACCGCCTTCTACTTCCCGGACGTGCACACCGCGCTGACCTCGGCCGCGCTGCTCGGGCGGGGCGACGTCGCGGTCGGCATATCGCACACCGGCACCACCTCCGACGTGATCGAGGTGCTGGAACAGGCGCAGGCCCGGGGGGCGGCCACGGTGGCGCTCACGAACTTCCCCCGGTCGCCGATCACCGAGGTGGCCGACTTCGTGCTCACCACGGCCGCCCGCGAGACCACCTACCGCTCCGGCGCGATGGCGAGCCGGCTGGCCCAGCTCACCGTCGTCGACTGCCTCTTCGTCGGGGTGGCCGCACGCAACCGGTCCCGGGCCAGGAAGGCCCTCGAAGCGACAGCCGAGGCGGTCCGGTCACGCCGGGTCGGCCCGGGACGGAGGCGGGCATGACGGCGGGCGCGGTGGAACCCCACGAGGTGACGGCCCCGGTGACGGCCCGGCCGGTGATCCGGGTCGGCGCGCCGACCGAGCGGCGCAACCCGCTCAGCGCGGACCTCGACCTCATGTCGACCCGGGACGTGCTCACCGTGATCAACGAGGCGGACCGGCGGGTGCCCGGCGCCGTCGCGGCCGTCCTCGACGAGATCGCCACGACGGTGGACCTGGCGGTGACCGCCCTGCGCGGCGGGCACCGGGTGCACTACTTCGGCGCCGGCACCTCCGGCCGGCTCGGCGTGCTCGACGCCGCCGAGCTCGCGCCCACCTTCAACTCGCCCCGGCACTGGTTCTGCGCCCACATCGCCGGGGGGCCGGAGGCCATGTGGCGGGCGGTCGAGGACGCCGAGGACGACGACCGCGGTGGCGCGGCCGAGGCAGCCGACTGCGTACGGGCCGGTGACCTCGTGGTCGGGCTCGCCGCCAGCGGACGCACACCGTACGTCCTGGGGGCGCTCGCCGCGTCGAGGGCCAAGGGGGCCTCGACCGCGCTGCTCTGTGCCAACCCGGAGGCGACGGCCGCCCGCTCGGTGGACGTCTTCATCGGGGTGGACACCGGACCGGAGGTCGTCACCGGGTCGACCCGGATGAAGGCGGGGACCGCGCAGAAGCTGGTGCTGAACACGTTCTCCACGGCCGTGATGGTCCGACTCGGTCGGGTCTACTCGAACCTCATGATCGACATGGTCGCCACCAACGCCAAGCTCCGGGGTCGGATGATCTCGATCCTGATCGAGGCCACCGGCTGCTCGGAGGAGATCTGCCGGCAGGCCCTGCACGAGGCCGACGGCGACATGAAGGTGGCGCTGGTCCTGCTCGTCTCCGGCGTGGAGGTGTCCGCCGCGCGGGCCGCCCTGGCCCGCTCCGCCGACCAGGTCCGCGGCGCCTTGGCCCTGCTCGCCTCCTGACCCCACCCCCGCGTTCCACCCACCCTGCGACCCCCGTCACGTACGGGTATGGATCACCGGTGCGGATTGTTCACCGGGGGGTGGGGTATTACCACGGGCGTGGATGAACCGACCGGTGCACCGGCGCGTGTCCTGACAGTGACCAGGATCGCAGCGCGACGGTGACCCGGGTCGCTGCGTCCCCCGGGCGGGCGGTGCTGCCATGGTCCGGGAGACGGCGACACGTCCATCCGCCGCCCCTGGTGTGGTGCCCATCGGAGTGCCCATCGGAGAGCCGCCACATGGGGTGCTGACAGCAAACATGGACCGCGCTCTCAGCGGATTATCAGGCATTCGTGACACTTTCGACTCACGACATGGAATCCCCGACGCGTCTCAACTGTTGTGTAGGTGTCAGCACCGGTGGGCACGGCGCAAGTTACGGGGGAGGGCTGATGGACGTGGGGATGGCAAGGAACCGGGCAACCGGCGCGAGCGAGGGGACCGTGGGCAACGTGGACAAGAACATCGGCATGCGAACCGACGAGGTTGCCGAGGAGCGCGACCTGGTCGGCGTCTACCTTCACGAGATCTCCCGGACGCCACTGCTGGACGCCGCCAGGGAGGTCGACCTCTCCAAGGCGATCGAGGCCGGCCTCTACGCCGAGCACCTGCTCGGCGAGGACCGCGTCCCCGCCGGTGTCGACCGGGACGACCTGGAGCGGCTGGTCGCCGAGGGTGAGCGGGCCAAGGACCTGTTCATCCGGGCCAACCTGCGGCTGGTCGTGTCGATCGCCCGCCGCTACGTCCGGTCGGGCATGCCCATGCTGGACCTGATCCAGGAGGGCAACACCGGCCTGGTGCGGGCGGTCGAGAAGTTCGACTACGTGCGTGGCTACAAGTTCTCCACCTACGCGACCTGGTGGATCCGCCAGGCGATCAGCCGGGCGATCGCCCAGCAGGAGCGCACCGTGCGACTGCCGGTGCACCTGGTCGAGGACGTCAACCGGATGCGCAACGTGGCCCGCCAGCTCACCCGCGAGCTGGGCAGCGACCCGGAGCCGGAGCAGATCGCGGCGTCCCTCGGGGTCACCGTCGAGCGGGTCAACGAGCTGGTCCGCTGGTCGCAGGACACCGTCTCGCTGGACACCCCGGTGGGCGACGACGGCGACACCAACCTCGGCGACCTGGTCGCCGACAGCGACGCGCCGTCGCCGGAGGAGATCGTCCTCACCGGGCTGGAGCGGCAGCGGATCGAAGGCCTGCTCAACCACCTCGACGACCGTTCGGCCGGCATCATGCGGGCCCGCTACGGGCTCGAGGACGGCCGGGAGCACTCCCTCACCGAGGTCGCCTCGCGGTTCTCGCTCTCCCGGGAGCGGATCCGGCAGCTGGAGATCCAGGCGCTCGGCCGGCTCCGCGAGCTGGCCCGGGCCGAGGGGCTCCAGGCGGCCTGAGCAGGGTAGGAAGTACGGCGAACGGCCGGCGTCCGATAGGGGGACGCCGGCCGTTCGCCGTACTCGGCTGCGGTCAGCGGACCCGGCCGTAGCCCTGGATGGGCATCAGGTTCATGCCCCGCTTGAGCACGTTGCGCCCGGCGCTCGGCGCGTCGATCACCTGGCCGCCGCCGACGTAGAGGCCCACGTGCCCGAGCCCGCTGTAGAAGACGAGGTCGCCGGGGCGCAGGTCGCTCCGGCTGATGTGGGTGACCGCGCCCCACTGCATCCGGGTGTTGTGCGGCAGCGACTTGCCGGCCGCCCGCCAGGCCGCCGAGGTCAGGCCCGAGCAGTCGTAGCCGTTCGGCCCGTCGGCGCCCCAGACGTACGGCTTGCCGAGCGCGCCGTACGCGTACCGCACCGCGACGCCGGCCCGGCCGGAGACCGCCGGGGCCTCCTTGGCGCTGTCGGGCCGGGCGGCCGGCTTCTCGGTGGCCCGGCCGTACGCCTGCCGGCGCAGCTCGTAGAGCTCGGCCAGGTCGCGCTCGATGCGCTTCTTGGCGGCGGTCATCTCGCGGGCCTGGGCGGCCTGCCGGCCCAGCGTGATCTCCAGCCGGGTCTTCTCGTCGAGCAGCCGGCGCTGGTTGCCCGTGAAGTTCGAGATCTTCTCCTGCCGCTGCCGGGTGAGCTGGTCGAGCATGCCCAGCCGGTCCAGCAGGGTGTCGGGGCCGCCGGGACGCAGCAGCGCGTCCGCGGTGGTCAGGTTGCTGCCGGTCTTGTACGCGGTCACCGCCAGCTCGCCGACGTCCGCCCGGCTCCGCTCGGTCTCCTGCTCCAGCGGGCCGATCCGGCTCTGCACCCGCGCCACGGCGGCCTCGTTGGTCTTGATCTCCTCCCGGAGCTTGTTGTACGCCTCGACGACGTGTTCCAGCTGGTTGGAGGAATTCTCGATCCGCCGGGTCAGCTCGGCGGGGGACGGTTCGGCCCGGGCGGGTGCCGCCGGTGCGAGCAGCGTGGCCGACACCACGGCGACCGCCAGGGCGCGCAGCGTGTTCCTGAGGGACGACAAGAGCGGAAGGCTCCTCTCCCACCGGCCGCCGCGGGCTGCTGACGCCCCCGACGACACCGGGCCGGTGCTGTCCGGGTGGACGGCGATCGACCGGGCCGGCCCGGACAACCTATCCCGGGGCAGGAGTGATGCGCAGTTGAAGCAGGGTCGAATGTTGGCCGAGTGACGGAAACTGTTGATCACGACGGGCACGCCGCGTGATCGACTTCTCCGGCCCGCCGCGGGGCGCCCGCGGCTATTGCCGGCGATCGGGCGATCCGCGCCATTCGTCGTTGTCGGCGTATGCCGTTAGAGGCTGAGCCGTTATGACCGACAAGACCGACATGGTGGCCGCAACCGGCGGGCCAGGCACCCGCCGGCCTCGGACGTGAGCCGAAACCGCCCTCCGGGCTGGCACGTGCGCCACACAATGAAGCGCGCAGCCGGGAATCCCGTCGACCGGCACCGATGCGAGACCGGCGACGGGAGCCGACCCGGCACCAGCCGCGGGAGGTAGAACCGTGAACCCTCAAGGCGCCACACGACAGACGCGGTCGGCGCGACCGACCGCAGGGAAGAACACCCTCCTCTACGCCCGACCCGGGATCATCGTGACGGTCGACCGGTTCACCGTCGGGCGCAACAGCTGGCGGGTCACCGAGCTGACCCACCTGCACACCGGCCGCGGCCCGCACGACCGCGTCGCGGTACGGGCCGTCGTCGTCACCGGCACCATGATCGGCGGCGTCGGCCTGCTGCTCGGCTTCACCGGCGGGCTGCAACGGCTCACCGCGGGGGCGTACCTCGTCCTGGGCCTGGTGTTCCTGCTGCCCGTGCTGGTCGCGCTGGTGGGGGACAGGTGGCGACCGCCCGCGTACGAGCTGTGGGGCCGGCGCCGGGGCGAGCGGGTGCTGCTGTTCAGCAGCGACGACGAGCGGCAGTTCGGCCAGGTCACCCGGGCCCTGCGCCGGGCCCGGGAGATGAACCGGTACGGCGGCTGGGAGGACCCGCTCGCCTCGGCCGACCCGTGGCGGCCCAACCGGTAGCCGGCGTCAGCCGGCGACCGGCTCCGGGGCGCGCTCGGCGCGTTCCGCGGTCACCCAGGAGCTGACCCGCCGCTCGGCGTAGAAGGAGACGAACGGCACCGTGCCGGCCAGCATCACCAGGACCATCCGCTTCAGCGGCCAGCCGGCCCGGCGGGACAGGTCGAAGGCGGCCACCAGGTAGAGCATGTAGAGGAAGCCGTGCGCCTGGCCCACGGTCTCCACCAGGATCGGGTCGTCGAAGCCGTACTTCATCGGCATGCCGATCACGACCAGCAGGATCAGCGCCACGCCGACGATCCAGGCGATGACTCGGTACCGGGTCAGGGCTGCGCCCACCGTCGTCCGTCCTTTCGCGCCCGGCTCAGCCGGGGTAGTCGCCGGGCTTCGCACCCGGGTTGTCGTTCAGCCATTGCAGGTAGTGGTTGTAGGCGGCCAGGTCGCCGTCCTCACCGCCGTCGGCAGCCGCGGCCACGCGGGCGACCCGCACGGGTCGGCGTACGACCGGGCGCGTCGCGGCCTCCGGGGCGTCGGCCGGCCGCGTCCCGGCGGCGGTCGACGCCTCACCGGGCGCGTCGGCCGGCGCCGCCGGTCCCCGCAGCGTGTGCCGGACCTCACGCCACCAGACGAAGACCACGAAGCCCGCGAAGATCGGCCACTCGACCGCGTAGCCCCAGCTGATCGCGTTGCCGGCGGCAGCCCGGCTGACCTGCCACCAGCCCAGGCCCAGGAAACCGGTGACCAGCACGACCATGGCCACGTGGCGCGCGATCCACGCCGGGGTCCAGAGCCGTTTCATGGCTTCGAGAGTACCGGTCTCCGAGGCGCTCTCCGACGCGGCGTCGTAGCCGCGGGATGGTTTGGTGCCACCCGGTGTGGGCATCCGTCTAGACGCGAGCCCAAACCAGAGCAGGGGGTCGATCATGACGGGATCGGTACGGCAGGACGACTTCGGCAGTCCGGAGCAGCGGATGCCCGAGTGGGACGGGGACCACGTCCACGACAGGGCCTCCGGCGAGGCGGACCCGCCCGACGGCGAGCTGCTCGGGGTCGACCCCGCCGAGCTGGCCGACGAGGACCTGATCCGGGAGATGCACAGCCTGCACCGCACCCGCCTGGACACCCTGCGCCACGCGTCGGACTCCGCGCTCGCCAACCACCTGCGGCGCACCGCCGAGCTGGAGACCGAGTACCTCGCCCGGCATCCCGGGCGCGAGGTCGACCCGAGCCGGCTGCGGGACGCGTGATGGCGTCCGCCGAGCGCGGGATGTCCGCGCCGCCGGAGGTGGTGTTCAGCACCGCCACCGACCCCGCCCGGGCGTCGGCGTGGCTGCCCGAGCCGCTGCGGGCCGACGGCACCCCGGCGGAGGAGGTCAGCGCGGAGGAGCTGCGGGCCCGGTGGAGCGCCGCCGAGGAGTGGTCGGCCGAGATCCGGGTGGAGCCGGCCCAGGCGGGCGGCGCCCGGACGCGGCTCGACCTGACCGGCGGGCCGGACGCCGAGCGGCTGGCCGACGAGGCGCTGGACAGCCTCGCCCGTGAGGTGGCCGACAACCTGCAGGCCGGCTGAGCCGGTCGCGGGACCGAGAAGACCGAGGAGACCGGGTGACCGCCCTGAAGGAGAAGGTGGCGCGGCTGCGCCAGGCGTACGCGCCGCACGAGCACCGGCCGCTGGGCGGCTACCTGGCCGCGATGGGCACCTACGCCGGGGTGACCGCCGGCATCGCCGGTCTGGTGAAGGCGACCGGCCGCCCGGTGCCCGAGCGTCCCGCGCCGGCCGACGTTGTGCTGCTCGCCATCGCCACCCACAAGCTGAGCCGGCTGCTGTCGAAGGACGCGGTGACGAGCCCGTTGCGGGCCCCGTTCACCCGGTACGACAAGCCGATCGGCAGCGGCGAGGTGATGGAGCAGGTCCGCGACCAGGGCAGCTCCACCCGGCACGCGATCGGGGAGCTGCTGAGCTGCCCGTTCTGCCTCGCCGTCTGGGTCGCCACCGGGCTCACCGGCGGGCTGGTGCTCGCCCCCCGGCTCACCCGGCTGGTGGCGACCGCGCTGACCGCCGTGGCCGCCTCGGACTTCCTCCAGATGGCGTACGCGGTGGCCCAGCAGGCCGCCGAGGGCGGCGACCACGACGAGGACTGACGACGTACGGAAGGGGGCCGGCGCGCAGCCGGCCCCCTTCGTCGTGCCGTTCTCGTGTCATGCCGTTCGTTGGTCGTGCCGCCGCTTGTTCCTGCCGTCCCTCGGTCGTCGCCGTCCTCGTCGTGCCTCGGGTCGGCCGGCGGAGCGTCAGGTCGGGGTGGTGCCGTGGTCCTCGCCGGCCCAGCCCCGGGATGCCTCCGGCTCGCGCTCGTCGGCGTCCGCCCCGGTGATGATGTCCCGGTCGACCGCGGTGCGGTCGTGCTCGTTGGCGAAGTCGGGCTCCGGCAGGGTGTCCCGGCCCTTGGGCGGTTGACCGAGCGCCGGCAGCTTCTCGTGCTCTTCCTCGTGGTGGGACATCTCGCTCTCCTCACTGCTCGTCGGCCCCCGGTGCGGGAAGGCCGGCCGCCCCTGGGGGACGGGTGGCGGCGCGTTTCGCTCCGCGGACGAGGGGCCGGCACGAGCCGCTCGGGCCGCGCCGACGGCCCGACCGGAGCCGCGGGGCGTCAGGTGACCGAACCGCCGAGCAGGTCGGCGACCTCGTCCACGGCGTACTCGCCCCCGGGCAGGGCGGCGATGCGGGTGAGGAGCTGCGCGGGAAGCTCGGCGGCGACGGCCCGGCGGTAGATGTCCGCCTGACTGATCCGCTCCTGGCCGTGGTAGAGGTCCTCGAGCAGCTCGTCGAGGCGCCGGGTGTCCGGCTCCTCGATCACGGGCGCGTCCGTCACAGGTGCGTCGTCGGTCACGTCGGTCAGCTACCCGCGTCCGAATCGGTCAAACGTCACCGCGCGGCCGGTGCCCGCTGCGCGGGGGTGGTCGCCGGGCTGTGACGGCGGTCATGGCGGGGGCCGGAACACCGGCGGCGGGTCGCCCGTTGAGTCAGGTGTCGGTGTGCCCAGTGTCCCCGGGCCTCACCTAAATCGCCTTCGCGGAATACCGTTCGGCTGGAGCCGCGTCGCGCCACTCGCCGAGAGGCGACCTGCACACCGACACCAGCGCCGCCCCCGAGCCTCCGGGCCCGGGGGCGGCGTTGTCTCTCCCCCCTTCCCCTGCCCCGCTGCATCCCGTCCCCCTCGCCTCCCGCCCCCGGCCCGCCCGGCTCCCGGCTCCCGGCGCCCGGCCGCCCTGCCCCCTGCTCCCGGTGATCATGAGGTTGGCGGCACAAATGGAGATCAATTTCGCCGCCAACCTCATGATCACGGGGCCGGGCTGGGCCGGGCCAGGGCGGGGTGGGTCAGGGCAGGGCAGGGGCTGGGCGGGCGGGGGAGAGTCGGGTCAGGCGGGGGTGGGGGCGGGGGTGCGGCGGCGGGTGCGGACGGCGGCGGCCAGGTGGGTGAGGACCTCCTCGGTCGTGTCCCAGCCGATGCAGGCGTCGGTGACCGACTGGCCGTACGTCAGCTCGCGGGTCGGGTCGAGGTCCTGGCGGCCGGCGAGCAGGAAGCTCTCCAGCATGATCCCGACGATGCCGCGCTGGCCGGCGTCGAGCTGGGCGGCCACGTCGGCGGCCACCCTCGGCTGGTTGCGGTGGTCCTTGCCGCTGTTGGCGTGGCTCGCGTCGATCACCACGCGCTCGGGCAGGCCGGCCGCGCGCAGCAGCTCCAGGGCGCCGGCCACCGACTCCGCGTCGTAGTTCGGCCGCCCGCCCCCGCCGCGCAGCACCAGGTGCCCGTCCGCGTTGCCCCGGGTGTGCAGGATCGCCGGCGTGCCGGAGAAGTCGATGCCGGGGAAGACGTGCGGTACGCCGGCGGCCCGGATGGCGTCCACGGCGGTGCCGATGCTGCCGTCCGGGCGGTTCTTCATGCCGATCGGCATCGACAGGCCGGAGGCGAGCTGCCGGTGCACCTGGCTCTCCACCGTCCGCGCGCCGATCGCGCCCCACGCCACCGTGTCGGCGATGTACTGCGGGGTGATCGGGTCGAGGAACTCGCAGCCGACGGGAAGCCCCAGGCGCAGCACGTCGAGCAGGAGCGCGCGGGCGGTACGCAGGCCGGTGTTGACGTCGCCGGAGCCGTCCAGCCCGGGGTCGTTGATCAGGCCCTTCCAGCCCACCGTCGAGCGCGGCTTCTCGAAGTAGACCCGCATCACCACGAGCAGGTCGTCGGCCACCCGGGCGGCGGCGTCGCGCAGCCGGTGGGCGTACTCCAGGGCGGCGGCCGGGTCGTGCACCGAGCACGGGCCGACCACCACCAGGAGGCGGTCGTCGGCGCCGTCCAGCACCCGGCCGACCGCGCGTCGCCCGGCCAGCACGGCCGAGGCGAGCGTGTCGTCGAGGGGCAGCTCGTGGTGCAGCAGGGCCGGGGTGGTCAGCGGCACGACGCGGTCGATCCGCTGGTCGCTGACCCGAACGGTCTCCGGGGTCGTCACGGTGGGAATCCTTCCGCCGACCGTGCCCCGGGGCCGGTGCCCAGGTCGAGCCGGCTGCTCGTACGCAAAAGGGCAGGAACGAGAGCTCCTGCCCGGCCGGCTCGAATGTGGTGACGTCAGATCATGGTGAAGTCACCGGCGTGCGAGCCGGCTGCCTAAACCATCGATACGAACGCGTCACGCGGCCCAGCGTACCCGACCGTGCGGGAAGGTCCACCCGGTCGTCGGGAAAGACTCGCCTCGCGTTCACCTCCGTCGATGTCTACGGCGGTAGTTTCATCGACACCGACCGTTGCTCTCCGGAGGTTCCCGATGGACCGTCGTACCGTCCTGCGCGCCACCGTCCTCGGCGGCGCCGCCGCCTTCTCCGGCAGTCTCTGGGCCGGCGCCGCCCACGCCGCCCCTGCTCAGCCCGGTGCCAGCCCCTACGGGCCGCTCGGCGCGGCCGACGCCAACGGCATCCAACTGCCCGCCGGCTTCACCAGCCGGGTGATCGCCCGGTCCCGGCAGACGGTGCCCGGCACGTCGTACACCTGGCACGACGCGCCCGACGGCGGCGCCTGCTTCGTCGCCGGCACGGGCTGGATCTACGTCTCGAACTCCGAGATCCTCACCACCGGCGGGGCGTCCGCGGTGCGCTTCGACGCCGCCGGCAGCGTCGTCTCGGCGTACCGCATCCTGTCGAACACCAACCGCAACTGCGCGGGCGGCGCGACGCCGTGGGGGACCTGGCTCTCCGGCGAGGAGGTCAGCCGGGGTTACGTGTACGAGACGTACCCGCAGGGCGACCGGGCCGGGGTGCGGCGGGCCGCCATGGGGCGGTTCAACCACGAGGCCGCCGCCTGCGACCCGGACCGCCGGGTCGTCTACCTCACGGAGGACGAGTCCAGCGGCTGCTTCTACCGGTTCCGGCCCACCACCTGGGGTGACCTCTCCGCCGGCACGCTGGAGGTGCTGGTCGCCGGCACGGGCACCAGCGGCCCGGTGAGCTGGGCGCGGGTGCCCGACCCGGACGGCTCGCCCACGCTGACCCGCAACCAGGTCGCGGGCGCGAAGAAGTTCAACGGCGGCGAGGGCTGCTGGTACGCGGACGGCACCTGCTGGTTCACCACCAAGGGCGACAACCGGGTCTGGGCCTACGACGCGGTGAACCAGCGCATCGACCTGGCGTACGACGACTCGCTCGTCTCGGGGACGGCGCCGCTGACCGGGGTGGACAACATCACCGGGACCCGCTCGGGCGACCTCTACGTCGCCGAGGACGGCGGCAACATGGAGATCAACGTGATCACGCCGGCCGGGGTGGTCGCCCCGTTCCTGCGGATCACCGGCCAGTCCTCGTCGGAGATCTGTGGGCCGGCGTTCTCGCCCGACGGCAGCCGGTTCTACTGCTCGTCGCAGCGCGGCACGTCCGGCTCCTCCTCCGGGGGCGTCACCTACGAGGTGCGCGGCCCGTTCCGCTCCTGACCGGCCCGCCTCCGCCCGTCGGCCCGCCTCCGCACGCCGCCCCGCCTCCGCACGCCGCCCCGCCTCCACGCGCCGCCCCGCCTCTGCCTGCGGGCCGGTCCGTCTCCGCCCGGTGTGGGCGGGCCTCCCGCCGGGCCCGGCGCGATCATGCGGCGTGCCGGAGGCGGCGGCGGGGTATGTGGGCGGTCATGAGTCACGAGCAGAGCGACCAGGAACGGGTGGAGTCCCGCGCCCACCTGCTGCCCGAGGAGGCGGCGGTCGGCAGCGACGACCCCCAGGCGCAGGCGGAAGCCATCCTCGCCGAGTCCGACATCCGGGAGGAGGACCGCAACGCCGCCCCGGACACCGTGCTGGAACGGCGTACCTCCGATCAGACGGTTACCCCCATCGAACCCCCCGACTGAGCCACGGCGCCCCGGGCCCGTCGGGAGCCCCGGTAGGTGTGCTCCCGCAGCCAGGCGATCGGGCCGACGGCCCGCAGCCCGGGCGGCAGGTTGCCGATCGGGTCGAAGGCCAGCGCGGCGTCCTCCCGGGCGCTGAGCTGGGCGCCGAGGACGACCTGGCCGAACGGCCGCCACGGCCCGACGGCGGACGCGACCGCGAGCACCAGGCGCGGCGCGTCCGCCCGGGCCGCGGCGGCCACCTCGGCCAGGCTGCGGCCCAGGTCGGGCGACTCCGGGTCGGCCAGGGCGGCCAGGAAGAGCCGCCGCCGGCCCGCGCGCAACGGCATGATCGTGCTGTACGTCCCCGCGAAGCGCCGCCGGGGCAGCGGCAGGTTCCGCAGCAGCGGCGCGGCCCCGCTGGAACTGACCAGCAGGTCGAACGGCCGGCCGGCATCAAGGTGCAGCCGCACGGCCAGCCCCAGCACGTCCGGCCAGCCGCCGGGGGTGGGCACGCCCTTGGAGAGCCGGACGGTCGCCCGGAAGCGACCCGGGTCGTCCAGCAGCGGCACCCCGGTCGGCGGTCCCGGCGTGCCCCAGACGACGACCTCGCCCGCGAACGAGCGGCCCGCGGGGTGCAGCAGGCGGGCCCGGCGCAGCCGGGTCAGGGCGGCGGTCGCGTGGTCGACCGCGACGGCGGCCCGGTCGGTCACGGTGGCGGCAGGCGGCATCCTCCCCCGGTACCCGGCCGCCGGCGGTCGATGCCTCGCCACGTGCGGCGCGTCCCCTTCGCGCGCACCTGATCGGATAGCGTCGTGCCATGCCCGACAGCGGTTACCCCTGGCCCATCGAGACCACCCGACTGGACAACGGCCTGCGCGTGGTGGTGAGTGAGGACCGCACCGCCCCCGCGGTCGCCGTGAACCTCTGGTACGACGTCGGCTCCCGGCACGAACCCGCAGGGCAGACGGGCTTCGCCCACCTCTTCGAGCACCTGATGTTCGAGGGCTCGGCCAACGTGGCGAAGACCGAGCACATGAAGCTGGTACAGGGCGCGGGCGGTTCCCTCAACGCCACCACCAACCCGGACCGCACCAACTACTTCGAGACCGTTCCCGCCGAGCACCTGGAACTGGCGCTGTGGCTGGAGGCGGACCGGATGGGCGGCCTGGTCCCCGCGCTGACCCAGGAGAAGCTGGACAACCAGCGGGACGTGGTCAAGAACGAGCGGCGCCAGCGCTACGACAACGTGCCCTACGGCGACGCCTGGCTGCGGCTGCTGCCGCTGCTCTACCCGCCCGGGCACCCCTACCACCACGCCACGATCGGGTCGATGGCCGACCTGAACGCCGCCGACCTGGACACCTTCCAGGCGTTCCACCGGACCTACTACGCGCCCGACAACGCGGTGCTCACCGTGGTGGGCGACGCCTCGGCCGCCGAGGTGTTCGCGCTGGCCGACAAGTACTTCGGCGCGATCCCGTCTCGCGCGGAGATCCCGCCCGCGCCGGACGGCCGGAGCGTCCCGGCCACCGGCCGACCAGCCGTCGAGACGGTCACCGCCGACGTGCCGGCGCCGCGCGTCTACGTCGCGCACCGCACCCACCCCTTCGGCAGCCCCGGCTACGACGTGATGACGGTGCTCGCCACCGTGCTGGGCAGCGGCCGGGGCAGCCGCCTCTACCAGCGCCTCGCCGACGGGGAGCGGATCGCCCAGCCCGACCTGGTCGGGGCGTACGGGGTGGATCTCACGCACGCCCCCGCGCCGCTGATCGCCACCGCCACGGCCCGCCCCGGGGTAAGCGCCGAACGGCTGGCCGCCGGGCTGGCCGAGGTGGTCGACGAACTGGTCACCGTCCCGGTCACCGCCACCGAGCTGGACCGGGCCAAGTCCCTGCTGAGCACCTCCTGGTGGCGGCAGATGTCCACCGTGGACGGCCGGGCGGACACGCTGGGGCGCTACGCCACCCAGTTCGGCGACCCGGCGAAGGCCGCGGAGCGGCTGCCGGCCTGGCTCGCGGTGACCGCCGAGCAGATCGCCGAGGCCGCCGCCGAGGTGCTCGCCGCCGACGACCGGGTGACCCTGACCTACCTGCCCGAGGAGAAGCCCTGATGACGCTGATCGCTGACCGTCCCGGGCCGGGCGCCGCCCGCCCGTACCGGTTCCCGCAGGTGGTCCGCCGCACGGTGGCGGGTGGTCAGGTGGTCGCCGCGCACCTGCCCGGGCAGAACCTGGCCGTGGCGCTGCTGCTGCTCGACGCGGGCGCCGGCCACGAGCCGACCGGCAAGGAAGGGCTCGGCGCGGTGCTCGCCAAGGCCCTGGAGGAGGGGACCGCGCAGCGCGACGCGGCGGCGTACGCGCTGGCGATCGAGGGGCTCGGCACCGAGCTGGTGATCGGGCTGGACTGGGACTCCTTCCAGGTCAGCGTGCAGGTGCCGGTGGAGCGGCTGAGCGCCGCCGTGGAGCTGCTCGCCGAGGCGGTGCGCACCCCGAAGCTGGACCCGGACGACGTCCGGCGGGTCCGCGACGACGAGGCGACCGCGCTGCGGATGGACTGGGCCAACCCCGGCCCGCGGGCCGACGCGGCGCTGCGCGCGGACCTGTTCGGCGCCGGGAACCGCTGGGGCCGCCCCCTCTACGGCGACCCGGAGTCGGTGGCCGCGCTGGACGTCGAGGACGTCACCGTCTTCCACTCCGAGTGGTTCATCCGCCCTGGCACGCTGATCGTCGCCGGTGACCTGGACCGGCTGGACCTGGACGCGCTCGGCGCGACGGTGTTCGCCGGCACCGGCGGCGGGCCGGTCGACCGGGGCGGCCCGATCGAGGTGCCGACCCGTTCCGGCCGGCGGATCATCCTGGTGGACCGGCCCGGCTCGGTGCAGTCCATGCTGCGGCTGGGCCACCCGTCGCCGCACCGCGCCCACCCCGACCACGTGCCGATGACGCTCGCCGGCACGGTGCTCGGCGGGGCGTTCACCTCCCGGCTCAACCACCTGATCCGCGAGGTGCGTGGCTACACGTACGGCATCCGGGGCGACTTCGCCTCGGCCCGCCGGTTCGGCCGGTTCGGGGTCAGCTCCAGCGTGCAGACGGCGGTCACCGCGCCGGCCGTCGTCGAGGCGGTCGGGGAGATCACCCGTACCCGGGAGACCGGGGTGACCGAGGAGGAGCTGGCGGTCGCGCGCTCCTGGCGGGCCGGGCAGCTCTCGGTCGAGCTGCAGACCCCCCGGGCGATCGCCTCCGCGCTGACCACCCTGGTCGTGCACGACCTGCCGGACGACTACCACGCCCGGCTGCGGGAGTCGCTGCTCGCCGCCGACGTGGCGGAGGTCTCGGCGGCGGCCGCCGCGCACCTGCGCCCGGAGGAGCTGGCCCTCGTGGTGGAGGGCGACGCCGCGGTGATCCGCGACGAACTCGTCGCCACCGGCCTGGGCGAGCTGGTCGAGCCCGCCTCCTGACCGGCCGGGGCGGTGTGACTTCGGTCGCGCCGCCCCCGGCCGGGTGCCGTGGCCGTGGCCGGGCGGCCGACGTGGATGCTCCGGCGAGCCGCCCCGCCGGCCCACGATTCTCCCGTCCCACCGGCCCGTCCGGCGCCGTCGTTCCGTCCCGGCGGCCGGCTCGGGTGACGACGGCCACCGCCGGGCGGGGCCGCCGCCGGCCCCGGTCGGTGGGAAAGCGTTCCCGGCCGGGTCGCCGGGCTGGGTAGCCTCGCGGGCATGAGGATCGGCATTGTGGGGGCCACCGGCCAGGTCGGTGGCGTGATGCGGCAGGTGCTGGCGGAGCGGGAGTTCCCGGCGGAGCAGGTGCGGTTGTTCGCCTCGGCGCGGTCGGCCGGGCGCACCCTGCCCTGGCGGGACGGCGAGGTGACCGTGGAGGACGCGGCCACCGCCGACTACGCGGGGCTCGACATCGTGCTCTTCTCCGCTGGCAAGGGCACCGCGAAGGAGCTCGCGCCGCGGGTCGCCGCCGCCGGGGCCGTCGTCATCGACAACTCCTCGGCGTTCCGGATGGACCCCGAGGTGCCGTTGGTCGTCGCCGAGGTCAACCCGCACGCCGCGGCCGTACGCCCCAAGGGGATCATCGCCAACCCGAACTGCACGACGATGGCGGCGATGCCCGTGCTGCGCCCGCTGCACGCCGAGGCGGAGCTGGTCAGCCTGGTCGTCTCGACGTACCAGGCGGTCTCCGGCGCTGGCCTGGCCGGCGTCGCCGAGCTCGACGAGCAGGTCCGCAAGGTCGCCGAGCACGCCGCCGGCCTCGCCTTCGACGGCGCGGCCGTGGAGTTCCCGGCCCCCCGCTCCTTCGCCCGGCCGATCGCCTTCAACGTGCTCCCGCTGGCCGGCTCGATCGTCGACGACGGCAGCTTCGAGACCGACGAGGAGCAGAAGCTGCGCAACGAGAGCCGCCGCATCCTGGAGATCCCCGGGCTGCGCGTCTCCGGCACCTGCGTCCGGGTGCCCGTGTTCACCGGCCACTCGCTCCAGATCAACGCCCGCTTCGCCCGCCCGATCACCCCGCAGCGGGCCCGCGAGCTGCTCGACGGCGCCCCTGGCGTGGCGCTCGCCGACGTGCCGACCCCGTTGCAGGCGGCCGGGCAGGACCCGACCTACGTGGGGCGGATCCGCGCCGACGAGACCGTCGAGCACGGCCTCGCCCTGTTCTGCTCCAACGACAACCTGCGCAAGGGCGCCGCGCTCAACGCGGTGCAGCTCGCCGAGCTGGTTGCCGCCGAGCGCCGCTGACCGGCGCGCCTCCACGGGCCCCCGCCGGCTTCGGCGGGGGCCCGTCGCGCACCCGACCCGGGCTCGCCCGAGGCGCGTCGCGTTACCCCGTCCGGTCGGCGGGTAGACGGCGGTGCCGACACCGAGAGGGGAGCACCATGACAACGGTCGGAGAGTTCATGACGACCCGGTTGGTGACGATGGACGGCAACGACACGCTGACCGCCGCGGCGCAGGAGATGCGCGACAGCGCCATCGGCGACGTGGTGGTGACCGACGGCGACGACGTCATCGGCATCGTGACGGACCGGGACATCACGGTCCGGGGCGTGGCCGAGAACATGGACCCGAACTCGACGCCGCTCAACCGGGTCACCAGCAAGGACGTGATCACGGTGAGCCAGTACGACGACGCGGTGGCCGCCGCCGACCTGATGCGGACGTACGCCGTCCGCCGGTTGCCGGTCATCGACGACGGGCGGCTGGTCGGCCTGGTCTCGATGGGTGACCTCGCCGTGGAGCGGGAGCCGCAGTCGGTGCTCGCCGACATCAGCGCCGACGAACCGAACAACTGACCGTCCGCCGCGGCGCGCCGGCTCCCCGGAGCGGGAGCCGGCGTCGCGTCTTCACCGTCGGCGTGGCGCCGTCACCCCGGGGTGATGGACCGCCAGTTCTATGATCTTGCCGTGTCCGCACAGCCCCCCACACCAGGCCGGAGCCAACCGAGCGGATGGCCGCCCCAGCACCGATCCACGATGACGGCGCCGGCTACCGGTTCCGGACCCATGGCGGGAGCCTGGTCGGCCGGCAGGTCGATCACGACGACGATGCTGGTGGTGCTGCTCGGTCTGGTCGTGATCGCGCTGAACACCGCCGTCGCGTACGTGGCGGTGGGCGCGACGGTCGTCCCGATCATCACCGGCCTGCTTCTCTGCCTGGCCTTCGTGTTCGCCGTACGTCTGCTGCACCGGGCCGCGTGGCTGGCCTTCCTCGCGGTTGTTCCGGCCCTGTTCGTCCTGGTGGGATCGGTGCAGCTCGCGCCGGAGGCGGTGCTGGAGGCGCGCGGCGTCCGCCAGGAGGTGGCCATCGTCGACGTGCAGGTCGTCGGCAAGCGGCACGAGTTCACGCTCCAGGGCGCCGACGGGCGCCTCGACGAGCCGCTGGTCCACCAGGGCAGCAACCCCGGCTACCGGGTCGGCGACAGGCTCGCCGTGCTCACCGATCCGGACGGGGTGGTCGACCTCGAGGCCGCCGACCGGGTCGACTCCGGCGGCATGCTGGCGGCACTGCTCCTCGGCGGCGTGGGCTGGACCGTCATCGCGCTGCTCGCCGGGTGGCGCGGCCACGTCCGCCGGTGGAAGGGCCGCCACGACACCCTGGTGATCTAGCCGGTGCGCCCGCCCCGGAACGGGGAGCGGGCCGCACCGTCGCCCCTCGCCGGAGGCGACTCACCCCATCCGGGCGAGGTTGGCCCGGCATCGGACGGGGACCCCCTGCTCGGGACATTGACCGACGGGGAGGAGATGACCCGATGGTGGACGCGACGACGAGGTTCTTCGAGGACCTCGACCGGCGGGGGTACGACCCCCTGCTGGCGAAGTCCTCCGGGACGCTGCGCCTGGACCTGCACGAGGGGGCGCACACGACGCACTGGCTCCTGCGGATCGACCACGGGCACCTGCAGGTGAGCCGGGAGGACCAGGAGGCCGACACGGTGGTCGGCACCAGCCCCGACCTCTTCGAGGAGCTCGCCGCCGGCCGCGAGCACGGGGTGGCGGCGCTGCTGCGGGGGGACATGACGGTGAGCGGGGACCTCCGACTGGTGATGCAGATGGAGCGGCTCTTCCCCGGCCATCCGGACGCCCGCGGACCACGCCGGCACTTCGAGGTCCACCGGGAGGTGCGGTGATGGCGAAGAGCAACACGATCCGGATCCTGGACGGCAGCACCTTCGTGGTGTCGGAGGACACCGGGGACATCGAGGCGACACCGAGCGAGCCGACCGGGTTCTTCGCCCTGGACACCCGCTACCTGTCGACGTGGGTACTGACGGTGAACGGCGACCGGCTCACCCCCCTGTCGTACGACGACCTCCAGTACTACGAGGCCCGCTTCTTCCTGGTGCCGGGGATGGCGACGCACTACGTCGACGCCAAGCTGTCGATCGTCCGCGAGCGGGCGGTGGGGGGCAGCTTCCGGGAGACGCTCACCATCCTCAACCACGACGAGAAGCCGGTCGACTTGGAGATCAGGATGGAGGCGGCGTCCGACTTCGCCGACCTGTTCCAGGTCAAGGACGAGATCCTCAACAAGAAGGGCGAGATCTACACGGAGGTCGAGTCGGACCGGCTGCGCCTGGGCTACCGGCGGGGCAACTTCATCCGGGAGACGTTGATCTCCGCGTCCCCGGCGCCGCGGTATGACCGCAAGGGCTTCGCCTACTCCATCCACCTCCAGCCGAACGAGCGGTGGGAGTCCGAGATCGACGTCAGGACCATGGCGCTCTCCCCGGGCGGGCGGGACCTGCGGATGGGCCTGCGGGCACACACCACCGAGCGGCTCGCCCTCCAGCACGACCTCGAGGAGTGGATCGCCAGGGCCCCCAAGGTCAACAGCCAGCACGACCGGGTCGCCTCGACGTACCGGCGCAGCCTGATCGACCTGGCCGCGCTGCGCTTCTCGCCGCTCTCCCTCGGCGGGGCGTCGCTGCCGGCCGCCGGCCTGCCCTGGTTCATGACCATGTTCGGCCGCGACAGCATCCTGACCTGCCTGCAGACGCTGCCGTTCACGCCGGACCTGTCGAAGACCACGCTGCGGATCCTGGCATCCCTGCAGGGCACCCGGTTCGACGACTTCCGCGACGAGGACCCGGGCCGGATCCTGCACGAGATGCGCTACGGCGAGACGGCCGCCTTCGAGGAACAGCCGCACTCGCCGTACTACGGGTCGGTGGACGCGACCCCGCTGTTCCTGGTGCTGCTCGACGAGTACGAGAAGTGGAGCGGCGACACCGGGCTGGTCATGGAGTTGGAGCGGGAGTGCCGGGCCGCGCTGCGGTGGATCGACGACTACGCCGACCTGGTCGGCAGCGGCTACATCTGGTACGAGCGGCGCAACACCGACACCGGCCTGGAGAACCAGTGCTGGAAGGACTCCTGGGACTCGATCTCCTACCGCGACGGCACGCTGCCGCCGTTTCCCCGGGCCACCTGCGAGGTGCAGGGGTACGCGTACGACGCGAAGCTGCGGGCCGCCCGCCTGGCCCGCGAGTTCTGGGGTGACCCGGATTTCGCCGACCGGCTGGAGCGGGAGGCGGCGGAGCTGAAGGAGCGGTTCAACCGGGACTTCTGGGTGGAGGACGGTCAGTACTACGCCCTGGCCCTGGACCCGGACGGCCGCCAGTGCGACGTGCTCAGCTCCAACATCGGCCACCTGCTCTGGAGCGGCATCGTCGACCACGACCGGGCCGAGAAGATCGCCGAGCACCTGGTCGGTCCCCGGCTCTTCACCGGCTGGGGGGTGCGGACGCTGGCCGAGGGCGAGGTCCGCTACAACCCGATCGGCTACCACAACGGCACGATCTGGCCGTTCGACAACTCGTTCATCGCCTGGGGCCTGCGCCGGTACGGCTTCGCCGAGGAGGCGGCGGTCATCGCCAGCGGCATCCTCGACGCGGCCACCTACTTCGAGGGGCGGCTGCCGGAGGCGTTCGGGGGCTACCCCCGCGAGCTGACCAAGTTCCCGGTGGAGTACCCGACCGCGTGCAGCCCGCAGGCCTGGTCGACCGGCACGCCGCTGCTGCTGCTGCGCACGATGCTCGGCCTGGAGCCGCACGAGGGGCACCTCGCGGTCGAGCCCCGGCTGCCGATCGGGATGGGCCGCATCGAGGTGCTGGACATTCCGGGCCGGTGGGGTCGCGTCGACGCGTTCGCCCGGGGCCGCCTCGACATGCACCGGCTCACCGACTAGCGCGGCCCGCGTGCGCGGGGGCCGGCGGCGACCGGGTGGACCGGGCGCCGCCGGCCGACCGCGACGGCACCGGCCAGTTCATGGTCGGCCAGCCCACCACCGGGACGCTGACCACGCAGCAGGCCGTGGCCGCCCGGCACGCGCGGGCGGGGACGGGCCCGCCACGGTGGCGCGGCGGGTCGGCATGGGGTTGAGCCCGGCAGGGTAAGTTCGCGCCATGCCGGAACTCGTGTACCCGCCCGTGATCGCCGCCGCCAAGACGATGTTCCGGGTCCTCGACCTGAAGATCACCATCGAGGGCGCCCACCACGTCCCGCGTACGGGCGGGGCGGTGCTGGCGAGCAACCACGTCAGCTACCTCGACTTCATCTTCTGCGGGCTGGGCGCGCAGGAGTCGAAGCGGCTGGTGCGGTTCATGGCCAAGAAGTCCGTCTTCACGCACAAGGTGTCCGGCCCGCTGATGCGGGGCATGCGGCACATCCCGGTGGACCGGCGGGCGGGCGCCGGGTCGTACGCGACGGCGGTCAGCGCACTGAAGCGCGGTGAGGTGGTCGGCGTCTTCCCGGAGGCCACGATCAGCCGGTCGTTCACGGTCAAGGAGCTCAAGAGCGGGACCACCCGGATGGCGTCCGAGGCCGGTGTGCCGGTGCTGCCGATGGCGCTCTGGGGCACCCAGCGGCTCTGGACCAAGGGCCGGCCGCGCACCCTCACCCGCCGGCACACCCCGATCACCATCCTGATCGGCGAGCCGATGGACCCGGCCGACTACCCGGACGCCAACGCGATGACCGCCGACCTGAAGACGCGGCTGAGCGCGCTGGTCGACCGGGCCCAGCGGAACTACCCCGACGCGCCCGCCGGCCCCGACGACACCTGGTGGCTGCCGGTGCACCTCGGCGGCACCGCGCCCACCCTGGAGGAGGCCGCCGCCCTGGAGGTCCGCCGCCGGGCCGCCGCGGTCAACCCCGACGCCTGACGCGGGCTCCCACCCCGCACCTCGGCGGGGTGGCCGGATCGTTCCGCAGCGGGGCGGGATGGTGCCTGCCGCGCCGACGCGCGCCCGGCGAGGATTCAACCCATGAGCAGAGCAGCACTCGTCGTCGTAGACGTCCAGGAGTCCTTCCGCCGGCGCCCCGTCTGGGCGTACGCCTCGAACCCCGAGATCGTGGGCCAGGTCGGCCGGCTCGTCGACGCCGCCCGCGAGCGCGGCGACCTGGTCGTCTGGGTCCTGCACGCCGAGCCGGGCACCGGCGGGGTCTTCGACCCGGCCAGCGGGCACGTCCGCCTGATCGAGGGGCTGTCGGCCGCCCCCGGGGAACCGACGCTGGTGAAGACGTCGCACAACGCCTTCACCACCACCAACCTCCAGCAGGTGCTGACGACGGCGGGCGTCCGCGAGATCACCGTCTGCGGCATCCGCACCGAACAGTGCGTCGAGACCACCGCCCGGATCGGCTGCGACCTCGGCTACCAGGTGACCTTCGTGACGGACGCGACGGTGACCTTCCCGACCCCGCACCGGGACCTGCCGGCCACGGCCACGCTGGAGGAGATCCTCGCCGACCCGCGCACCCTGTCGGTCGAGGAGATGACCGCCCGCACCGAGTACGCCTTCGCCACCGTCCGCACCGTGGCCGAGGTGACCGGCGCGGTCCCGGCCGGCGCGCGGGGCTGAGCCGATGGCCCGGGTCGTCTTCCTGCTCGTCCCGCAGCTGCACCTGCTGGACCTCGCCGGCCCGGCCCAGGTCTTCTCCACCGCCGCCGATCTCGGGTACGACTACCGGCTGCACTACGTCGCCGACCGGGAGGTCGTGCCGACCGTGCAGGGCGTACCGCTGGTGGCCGGGCTCCGGTGGCCCGAGCTGACCCGCGACGACCTGGTGGTCGTACCCGGATGGCGGCTGCGCGCGCACGGGCCGCAGGGGCCCGTCGGGCCGGACGACCTGCGGCGGCTGGCCGACCACCACGCCGGCGGCGGCACCGTCGCCAGCGTCTGCGCCGGCGCGTACGCCCTCGGCCGGGCCGGCCTGCTCGACGGCCGGCACTGCACCACCCACCACGACGTGCAGGACGACCTGGCCCGCCGGTTCCCGGCGGCGCGGGTGGTCCGCGACGTGCTCTACGTGGTCGACGAGCGGGTGGTCACCTCCGCCGGCATCGCCAGCGGCATCGACGTGGCGCTGCACCTGGTGGCCACCCGGCACGGGCCGGCGGTGGCGGCCCGGATCGCCCGCACCCTCGTCGTGCACTCCCGGCGCAACGGTCACGAGCCGCAGGCCGGCGCCATGCTGCGGCACCGGTCCCACCTCTCCGACGCGGTCCACCGGGTCCAGGACCTGATCGACCGCCGGTTCGCCGAGCCGCTGCCACTGGCCGACCTGGCCGCCGCCGGCGGGGTGGCCGAGCGGACGCTGACCCGGCTGTTCCGGCGGGCCACCGGGCTGACCCCGCTCGGCTACCAGCAGCTGCTGCGGGTGGAACGCGCCGAGCACCTCATCGGGCACGGGGCCACCGTGGAGGGGGCCGCCCGCACCGTCGGCTTCACCGATGCCCGGATGCTGCGCCGGCTGCGGGCCCGTGCCACCCACGGTCGAAGCGTTCCGGCCGGTAGTAGTCGTCCCGGGAGTGGAACTCGACCGGCAGCGACCCGGGCAGGGTGATCCGGACCTCGCCGGCGCCCGGCCCGGCCCCGGCCCGCACCGCCAGCACGTCCCGCTCGGGCGGCGAGAGGTCCACCAGCTCGGGGTGGGCCAGCCGGAACCCGGCCACCGCCCGGCGCACCCGGCGGGTCAGCCCGGTGATCTCCCCGGCGGGGCCGGCGAGGCCGAGGGCCGGCTGCTGGATGGTGCGCAGCGCGTCGCAGACCACCAGCAGGCGGGCGGGCTCTGCGGGCCCGGCGGCCAGCAGCTCCAGCCGGGACGGCCACTGCCAGCGGATCTGACCGCTGACCAGGCCCGGCAGCCGGGCGCCCCGGCGGTGCCGCGCGCCGTCACCGACCCCGTCGACCAGGGCGAGCTGCGGCCCACCGCCGACGTACGCGATCCGCCGGTCGGTGACGGTCACCGCCACCGGCTCGGGCAGCGTCCACCGCCGCCGCGCCTCAGTCGGGCCGAGCAGGTGCCCGGAGGCGTGCAGCCGGTGCCGGGCGAGCACCCGCTCGCCGGCCTCGACGACGAGTTCGTGCCGCCGGTCCAGCGCCGGGGCCACCTCGTCGTCCGCGTCGAAGCGGTGCGGGGCGATGAAGAAGGGGGACGCGTCATCGTGCATCGTCATGACCTCCGGTGCCGACGGCATCTCATGACGAGCGTCGCCGACCCCCGGCCGGCTGTCATGACGCCCGTTAGGGGGTCGGCCGGTCGTAGGAAGCCTGTGACCGGTAGATGCCGATCTCCTCCGGCCGGACTAGGCCGTCCTCGATCGCCCGGGCGAGCAGCGCCGCCTTGGTGGCGGCCGGGCGCCCCGCTCGGGTGTACTTGATCCGCGCCCGGTCGACGTACTGCTTCACGGTGTGCTCGCTGATCCGCATCCGACGGGCCACCGACGCCTTCGACATCGACTGGAACCACAGCAGCAGCGCCTCGCGTTCCTTGTCGGACAGGGCGGGCCGGTCCGGGCGGGGGTCACCCACGATCGCCCCGGCGAGCGCCGGCGGCACGTACGGGCGGTCGCTGGCGGCGGCCAGCACGGTGGCCACGCAGTGCTCCCGCCCCTCGTGCTTGGCCAGGAACGCGACCGCCCCGGCGTCCAGGGCGGCGAGCATCGTCTGCGGGTCGGTGTGCTCCGAGTAGACCACCACCCGCCGGCCGGCCGCGCTCAGCTCGGCGAGCCTGTCCAGGACCATCCGCCCGTGCAGCCGCAGGTCGAGCAGGACCACGTCGGCGTCGGGGGCGACCCGCAGCACGGCGTCGGGGTCGTCGCCGGTCGCCAGCACCCGCAGCCGGGGCTCGGCGGCCAGCCAGACGCGGATCCCCTCGATGACGACCGGGTGGTCGTCCACGATCGCCACGCCGACCGGCCGGCCGCCGGTCACCCCCGCCACCGGGTCTGCGCCCATCTGATCTCCCCGTCCCGCTCGTAGAGGTACTCCACCCGCCCGTCGTCACCCGGCGGCCCGGCGGTGTCGGGACCGGCCCGGTCGGGCGTGACCAGGCCGACCACCACCTCGTCGGGCCCGGCGACCACGGTCAGCCGGGCCCAGCCCCGCGCGTCGGCCAGGAGCGCGGTGAGCGGTTCGGCCAGCCGGCGGCGTACCTGCACCGGCAGCGGCGGCGGGTCGCCGATCGTCACCAGGTCGATCGGCAGCCCGTTGCGTTCCGCCAGGTCGGCGGCGGCCCGCAGCTCGTGCAGCAACGGGTCGGGCACGTCGTCGGACTCGGCGATGAGCCGGCGCAGCCGGGCGGCGGCCAGCACGGCCCGTCGCTGCACGTCCGGGTCGGTCGGGTCGGCCCGGCCGTCGGCCAGCTCCGCGAGCACCTCCTCGGCGGCGCCGCTGACCAGCGTGAGGCGGGCGCGCCGCTCCCGCCGGGCCCGTTCGGCGGCGTCCCGCTCGGCCTCCGCCGTGTGGGCGGCGGCCGCCGCCCCGGCCCGCTGCCGGGCCAGCCGCGCGATCGCCGTGCTGCCCACGAAGACCCCCACCTGCAGCGTCGCGGTGGCGTAGACGTACATCGCGTACCGGGCCAGGTCGGCTGGGGCGGTCGCGCCGTGAGCGAGCACCCCGGCCAGCGCGATCAGCGAGTGCGCGCCCAGCACGGCGAGCAGCCCGGCCGCCCGCCGCCCCCACAGCACCACGACGAAGAACCAGCCGAGGGTGCCCCACACCCAGTTCGCGGCGGTGAAGAGCTGCCGCTCGCCGGCCGCGGCGAAGACCACCGGGTCGACCACCAGCAGCAGCGCGGCCAGCGGCCAGGCCGGCAGGGGAGCGCCGCGCAGCAGCCGGAGGCCGGCCAGCACCCCGACCGTCGCCACGAGCAGCCAGCCGGCCAGGACCACCGCCGGCGCGGCGAGTTCCGCCCGCGCGGCCAGTGCCGCGGGCAGCGCGATCGCGACGTGCCAGGCCAGGGCGATGACCACCGCCACGATCCGGGCGCCGCCGTCGGAGGCGGCGGCCACGGCCGCGGCCGGGTCCACCGGGGGCGGGCCTCCGCCGGGCGTACGCGCTGCCGGCACCGCCCGCGTCGACGCGCTCGTCGTCTCAGTCGACACCGGACCACTCCAACCGGATCCGGGTGCCGGCGCCGGGCCGGGAGTCGATCTCGGCGCGCCCACCGACCGCGGACGTCCGGCCGCGTACGGACTCGCGCAGTCCGTACCGGTGCGCCGGGACGGCGGCCGGGTCGAAACCGGGACCGTCGTCGGCGACCTCGACCACGACGGTGCCGTCGACCCGGGCCAGCCGCAGCGCGGCGGTCGCGCCGGGCGCGTGCCGGGCCACGTTGGACAGCGCCGCGTACGCGCTCTCGGCGAGCGCCTCCGCCACCGGCGCCGGCACCGCGCAGGGCGTCAGTTCGGTGGTGACCGGCAGCTCCGGCAGCCGGGCGCGCACCGCCCGCAGCCGCTCGTCCAGCGGCACCCGCCCCCCGCCGGGAGTCGTCCGCGCGTCGGCCAGCGCGGTGAGGGTACGCAGGTCGGCGGCACACCGCTCGCGCAGCGCGGCGGACGGACCGGCGACCGCGCCCAGCCCGACCATCGTCAGCGTGGCCAGCACCGTGTCGTGCAGGTCCCGGTTCTGCCGCCGCTCCGCCTCGCGGGCGGTCCGGGCGACCAGCGCCTCCCGGGTGAGCCGCTGGTGCGCGACGAAGGCGTCGTCGGCCCGGTCGATCCGCCGCCGCATGATGGCGGTCATCAGCGCGGCGCAGGCCGTCTGCACCAGCAGCGTCGCCGCGTGCGCGGCGGCCTCGTCGGGTCGACCGGCGGCGTGCGCGCCGGTCGCGTAGGCGACGGTCACCAGCAGCCCCGCCGGGACCGACCACCGGACCGCGCCGCTCAACTGCGCGTTGATCACCGTGGTGCTGGCCAGCACCGCGATCCAGCTCACCTCGCCGGGAAGCACCTCCGGGGCCACCAGCACCGGCATCGCCAGGCAGGCGGCGGTGGTCGCGACCACGTCGCCGACCACCAGCGCGCCACCGATGCCGTGCCGCAGCGCGCGGACCGCGTACCAGAACGACCAGGCGGTCAGCGCCGCCACGGCCGGAACCAGCAGCGCCGGCTCGACGGGCGGGGTGCGCACCGACAGGGCGACCACCGCGCCGACCAGGCCGCAGGTCAGCCGCAGCAGCGCCGGCGTCCGGGTGAAGATGAGGGCGAAGGCGCCGCCGGCCGGATTGTCCAGCGTGGTCGGCGACGTGCTGGGGGCGGCAACGGCCGGCATCGGGGCAGAGACGTCCTTCTGCGACAACGACCCGATCGGGGCCGCGCGGCGAGATCGACGCCGGAGAATAGCACGAGCACCCGCCCGTGATCACCCTCGGTGCACGCCGTGTCGCCGGTCCGTCAGCCCGTCGGCCCTCGCGGCGACGCCCGGTCAGTTGATCGGTAGGACCCTCGTCCCGCCGCCGGCGATCGACCGGGTCAGCTTCTTCCCGCTGGACCAGTACCAGCAGCGGACCCCCCGGTCGCCGCGCGCCCACGCCTCCTCGGACGGGAAGCGGTACGTGCTGCCCGTGCGGTAGCGGAGCATGCCGTCGACCGGCACCTTCGCGTAGCGGGCGATGACCGGCCGGCACTTCGCGTGGACGGCCTTCTCGTCCTTCGTCGCGTCCGCGTAGGACACGTCCGGGGCGGTCCAGACGCCGACGTACTCGTAGCGGTGGACCTTCGTGCAGGCCACCGCCAGCAGGTGTCCCCACTCGTCCGCCTCGGCGCAGCCGTACTTGAGCGGGGTGGCCGCCTTCAGCACGTCCCGCAGGCTGCCCGCCCGGGTGACGGCCGCGTCGTAGTCGCCCCTGGCGCCGCCCATGGCGTCGAGCTCGAACAGGTCGCACCGGTACCACCGGCTGCCGCCCGTCCAGCCGGCCGGCGAGGTGGGCGCCACCTGCACGGACAGGCGGGCGCCGCGCCAGTCGCCGCCGACGAACTCCTTGGCCTTGGCGTCGCACTCGGCGAACGCGCCCCGCATCGCCGCCGACCCGACGCGGGGCGGGACCGGGCGGGCGGCCAGGTCGCCGGTGAACGTGCCGATGTGGAACGTCTCGACCAGGTGCGCCTTCGCGCAGTCGACCGGTTGGTGGCTGGTGAGGTAGGCGGTCGGCTCGGCGACCAGGTGGCACTCGCCGGCCTGCGGCGCGAACTGGCGGGCCTCGGCCACGGGCCGCCAGTCGTCGGTCAGGTCCCCGTCGGTGCCGGCCGGCGTGCCGCACCCGCTCACCGCCGCCGCGACCAGCGCAGCCGAAGCCGTGACGCCCAGCCAGCGTCGCATGTGGTCCTCCCCGTGCCCCCGTGACAACCGGCGCAGCATATGGCACCCGGGGCCGACCCGGGTGCCCCGCCGGCGCCCGCCGGGGTCAGCCGAGGCGCAGGTGCAGGTCGCGCAGCAGCGCGATCTCGGCGAGGTGGTGGATGGCCTCCCGGTTGATGTGCAGCACGAGCGTCGCCAGCGACCGGTCCGCGTAGGGCCCCTCCGCCGGGCCGCACGGCCGGGCCAGGCCCTCGCGGCCCAGGCCGCGCACGCCGGCGACCCACCGGTCGTACGCCTCGTCGAGCTGCGCCAGCGCCGCGTCGGCGGTGCCGGCGTACGCGAAGGAGCCGTAGTCCACCGGGGGACCGCCGAAGTGGGCGGCGACGCGGGCGCCGAACACCCCCACGACGAGGTGCCCGAGCCGCCAGGCGATCGTGGTGACGGGCGCGGGCTCGGGCTGCGGCGACGCGAACTCGATCAGGTGGTCGCCCTGCCCGAGCGCCATCGGGGCGGTGCTCCGCCCGCGCGGCCGGACGCCCCAGGCGTCGGGGACGGGCTCCCAGTGGTACTCGGCGTCGGTCAGCCCGTCGAGGCGCGGGCGGGCCTGCCCCCGCCAGTGCCAGTCGAGCTGTTCGAGCAGCTCACCGTTCCAGTCGACGTCCATGCCCCGACGCTACGCCCTGCCTGCGGCGTACCGCCGACATTGGACCGTGGTGCTACCTTCGCGCCATCGCCGTTCTTACCGCCGCCGGGAGCCCACCGTGACGAAAAGGTACGCCGGCCTGCTCGCCGTCATCGCCGCGACGGCATGCCTCGCCGTGGTCGGCACCCTCGGCGGGTGGTACCTGGCCGACCGCACCGCATCCGGGCCGGTCGACCCCACCCCGTCCGGACCGGTCGCCACCACCGCCGCTGCCACCACTGGCGGCCCGTCGGCGGGCTCCGCGGCCACCGGCTCGGGTCCGTCGCCGTCGCAGCCCGCAGCCCGGACCTACCCGCTCGACGAGCTGCTCTACAGCCGGGCGGGGCTGACCGTCACGCTGGCCAGCGCCGAGACCACCGGCGGCAAGCTGCGGCTGAACCTCACGTACCGCAACGACTCCTCCGTCGCGTGGCCGGTGAGCTGCCCGACCGTCGAGGTCGACCGGACCTCGTCACGGATCGTGCTGTCGGACGGCCGGACGGTGCGTCCCGAGTCCACCTGGTGCACCACGACGCGACCCGACGAGTCCTTCAGCATCGCGCCCGGCACGCGGGTGGAGAGCTGGGGCGTGTTCCCGGTGGTCCCGGAGGCCGGGTCGTCCTTCGAACTGAGCTGGTACGACTTCCCGGCCCTCGACGTCCGGCTCCGCTGAGAGCCTGCTACAGCACCACCGGCAGGGGTTCGACCCAGCAACTCGCGGCGTGGGGCTCGACCAGCCGCCTCGCCTCCTCGGCGTCCGCCTCGGTGAGGAAGACGCCCAGGTTGTCCCGGCGTCGGCGGCCGTCCTGCTCGGTCACCGCCGTGAGCAGATGCACGCTGCGGTGCCGGTCTCGTCGTACGCTCCCCGGCAGGCCCGTGAGGAACGCATCCGCCACCTCCTGCGGCGAGGCTATGTCGAGCTCACCGCCGACCCCCGTGAGCGGCTTGGCCGGCCACACCGGGTTGTACGGACTGAACGTGTTGAAGAACGAGGGTTGCAGGTACGACAGCTCGCCCTCGCACCACCCCACGTTGCCGGTGACGACGTAGCCCGTCACCCCTTCGCTCGCCAACACGAGCACCCGGGCGCCCTCGGACCGGTGGTCGTCGTCCGGGATGCCACCGTGGATCCGCGCGGCCTCCTCCTCGGTCGCGCAGCGGATCACCAACCCGCGGTACGCCGCCTGGATCTGCACCGCGTCGACCGGGTTGAACAGCACCTCCACCGTCGTCGGCAGGTGACGGCCACCGTCGGGCATCAGGTCCGCCCGCAGCAGCAGCTGGCCGTGGGTGGCCGAGTACGACCACAGGGCGAACAGCCGTTCGCTGCGGAAGAGCTCGGCACCGGGGCGGAAGTCCTCATCACGGGTGAGCCAGACCTTCGACGTCATCCGGTCACCCTCGGGCGCAGCGACGGCCGGCGTCAAGATCGGAACCGTCCGACCGGCTGTGCGAAGGCTGTTGTGATCGTCGCAGCCGGAAGCTGTCTTGGCTGTACGACCACGTGTCCGGCTGTGCGGCGGCGAGCTACGAGGTCGATCGCCACTCGTCCGATGCTGGCAGGATGATCAAGTGCGTCGGGTTGCAGCGGAATGGACAGGTCGGCTCCCGGATCTGCGGCCAAGTCATGATCTTGCGCCGCTGTACCGCATGTTCGTGGCTTGGCCAGACTGAAGATCTCGCCTCCGGTGCCGGGGTCGGCGTGCCGGTGGAAGTAGCTACGAATCTCGGCGACATCGGCGGCGGCTCGTTGGCACCACGCGCCGCCCCACGCGGCATGACCGGCCGAGAGAAAGTCCTGGTGCGCCCGGCAGGATTCGAACCTGCGGCCTTGGGATTAGAAGTCCCCTGCTCTATCCGCTGAGCTACGGGCGCGCGCGTGCGTGTCGCGCGAGAAGGGTACCGCCGCCTGCCGGGTGACCGGTGGATCGGGTGGTCGCGTGCCACGTCGCGGATCAGGGTCGCACGCGCCCCCGGCGCCGGTCACCCGGGTTCCGGCGTCCGCGCGGCCCCGGGACCGTCGGGTCGTACCCTCGGCTGGTGCTGCTTGACCCGGACACCGAGAACGACGTCGCCTACGAGCTGTGCCAGCTCCTCGGCCGCGCGATCCTGCCCATCCGCCGGACCGACGCCGTGGCAGCGGACGGCGACCGGGGCGAGGGCACCGCGTTCCTCGTCACCTGGCAGGGGCGGGAACACCTGCTGACCGCCGACGCGCTCACCCACGCCGGGGCGGGGGAGATCGGGTTGCGGGCGAGCGTGACCGAGCCGGCCGGGGTCGCCGCCGACGCCGTGGCCCTGTCCGACCTCGCCGACCGGTGGCGGCACCACGAGGATCCCGGTGTCGCCGTCCTGCCCACCACCGGGCTGCACGAGCACGCCGCCGGGGAGGGCTGGCGGTGGCGTACCCAGCAGGTGCCGGACGCCATCGCGGCCGACCGGGACGCGATCGCCCGGATCGGCGCGGAGCCCGGCTCGGCCGTCGTGCTCGCCCACGGCGTCGGCGCGGACGGCGCCCGGCCGCTGGAGGTGGCGATCGAGCGGGTGGCGCGCGTGGGCGGGGGCGTCCGGCTCATGGCGGAGCTGCCGACGGGCTACGTGGGGGCGCCGGTGTTCGGCGTGCAGGCCGGCGACGACGGCGAGGTGGGACTGCGGTGCCTGGGCCTGGTCCTGCCGGCCCGCGACGGCGGCCACCCGCTGGCCACCTTCGACCGGATCCGGGCGGCCGTCGACCGGGCGTGAGGCCGGCGGCGCGGCGCGCGGCCGGCGTGGGCGCTCAGCCGGCCTGCGCGGGGGCGGGCGCCGGGTCGGCTTCGTCCGCCGGCTGCCGGCTCGCCGGTGGGCGCTCCCCGGCGCGGACCGTCGGCCCGGCGTCGAAGAACGCGTCGGCCCAGCGTCCGACCTCCGCGAAGACCTTTTCGCGTACGGCGGGACCGGAGAGCGTGAGGTCGTGCATGCCGCCGTCGAAGCGTGCCACGGTGACGTGCCGGCCGAGGCGGGGCGCCCAGCGGACCATGTGCTCGACGTCCAGGACGGCGTCGGCGAGGGCGGCCGACTCGTGCCACTTCGTGCCCTTGAACGAGCGGGTCGAGCAGGCGAGCAGCACCGGCACCTGGATGTCCAGGCCGGCGCGGAGCTGCCGCTGGGCGGTGCGGACGGCGTTGAGCCAGCCGGCCCGGACCGGGAACCCGGCGAGCGGCTTCCAGGCCAGGTCGTAGGTCCACTCGCCGTGGTGCTCGGCGTGCAGGCTCTCGCTGTAGACCGTGCCCAGCCCGAACGGCAGCACCCGGCGCGGCGCCCGGCGGCCCAGTTGGCCGACGGCGGCGGCGAGGGGGCGGCGCACCAGCCACGGGGCGTTGATGTCGAAGAAGGGGCTGTTCAGGAAGAGCCCGTCGATGATGCCGGCGTCGCGGCGGGCGTGCGCCCAGAGCGGCATGATCAGCCCGCCGGTGGAGTGGCCCATCGCGAGCAGCGTGTCGTGCCCGTCGTCCTCGCGGATGATCCTCGCGGCGGCGTCCAGCTCGGGGAAGTAGTCGCTGAGGTCGCGGCAGAAGTTCGGCGTCTGGTGCGGCCGCAGGCTGCGCCCGTACTTGCGCAGGTCCAGGGCGTAGAAGTCCCAACCCCGCTCGGCGAAGAAGTCGCCGAGGTGGCTCTGGAAGAAGTAGTCGGTGAAGCCGTGCACGTAGAGCACGGCACGCCCCGTCGGTCGGTCGGCCCGGCGCCGCACGAGGGTGGCGACCACCGGCCCCTCGTCGTCGGTGCCCAGGTCGATCGTCTCCCGCTCGTACGGCGGGCCCAGCAGGTCCGGTTCCACGCCCCCGACGGTACGCCGGGAAGCTACCGGGCGGTAGCTCTGGGCGCGCTGCCCGGCCCCGCCCGCCCGCACCCGGCGGACGGGGCCTCGGGCGTACGCGTCAGACGGTCTCCGCCTCGGCGCGGGCCGGGTCGGTGTCGGGCTCGACCTCGGCGGCCGGCGGGGGCACGTCGCGCAGGTGCTTGTTGTGCCGCGGCTCCTGCTTGGTCTTCGCGTCGTTGAGTCGCCGCCGCAGGTCGTCGCGGACGTCGTTGAGCGCGGCGTGCAGGTCCTCCTCGGCCGAGGTGGTGACGATCTTCTGGCGGCCGGCGATCCAGCACTCCAGGGTGACCTTCTGACCCTTGGCCTCCCGGTCCTTGACCGACACCTCCAGCTCGGTGGCGTCGGCGTGGAACCCGGCCAGCCGGGAGTCGAGCGTGGCGAACTGCTCCGCGATCCAGTTCCGGTCGCCCTGGGAGAACCCCGCGCCGACCCGCAGGCACTCCGCCACGGTGGCCGGGTTGGCGACGGCGCTCATCGCCGCGCCTCGCCGGAGACGGTGGCGGCTGCGGTGCTGGTCATCTTCATGATCGCTGACCTCTCGTTCGTCGTGCTGTCGGCGGTGCGGTTGATCGAATCCATACCCCGCCGCGCTCCGTCCGGAACGTGACGTGTCGCCCCGTCCGTGGCGGCGGCCGGCCAGATGATCATCGAGCCGAGGGACCGGGCTTCCCAGGGCCACCCGGCCCTAGCACACCGGGACCTTGATCAGGTTCTTGTCCACAGGCGGCCCGGTTGTCCACAGGTCGGCGCGCGGTGCTGGCGGCGCCCGGGCCGAGGGCCCAGGCTCGGCACCGAGTCGACTCGCGATGGCAAGCCCGATCTCCCCTGGAGGGACGATGTTCGACACCTACGTCACGATCGTGGCGGATGGCGAACACCCATCAGGCTCGCCATCCGCCACGATCGTCAGTTCTCGCCGTTCCCGGCAGCCAGTCGCCGGCTGATGCTCCGAACGGCGGCTGCCGTGTCAGGGTCCAGGCCGGTCGGCATCAGCCGGACAACGTCCCCCTCGCCCCCCACGGCGATCGGGCGCTGTCCCTCGGTCCGGGTCCGGTGTGGCAGGTACGACACGGTCGGCGGGGTGTCGCGGATCGTCTCTTCGACCCGGTCGACGAGCTGCTCCATCTGGACGGCGAGGTCGCGGCGGATGCGGGCTTCGGCGGAGCGGGCGAGGTACCCGCAGGCGCCAACGATGAAGGCGCTCAGGGCGATGCCGTACAGCTCTCGATCGACCTGTATGTGGGTGGTCTGTCCGATCAGGCAGGCGATAAGGGCGCAGGTAAAGCTGGCGGCAGCCACGATTGCGTATCCGAGCCCGGGGGCGATGTTGTCGTCCTCGGGGAGGTTGTGCGGGGTCTTGCGGTTGTGCACTGGGTCAGCTCCGTTCGGTTGTGCTGGTGGTGAACGGAGGTCGGGGTTGCGGTGCCGGCCTCCCGGTGCCCGCGCGGGGTCGCGGGCGTGGTGCGGTCAGGCAGGTCGGGTGTCCACGCCGCCAGCGCGGCCTCCGGGCAGGTGCGAGCGGGGCCGCAGCTCGGCGAGGCGAGCCAGGCCCGGCGCGCCTACGGCTGCTGGCAGGGTGCCGTCGGCGAGGTGGCCGCCCTCGCTCTGTCCGGGCGGCTTGACGGCCAGGGGGCGGACGTCGGCCTGCTGTACCGGGTGTGGGTCATCGTGGCCGCAGCTGCCCGGGTTGCCGGCGGCTGCCGTGACGGCGGTTGCCGCCGACGGGGGCGGCTGGTCGGCGGGTGCGCTGGGCAGGACGGCGGCGATGGCCAGGGCACAGGCCAGGATGGCGCGAACGATTGTGCGTGGTGGTTGCACGCAGGCCTCCCCCCGGTGGCCGTGCCAGTGATCCCGCCGGTGGGACCTGTGGCAGCT
This sequence comes from Micromonospora sp. NPDC023644, assembly GCF_040640115.1. NCBI lineage: Bacteria > Bacillati > Actinomycetota > Actinomycetes > Micromonosporales > Micromonosporaceae > Micromonospora > Micromonospora sp. NPDC023644. Next base: position 89,626 of record NZ_JBFABA010000013.1, on the reverse strand, counting down.
AGGGAGACATGGTTGCGCAAGGGAAAGGAACTCGCATCTGTCCACGCTGGATCTACTGGCGGGTAGATGAGTGACGTGCGTAGATCTGGGTAGTTTGCAGTGCTCCTGACGGTGCGTCATCTGCAAAATGCGGCCCGTGGAAATCCCATCCCGGGCGTGTCGTACACGTGTACGACTTAAGTTTGATCGTCGATCATGACAGGGTCAGCAACGTCCGATCCGCCGCATACACGCCGCGCACCCGCCCGCCCAACGACACCACCATCACCGGCACTCCATCCGGTACGTCCAGCTCGGCCCGCTCCTCAGCCGTCGGCATCCGCGCCAACACCTCCGAACCGCGCGGCACCGACACACGCTGCCGCTCCGTCGGCATCCGCACCCGGGTCCCGCGACCCGACGCCACGTCGACCAGCCCCTCCGCCCGCAACAGCCCCACCGCCCGACGGACCGTACCGCGGCCCACCCCGTGCTCCTGGCTCAGCCGCGTCTCTGAGGGCAGCAGGGCGCCCGGCGGGTAGTCCCCGGCGCGGATGCGCGTGCGCAGCTCGTCGGCGAGCTGGCGGTGCCGCGGCACGCCGGAGTGCAGGTCGATCACCTGGCGGACGGTAGGGGGTCCGGGGTGGACGTTCGCCGGGCGCAACGTTCGAACGTTTGCCTGTCGGGCGCGGTGGCTTCGGCGCCTCGAACGCCCCTGGTCGCCGCCGTGGTGCAGGCCGTTGCCCGTGTCTTGGCCTGAGTCGGACACAGCGAAGCCCCCGACCACCAGGGCCGAGGGCTCGTCGCTTAGCGGCCGGCTCGCCGTCGCTGACGGCGCTTCCACCACCGCGTACCGAACCGATCCCGGCGCGGCGCACCCTTGCACCACCAGCACCGCCGAGACAGCGTCGGGTCCGATTCCGACCGGTGCACACCGCGGCCCTTGCACCAGCGGCAGTCCCGCTGCGGACGCACCACGCAGTGCAGCGGATACCACAGCACGACCACGGCGACGAGCACGCAGCCGACCCAGCCACCCCTCACCCGCGCACCTCCACATCGGCCTTGCTGCTCGCCACCCATGCGTCCAGATCGGGTCGCGCGTACAGGTCCGCGGTCCCCCGCTTGCTGCGCGGCGCGGGCACCGTCCCGACCTTTCGCTGCAACCTCTTCTTGGCAGCCTCGAACGTCCACGGGAGCACGCCCGCCTCCACCGCCTCACGCAGCGTCAGAAAGTCCCCGGCAGGCCTTGATAGGGCCTCTACCTGCAATGTCTCCGGGGACCGGGGACATGCGAGCGCGCGGGCCTGCTTCACGGTCAGGTAGGCGACCTGCACCTCCGTCGCCTGGCCCCCGATGACGACCTGCCACCGGCCGAGGGTGCGCGACGAGCGGGGCATCGCGGCCTCCGGCACGAGCATCTTCCAGTTGTTCGTCGTGTAGCGGGCCAGGAAGCGGATGCCGAAGTTCTCCCGCGCCTCGGGGCCGCCGATCGCCCGGGCGGTGAGCATCTGCGCGATGGCGAACACGTTCACCTTCGCCGACCGGCCCATGAACAGCAGGTCCGCCAGGGCGGAGATGGCCGGTGACCGCTTCGGATCACTCTTCTCCCGCACCTCCGCCCAGAAGTTCGTCAACTGGCCGATGGTGGCGTTCAGCTCCTCGCAGATGACCAGCTCACGCTCGCCCGGGTCCCAGTCCTCCGGCTCGTGCAGCGCCAGCGTGTTGCGCTCGTCAGCCTTGCCGGCGAGGCGGATCAGCGCGTCGTGCATCTGCGCCGGCCGGGTGCAGTAGTCGACGCCGGGCAGGCCGACGGCCCACCGGTGCGATCCCTTGCGGTCGAGGATGGTCACCCGGCCGCCGCGGGCGAGCACCTGCACGGCCAGGAGCTGCGCGAGCACCGACTTGCCGGCGCCGCTGCCGGCCGACGCGGCGATGTGCGGGGAGTCGTCGTGCAGGGAGATTACGACCGGGTTGTCCCCCGCGCCCTGCCCGATGTAGAACTCCCACTCGGCCAGCCTGGGCAGCCGCTCGACGAGCTGGTCGTGGCCGACCAGCGCCGGGGGGCGCTTGCGGACCGTCCAGCGGGCGCGGACCCGGGGGCCGACCTGGTCCCACGACTCGACGAGGTCCGCGACGGGGATCTTGCTGCCGATGATGGACGATACGAGCCTCCGCTGATCGCCGGTGAGGTACGGGCTGTCGATGGTCAGCTCGATGCGCGGCCCGTACTCGGGCGCCGGGCGGCGGAACATCTCCAGCCGCGACGTGGCCGGCCGGGCGTGCCGCTGGAGCGCCCACAGGCCACGCTGCATGTGTTCGGGCAGCCACCGCAGCACCGGCTCGACGTGTTCGCCGTACCAGAGCCGCACCTTCTCCTCGGCGGGTGACAGCGGCTTGGCCAGCCGTGGGGTGAGGTTGCCGAGCGACGGGTCGACGTGCAGCTTCACGCCGGTCTGCAACCCGAGCGGCGGGGTGATGGCGGCGAGCGTGGGCGCGATGTACGCGGCGTGGAACCGGCGCCGTACCACTCGCTGCCGGCCCCGCCATACCGCTGCGACGGCGACGCTGCTGGCGGCGGTCAGGGTGGGCTCCGGCATGGCCGCGACCATGCCGGCGGTGGCCGGCAGGCCGATGCGCAAGATCTGCCTCTGCCAGCCGGTCATGCGAGCGGGGCCGCGGGTGCGGTACGGGTAGCCGGTGCGGCCGTCGAGGGGCCGTCCGGCGAGGTAGCGGTACGACACCCGCCAGAAGGTGTGCTTCACCATCAGTGCTCCTCTCGCACGAGGTGGGCCAGGGCGGCGCCCATGCCGAGCACGGCGACGGGCAGGCACGCGACGAGGGTGGTGATCCACCACGGGGCCGCGGTTACGCCGGCGGCGACGAGCAGGTGGTAGGCGACCTGGCCGAGCGCGCCGACGATCAGCGAGGCGATCGCCGACCACTTCGCGAAGGTGCGAGCGGTGCCCGGCACGCGCCCGGACAGCCAGATGTAGAGGGCGTACGCGCCGTACGTCTCCACGCCGACGGGCAGCGTGATCGCCGAGTCGATCGTCGCCCAGCCGCCCGGCGCCACGATGCCGGGCAGCAGGTTCACCTTCCCGAACCCGGTGAGTCCGCCGAGTCCGACCCAGCCGCCCCAGATCGCGACGAACGCGGGCAGGGCCAGCAGGACGATGGGCCACACGACGGCCCGACGGGCCGGCTTGGCGGGGGTGGGCGTACCCGGGTGACCGGCCGTCGTGACCTGCTCGTCCGGCTCGGCGGCGGGTGGGGCCGGAACGGGCTCCGGGGCCGGTTCGGTGGCGGGCTGGACCTGGGTGTCCGGTGGGTCCACGCGGGGTTCCATGAGCGATCCCCGGGCGGCGAGGTAGCCGCGCAGCGCCTCCGTTTGGTCCGTCTCGGCGGCCGGGGCGGGGGTGATGTCGAGCGGGTCCGTGCCCGGGTCTGCGGCCGGAGCGGGGTCGGTCGGACCCGGGTTCGGGCCGATCGGCTCGGCGTAGTCCCACGGGTCCGTGGCGGGCTCGTCGTCGGGCTCCTCGACCGGGTCGACCGGCGCACCGGAGCGCGCCCGAGCCATCCGCATCAGGTTCCCCAGGGCGCCGGCCCGCTTCTCGTCGACGCCGAACACGTCGGCCAGCACCGGGGTGGCGGGGACGAACCCGAGTTCATCGGCGAGCCTGCCGGCGGCCAGGATCATGTCGGCCGGATCCGTGCCGGCCTCCCGTGCCTTCTCCTCGGCGTCCTCACGCAGCCGGTCGCGCAGCTCGTCGGCCTTCGGCGCACCGATGCGGAAGGTACGCATCAGTCGATTGCGGCTGGGCATCGTGCCCAGCTCGGCGGCCAGCTCGCGGGCCTTCGGCAGCAACGCATCGACGGGCTGCGGGTACTTCACGCCGTTCACGGTCGGGGCGGTCATGCGTTGGCCTCCTGCTTGTCGAGCAGATCAGTGAGGGTCATGGCGGTGGGCTGCTCAGGCAGGGCGGCAGCCGGCCGGGGGTCGAGGACGACGGGCCGCATCAGCCAGCGGCGGCGGCCCTCCCGGTAGCCGCGCCGCGCCAGCCGGTACACGCGCGGCGCACCCCACCGGACGGCGACGAACACGGCGAGGAGCAGGAGCTGCACGGCCTGGGCGAGGGCCTTCAGCAGCTCCCACAGGGCTCGGCCGGTGAAGGCGAGCAGGAAGCTGCCGAGGCCGCGCTGGCAGCCGCAGGTGCCGGAGATCGTGCACATCAGTGCGTCAGCTCCTTCCGACGCGGCTGCGACGCCCGGCGCTGTGCCGCACGCTCGGCCGCCGCCCGGGCGCGAGCGGCCTGCGCAGCGTCGTCGGCCGGCTTCTGCACGAGCAGGTACGCGAGGGCCACCGGGCCGCCGAGGGCGACGGGCCCGCCGGTGAGGATCAGCAGGAGGTGACCGGCGGCGCTCACAGCACGCCTCCCACCTGCGTCGAGACGCACATGCCGCCCGCGCCGACCTGCTGGCCGGTGCACGGCTCGGACTGGTGGTTGGACATGAACGCCATGGCGGCGAGAGCGGCGCACACGAGGACGGTGCGCTTCACCAGCTTGTCGACGAACGCCATCACCGGTCACCGCCGTTCGCCTCGACGAGGACCAGGCGGTAGCCGCTGCCCGGCCGGTACTTGTCCGGGTCGAGGGCCAGGAGGGTGCGGAACACGCTGAGGGCGCCGTCACGGTCGGCGGCGGTGTGGATGTCGCGGGCGGTCAGCGTCGCGTTCGTCAGGCCGTCGGGGCCGGAGGCGCTGCTGGCGTCGATGGTGCGTTCCTCGACGCGGAACCCGGTGGTGGGCTGCGCAGACGTGAACGCGTAGTTGATGATGGGCATGGGTCAGGACTCGCTTCCTGGTCAAGGGCCCTGGCCGGCGGCGGAATCGCTCGGCCGGGGCCCGCTTACGTGGCTGGTTACTTGCCGCCCTGGACGTAGCCGTGCGGGTTCTTGCCGCCGTGCATCCGCTTGCTGTGGGCGTTGGCGTCCTTGTTGGCCTCGCGGAACGTCCTGCGGACCGGGCCGCGCATGTCGTGGTCCGAGCAGCCGCCCCGGAACGCGCTGCCGTCGGTGCTCGTCGACTTCTTGCTGAACAGGCCCACGGCGGGCCTCCCTTCGGTGTGCTGGTCCGGTGCTCTGGCCGGCTCCGCGCGGGCATCCGGCGATGGGCGGATGCCCCACGGGGGCGGTCAGGCCCGGCACTTCCCTGCGTGCGCGCTGGTGGCCACCAGCGCCGGAGCAAGGCCGATCTTCTCCACGCTCCAGCCGCAGCCGGTGCAGATGCCCTGGAACTTGTTGCCGAGCTGGTAGACGTAGGCACGCTTCAGGCCGGCGGTGAGGATGTCCCTCGATACCTGCATTGCTCTGCTCCTTCGGGTAGTGGGTCAGGCGGCGATGATGAGGGCGGCGATGAACAGCCACCCGACGTGCCAGGACTGGTCGAGGGCGTACGCGCCGGTGCCGAGCGATGGGTTGTCGTCCCGGCCCGGGCGGGGAGCGCCGAGGGCCAGGAAGCCGGCGAGGCCGAGCCGGCCGGCGATCCAGCGCAGCGGGGTGCGGCGGTCGGCCAGGTAATGCGTGCCGAGGTTGACCGCCATGCCGGCGGCGAGATGGGCCGGGGAGACGGTCAGGTTGAGCACGAGGACCAGGGCGCCGATGGCGGCGAGCTGGGTTGCGCCGTAGGTGGCCACGTGCGCGGCACAGGCCCGCCGACCGGCCCAGCCGGGCTGCCCCTTGTGGGCGGCTTGGTGGTCGGTCTGGATCCAGTGGTCGGCGACCTGGTGGGCGGCGTACAGGGCCGCGAACACGGCGGCGAAGTCGGCGGTCGTCATCTCGGCCTTCCTGGTTTCGCTTGCACGTTTGCGTCTCTGATGAGACGCTAACCCCGCCAAGGATGCTGTGTCAACTGAGACAGGGAGCTGATAGCGTGATCGACGTGATCCGGCCCAAGACGACCTACACCGACGAACAGAAGCGCCTACGCGCCGCCGCCATCGACAAGGCGCAGGCCGCAGAGCGGGCCGAGGAAGAGGCGTGGGAGGCCATCAAGGCGGCCCGGGACGCCGGAGTGCTCGACACCGACCTGTGCGGCGACATGACGCCAGCGCGGTTCAACCGGGCCACCCTCAACCGGAAGTACGGTCCGCGCCCACGCTCGGCCTGACCCCAGACACGCGACAGCGCCCCCGCCCGGCCCGAAGGCTGGACGGGGGCGCTGTTGCGTCGGCTACCCGACGGTGGGGCTCCCTTGTGGCCGCTGGTCGCTACCCTGCCCGGATGCGCCGTACCCTCCACCTCCCCGCCGCGCTGCTGCTGGTCGCCGTCCTGGCCGGCTGCGGCAGCGACCCTGAGCCGGCCGCCGCCCCGCCGTCGAGCGCCCCGGCCGCGACCAGCGCCGGCCCCGGCCCGACGCCGAGCGCCAGCCCGACGCCCAGCGCTTCCCCGTCCCACAAGCCGACCCTGCCGACGGAGATGACTGACGAGGGCGGCAGTTGCGTGTCCAAGAACCGCTGCGGCTACTACGTCGCGGGGTCGAGCTGCAAGAACGTGGAGTGGTGCGAGAAGGCGCACCTCGTCGAGCCCGGCACCTGGGTGACCGAGGGAGGGTCGGACCCTACGGACTGCATGTGGGGGGTGTCCCTGCCGCCGGACTACGGCGTTGACGACGGCGGCTACGCCCCGCACTACCTCCAGGTCGAGGTGCCGAAGGGCGCCATCTTCAGCACGCGTGACTGCGCCGCCGGCTGGACCTGGCTGCACCCCTGACCCTGGACACGACGAAAGCGGCCCCGCCACCCTCGAACCGAGGGCAGCGGGGCCGCAGTCTGTGCAGGTGGTGGTGCTACATGCCGTCGGCGGCGACCGGCGTTCGGCTGGCGACGCCGTTGCCGGACACCGCGGGGGTGACCGCCACGCCGGCCGCCGTCAGGCCGGCCAGCACGAGGACGATCCACTCGCCGGAGTCCAGGCCGCCCAGCACGGCGGTGGCGAGGGCCTGGAGGACGGCGAGGACGACCGCGACGGCGGTCTTGGCCCACCGGTACTGCGGGGCGAGGGGCACGAGGTACACGCCGGCGGCGGTCGCGGCGGCGATGCTGATCTGCACGACCTCTTCGGCGTCGATGCGGTTGTCGCCTCCGAGGGCGGCGTACGCGGCGACGAGGACCGCGCCGATGACGGCGGCGATGGCCTTGCCGTACTTCTCCATCAGGTCTCCTAGGGTGTGGTGATGGCTGGGATGCCGCAGTTGCGTGAGCACGGCTGGCTGTACGGGCCGGGCGACCCGTGGGCGCCGCTGGCGGTGGTGCGGTTGTTCGAGCACCGCGACGGGTCAGGCCGGTGGCAGGTGCGGTTGAGCGTGAACGGCCCGCAGGATGGCGAGGAGCCGTCGCAGGTCGTCGACTACGCGGACGAGGCGTCTGCGCGGGCGGAGCTGGCGCGGCTGTACGCGCAGGGTGAGGCCGACGGGCAGTGGCGCATCCGCCAGCCCGACGGGTACTGAGTCGGTCGGTCCCCCGCTACACCGACCGGCCGTTCACCGCGCCCGGGCGCCCGACGAGCTTCCGCAGCGCCGGCACGTCCGGCTCGGGACGCCACACCTCCGCCGCCACCGAGATCAGCGTGTCCGTCAACCGGGCCGCCGCCTGCTGTGCCATGTCGAGCTGAATCTGGATGGCGTCGAGCTGGCCGCGTAGCCGCTTGACGTCGCCCTCAGCCTCTTCCTTGATTCGGTCGGCGCGCTCCCGGGACTCCTGCGCCTCCCGGCGGGCGTCCTGCTCGCTGACCTTCAGCTGCTTGGCCCACTCCAGCAGCGCAGTGTCCCGTTGCGCGCGGCCCGCGACCCGGCTGGTGATGATGCTGGCCCCGACCACCGCGCCGCCGGAGAGCAGCCCTACCACCACCGGCGTCCAGTCGATGCCACCGGCCGACGCAGCGGCGAAGATCACTCCAAGGGTGGGGTCCACGCGGGCCGCCCCTCTCCACTGTCGATGGGCTCTGGCCAGCCCGCGATCAGACCCACGATCAGCGCGAACGCCCCCCACACCGCAGCAGACACCCAGCCGTCGGGCAGCTCCCCAAGCAGCCACCCGCACAGGTACAGAGAGCACCAGAGCACCTTGATGCTGATGGCGGCTACGAACGCCACCCGGTCTTTGCCTCGGACGGCCCCACCGGCGCAGACCACGGCCACCACGGCCCACAGCGCCGCCCACGGCCACAGCGGCACGGGTCCGTGCAGCCACGCGTAGAGGGTGTTGCTGTCGGGGCGGGCGGTGGCCAGGCGCAGGCCGTAGGCGGTGTCGAGGGCGGCGAACGCCAGCAGGGCGCTGCCGCGCCTGCCGACCCGCCCGTGCAGGGCGTTGGCCGCCCGGCGCATTAGCTCTGCGGGGCGTCGGCGACGGAGCCGAGGACCCGCCGGAACACCCGCTCCAGCTGGGCGTCGTCCACCGGCGCCCCCGGCGGGAGCTCCGCGGCGATGGCGCGGGCCAGGTCCCCCGGCTTGGCCAGCGCCACCAGCATGGCGTGCGAGGCGAACAGCACGTCCTTGACGGTGCGGGTGTCCCGCTTGCCGTCTCCGCGCTCGTCGACGTACTCGGCGGCCTTCGCCGCCCACACCACGTTTGCGTCGGCCTCGGTCAGCATGTCGTCCTCCTGCGGTGCGGTCTGCGGCGCCGACAGGACGCCGATGTGGATGAGGTAGCGGCGGAACAGGGCCGTCTGGTCCCGGCCGGCCTTGATGGCGTCGCGGTGATACGAGATGTGCGTGTGCCAGCGGTGCGAGCTGTCGCCGCTGGAGCGGCGGCCGAGGCGGTCCCAGCGGCGCACGACCTGCCCGTCGGGGCTGTAGATGACCTCGCGGATGTCGCGGGTGTCGTCGGCGCCCGCCTTGCACTGCGCGACCAGCCACATCGAGAACGTGGCCAGCGTGTGGCGCTTGCCGCGGACGGAGACGGAGAAGTCGCCGACGTCGAGCGCGGAGGCGAACTCGGTCAGGCCGGTCCGGTCCCGCGGGGACTCGACGACGGAGTAGTCGCCGGACACCACCCGGTCGGAGCCGCAGTGGTAGCCGCCCCGGTGGGCGGGGTCCCCGACGATGCCGACCTCGGCGGGTTCCAAGTCCTGCGACCGGACGGTGTCCTCGTCGATGTTCAGGTGGGCGAGCAGCAGCCGGCGGACGGCCAGCAGGTTCTCCGGTGCCCTGGTCACGGCCGCCTCCTCACTTGTGCACCAGGCACTTCGGGTCGGCCTCGACGGTGCGGAACGCCGCGTACACGGAGTGGTAGCCGCAGGCGAACACGCCGGCGCGGGGCTGCCAGCTCCCGTACGCCCGGCAGGCGTTGCGGGCCCGGGCCGTCACCGCCGGGCTGGACGCGTAGTCCCACCAGTGCTGGACCTGCGACAGCCGCGAGTCCTGCCAGTACATCGGCAGGATGTAGTAGCGGCGGTCCCACCAGCGCGTCGGGTTCTCCGTGCCGAGCTGCTGCACGGCCCGGCCGGCGGCGAGGTGGTCGGGGTGGTTGTCGACGGTGTGCGACGGCGCCCACAGGCCCACGTCCCCGCCGATCGCGTCGGCCGTCGAGACGATCGCGGCCTTCGCCGCCGCGATGGTGACGCCCTCGTTGGGCAGGCCGGCCTCGTGGATGCGCTCCTGCGGGATCCCGAGCGCGCCGGCCGCCGCCACCAGCTCGCGCAGCCTCGCCTCGCCGAACGTCTGCTCCGTGAGCAGCTCGTAGCCCTCGAGCGCCGGGTTGTGGGGCACACCCCACCAGCCCATCGTGCCGCCGCCGTTGAGGCCCTCCAGCACCACGGACTTCTCGCCACGGGACAGGAGCAGGATGTGCACGTCGCGGCCGGCGGCAACGTGCTCGGCCAGGACCACGCCGGCGGCGAGGGTCTCGTCGTCGGCGTGCGGAACAACGAACAGGGCGGGACGGCCCACAGGGTCCTCCGAGGGGTTAGAGAGCGATGACGGTCAGACGGCGGTCACCGAAGCTGCCCGTGCCGCCGTTGGTGTGGTACTTCGCGGTGAACGTGTTACTGCCGGGCGTCAAGCCCTCCTCGAACATGACCTGCCCGCAGCGGGCCTCCTGGCCGACCGTCGAGGACTGGAACCGCAGCGAACTCGCGTCCTGCGGGGCGCGGGTGGTCGCGCCGGTGACCTGGTAATCCATGTACGTCTTGGCGTTGGCGGTGCTGTTTGACATCAGCGCAGACCACAGCAGGATCGCCTTCGTGCCGGTCGTGACCGTTACCGACGGGCCCACCGTGGCCAGGTCCGTGTAGCCCGTCGACCCGGTCGTCTGCGTCGTGGCGATGGCGTCCGACTCGACGGCCCGTTCCGCCACCGAGTTAGGGCCGGTCGTGACGATCAGTCGGCCCGCCGTCGTCGCCTTCGCCGGAGCCGTCTCCAGCAGGTTGTCGCGGACGCTGGCGTTCCACTGCGCCGCCGTCAGCGCCGTGTTGCTCACCGCCGTCAGGGGCGTTGACCACGCCATGTCAGAGTCCCTTCACGATGCCGGTCACGGGGTCGAACTCCAGGCCGAGACCAGCGAGGAGAGCGCGGGCCTGCTCGGCGCGATCCACCGATGCCTCTTCCTGCGCGCGAGCTTCCTCACGCAGCTCCGTCACGGTCTGCCCGTGCGGCTGTCCCGACCTCAAAGCCGCCGAGTGGCCTTGCGGAAACCAGTTCCGGGTGCGCTCCTGCGGACGCTCGCCGAGGACCGCGAGGATCTGCGCGATGTCGTCCGGCCACTGCACCGTCAGCGGATGCCCAGCGGCGCACACCTCCGACGCCTGACCGGGCTGGACCTCCCGGGCGTCGAGGCAGCCATCGTGGGGGCACTCGACGACCATTCGCCCCCAGTTGATGTAGACCTGCGCGATGTCGGTCACGTCGCGAACACCCCCTGGTTGAAGCCCTTGCCGACGGCATTGAAGGTGAACATGTTCGATGGGTTGTCGATGCCGTTGACACCGAAGGCGCCCTGGTCGAAGCCCTTGCCGGCGACGTTGAACGTCAGGACGTTGCTGGGCTGCGACGGCTCCACCACCTCGCAGGCGAGCTCGACCTCGTGGATGAGCCCGAGCTTGCGGATCGTGTGACTGATCCGCTCGATGATGAAGCTCGCGTTGACGCCGAGCACGTCGTTGCGGACCGTCACCCGGTCGGAGATGCGCCGGGTCAGGATCTGCGTCAGGTACGCGTCGTCGAGGTTGGCGATCCTGAAGGTGACCACCGGCCGGGCCGTCGCGTACGTCGCCACGATCCGCGCCGCGATCGCCCGCGCGTCGTACACCGACGCCCACGGCACCTCACCCGGCCACGTCTGCCGCCCGTACGTGCCGACGCTCGACGGATCCTCCTCGACGACCCGCACCGTCCGGGCCACCGCCAGCGGGTACGCGCGCACCGCCAGCCGCGTGAGCAGCGCACCCGCCCCGCCAGCGGTCACGAACAGCGTGATGGACTGCCCGGAGGTGCGCGACAGGGAGACCGTCACCGACCCGTACCGCAGCTCGTAGTCCACGCCCTCCACCGGCGCCACCGCGCCGACGAACGGTTCGTGGCCCTGCACCGTGATCGGCAGAGACTCGCCCGCCGCGAGGGTGAAGGGCTGGTCGGTCTCCCACACCCGGGCGAGGGTGCCCGGCTGCCGCTGGTCGACGCTGAAGTCGGCCACGTTCGCGATGGCCTTCAGGCCGTGGTTGTAGGTGAACGAGCCCTTCAGCACCTTCAACTCGCTGGCCGGCCCGGACCCGGCGGGCACCCGGTGAGAGAAGGTGGCCTGCGACGTCTGCGACGCCGCCCGCATCAGCCGGTGGTGCCGGTCGCGGAACACGAACGTGCCGCCGTCGACGTACGCGATGGCCGGCGGGCCCTCCGACGCGACGATCCTGCTCACCGCGGTCGCCGCGTCGGTGCCCTCCTCCCACCACCAGGGCATGAGGGTGGCGCCCGGGTCAATGTCCCGGCCGCCCCGCCAGCCGATCGCGTCGAGCACCAGGCCGATCGCGGCACCAGTGCGCAGCCCCGAGTACACCGGCGTGGACAGCCGCTCGGCGCCCGGCCGGCCCCACGCGTCCAGACAGTCGACGGTGACGTCGTGCGCCGCGGCGCTCGGGTCGGCGTCCAGGTCGTCGATGACCCCGGCGAACAGGGTGCGTAGGGCGCCGCTGCTGGCCTGTGTGACGGTCAGCTCTACTGGCGTGCCTGGCACCACCCGGCCGGCGATCGGCGAGCTGGTGTTCTCCGGGGAGAACTGCCGGCCGTCGTTGCGCAGCCCGGCCGTCAGCTTGCCCGCGCTGGTGTCGGTGCTGGCCTGCGACGTGTCCCGCCCGTACGCCACCGTCAGGACCGGCTCGTCGAGGACGTATGACGACACGTCCTCCAGCGTCCCGGCGTACGTGCCCCGCCTCGACCAGTCGACGCCGAGGCGGTAGCCACGGACCGCCATCAGATCTTCCTCTCCCGCTTGAGCTGCTGGTAAGCGGACAGGACCAGCTCCTGCGCGGCCTGCTTGCTGGTGACCGGGCCGTGGAAGTGGAAGTGCACGGGTGCGCCGCCGGGGCCGTGCACGCCGGGCGTGACCGTCTCCGGCCGGTAGTTCTCGCCGAACGAGTACGTCGTGCCCGACGCGCCGACGCCGAAGATGGGTTCGCGGATGATCCCGCCGCGGGCCATCGCCCAGTGGTTGTGGGCGTTGCCGCCAGCGAAGTTGTGCTGGTTCCACACCGCGCCCGTGTACCGGTGCCCACGCCCGTTGAGGATGTTGTACTCCTGGAACGGGCTGATGAACTCCTTGGTGCGGGCCCGGTAGTTCGACCACACCCAGCGCGCCATCTGCCGGTCCGGCGGGTAGTCCACCGCCCGGTTCCGCGCGTGGTAGCTGAGGTTGCCCGACAGGGTGCGTGAGCCCGGCCGGAACCCGGAGATCAGGCCCAGCGCCGGGAACGCCTGCCGCAACACCTGCACCATCCACGGCGCCGTAGCGCCACCCTGCGGGGCCGCCGGAACCACCCGCTGCGCCGCAGCCTCCCGCGACATCACGAACGTGTCCCGCACATCCACCGGGTACTTCATCCGTCGGGCCCAACTCGCCCCGGCGAGGGCGCCGATCGCCCCGCCGTCGGCATAGCCGGCCACGGGCGGCAGCTCGCCGCGCTCGTTGATGTAGTCCAGAGTCGAGCGGCCCAGCTTCCGCGCCGACCGCTGCCGGATCATGTACTCGTCGGCCGTCGCCCAGATCGGAATGTTGTCGGCGGTCTCCGACGGCGAGTGCCCGGGGATCGGGCCGCCGTCGGCCTTCAGCAGCCGCGGGTTGATCGGGTAGCCGCCGAGCACCTGCTCCTTCGCCTGGCCGAGGGTGATGCCCTGCGCCAAGCTGCGCTGGAAGATGTAGAGGTCCGTGAGGCTGCCGACGATGCGGTCCATGCCGTCGACCAGCAGGTTCGTGGTCTTGCTCGGCGGGATGTTGCCGTACGTCTTGATGAGCTTCTCGGTCTCGGTCTTGTTCAGACCCAGCCGGCGGGCCTCCTCCTTGATCGCCTTGATGCGGCCCTCGTGCTTCTTCGTCGCCTCCGCGACACTCGCACCAGTCTCGATCTCCGCGTACGCCAGGTCCGACGACCGGCCGATCAGCTCCTGCAAGGCGTCGCGGTTGGTGCGGCCCTTGTCGGTGTTGATCGACAGGCTGCGGCCGTTCTGCTCCACCGAGGCGGACAGGCCATCCCACGACGCCTGGTAGCCCTCGTTCGCCTCGCTGTTGCGGATCGCGGCGCCGAACATCTGGTCGTGGGCCTGCCGCAGCAGGTTCGCGGCGGTCTTCTGCGCCTGCATCTCTCCGGTGACCAGGCCGAGGCTGGTGAGCAGTTGGTCCATCTCGCCCTGGGCCATCGCGTCGACCTGGCTGAGCAGCCGGGTCTGCGCCTCCAGCTCCTTGGCGGTCTTCGCCGTCGCCACGTACTTGCCGGACGCGTCACCGAGGGAGCGGTTGACCTCGTCGAGCTTCGAGCGGAACGTGCCGGAGGCGTCGGCGGCGGCGATCTCCCCATCGGTCAGGCCAGCAGCCTTCAACGTCGCGAAGTCGGCCGCCTCGGCGGTGCCGAGGGTGGCCTTGCGGTACGCCTCGGCTTCCTTGCTGCCGGCCTTGAAGCCGTCCGCCGTCAGGTCGAGCTGCCAGCCGAAGTTCTCCAGCGCGCCACCCGACGACAGCCAGTCCTCGGTCCAGTAGCGGCCCTTGTCGATGGCGGTGTCGACCGCATCCGACCAGCCCTTCACCGCCGCAGCGGCATGGACGATCCCGCCGCTGACCCGGATGAAGTTCGCCACCGACATGGACAGGTCATCGATGGCCGAAGCGCCCTCGTCGGCGTCCTCAGCGAGCATGGTGAACGTGTCGCCGACCGCCTCACCGAGCCGGTCGAACGCAGCCCCGATGGACGCCACCGCCGGGTCGGCCTTGTCGACCACGTCAGCGATGCCGGCCACCATGCGGCGGGCGCCGCCCACGCCGCCGGCGACGAGCGGCTCCACGAACCGCGACGACGCGAAGATGCGGTCCAGGTCCGGGCCCATCTTGCGCCACTCGCCGCGGATGTCGCTGATGCCGTCGAGCACCACCGGCACGAACCCCGCCGCGCGGCCCTCCAGGTCGCCGAGGATGAACGCGCCCAGCGACGCACCGGCCTCCTTCACCCGCGAGTCGCGGGCAGCCAGCTTCACGCCGCCGATGACGCCACCGATACCAATACCGCCGACCACCGCGCCGGCCACACCAGCGGCCAGCGTCGGCGCCAGCGCAGCAGCCAGCACAGCGCCGGCCGCGCCAGCACCAGGCCCCACCGGCATGGACGCCATCAGCGGGCCGACGCGGGCCCCGAACCTGGCCACGAAACCGTGGGCCGCCTCTTCCCCGACGTCGCCGATGCTCTTACGGAACCGGCCCAGGTCGGCGAGTGCCTTGTTCGCGCGGATCCGCAGCTCGACGTCGTCGGCGTCCTCACGCAGATTCTCGAGCCGCGACTGCGCCGCCTCGATCGCCTTGATGGCGTCGCGGGGGTTGCCCTTCAGGTCCAGCGTCGGCAGGTCGAACTTCTTCAGCTCGCGGTCGATGCGCCGGGTCAGCGACGACGAGAACTCCTTGCCGACCTTGTCGCCCTCAGGCTTGGTGTCGGTCTTGCGCAGCTTGTCCTTGAGCTGCTGGTCGAACTTGCTGGTGTCCGGCTCGACCTTGACGAACGCCTTCCGCAGGATCGCCATCAGTCGTCGCCTCCCGTCAGGCCGCCCGTCGCGCCGTGCTTGATGGCTGCCGGCACGAGGTGCGGGCGCGGGGGTACGTCCTCATGGCCTGCCTCGACGATCCACCCGTACCAGCCGCGTTTCGTCCACCCGACGCCGTAGAAGATGAGCCCGGTGCGTTCGTCTTCCATCCGCTCGATGCCGATGCCCTTGCTCTTGAGCTGCCCCGACTCCGACGGGGCTAGCAGGCGGGCGTCGCGGGCGATGTCGGAGGCCAGCTTGCGGGTCTCCGCCTGCACCTCGGGCAGCTCGGAGAGGGCGACCAGCACGTCCTGCGGGATGCCCCGGCTGTCGACGTCCACGGTCGCCCCCTCTCACGCTGGTATCTCGCCCCGCCACAACGCCTCACGGCGCTGCCGGATCCGCTCGTGCATCTGCTCGTCACGGCCCGGCAGCGGCGCTTCCAGCAGGTCGTGGAAGCGGGCACGCGGACAGTCCCGGTCGCACTCCAGGGCGCAATCCGGGTGGTGTGGCGGGCGCAGGTGCATGTAGAGCAGGTTGAGTAGCTGCCGCATCGGGATGCGGGTCAGCCAGTCAGCACCTCCGACACCGGACGCAGATGCGCCAAGGCCGGGTGTGTTGAGGACGAGGTGCTCGCACTCGGCGAAGTTGCTTGCTGCCCAGCAGAGGAGCCTTGCGGCTCCACGGTAGGGCGGCCGGCCTGCACCTCGAACAGCTTGAACGCCAGGTCCATCAGGCTGTCCTCGTTGGCCTTGTGCGCCACCGCGAGCCGGTAGAACCGGTCGAACTGCGAGTCGTCGCCGCCCGGCTTGGTGAGGGCCGCACGCAGCGCCCCCCACATCGCGCCCATGCCGCTGGTGCCGCTCTCCCCGCCGACCATCGCCGCCGCGAGCTGGAACCGAAGGATCGCCGGCATGACGCCCTCGACGACGAACTCCTTGCCGAAGAACTCGAACGTGTCCCGCTCGGACTCCGGCTCGATCTCCCGCAGCGCGGCGCCGAAGCTGCCCAGGTGCGCCACCGTCAGACCCCCGTCGCCTGCGCCAGCGACCCGGCCGTGAACCGCTTGTACGGGGTGGTCAGGATCGTCGTGTCGGGCAGCTCCACCGAGAACTCGACCGGCAGCCCCGCCTTCGTCGCCATCTCCGCCCGGCCCGTCTCCACGCTGCCGCCGTTGAACACCTGCGGCCAGATCAGGACCTCTTCCTCGTCCAGCGAGATGAAGCCGAGCGCGACCCGGACCTCCGCGCCGACCAGCGGCGGCACGTACTCGGACAGCTTCGTCGCACCGGTGCCGGAGACCGTGATGGTGCCGCCGTTCATGGCGAGCTTCCAGTTCACGTCCGAGATGTGCGACATGGTGAAGGCGACCGTGCCGCCCTTCTCCGTCGTCACCGTGCGCACCGGGTAAGCCGACTCGGCCACCCGGATCGCCTCGGTGCTGGTCGACTCGTTGTACGTCAGCCCGGCCTCCGTCGCACCCACCTGCAACCAGCCGTCCGTGGCGTAGTCGAACACCACCTTGCTGCCGGCCGCCGTGATGGTCGGCATCGTCGTCAGCCCGTACTTGTAGATGATCAGCCCGGGGCCGGTCTTGATCTGGCCCGGCTGGATCGTCGGCGTCGCCATCGCTCAGCCCCTCCGCTCGTTCTTCGCGGCCGGCGTGCCGGACGCCTCGGCGACGGCCTGCTGGCCGGCGTTCGACTTGGCGGTGGCGACGTACGCCTCCCAGCCGTTGTCCTTGACCTGCTTCTCCGACACGGTGTCGCCGACCCGGAACGCGAACACGCCGCGGCCCGGATCGCCGATGGGGATGTCGGTGGTGACCACGCGGTCGCTCACGATTCCTCCGGGTTCACTCGGTACTGCACCTGACTGATCACTCGGGCCCGCCCTGACGTCTCGTCAGGCGACCACAACATGGACACCGGCAGCGCGACCCCCGTCACCCAGGCGACCGCGCCGTGGAAGCCCCACAGGGCCGCCTCACCGGCCCGGGCCAGCGTTTTCGCCTCGAACTCGCTGCCGCCCCACCACTCGACCTGGTACTCCGGCAGGGCCTCCCACGGCCACGGCTGCGTCCCGCCGATGCGGGCCACCCTCACCGACGGCAGCGACCCGGCAGCGAGCCGGGTGCCGACACGGCCACCGTGCAGCGGCACCAGCGGCGGGAAGGTGTCGAGGTAGTCGACGAACGCCTGGTCGACGTCGGGCATCGTCGGGAACACCTGTCAGCCCTCCGCGATGTAGACGCGCCGCAGCGCCACCTCAAGGCCCGGCCGCCAGCCGGTCAGCGGGGAACGCCACTCGCCGACCTCGCCCTCCACCTCGTACACCTCGCCGCGGACCTCCATGCGGTCCGTGGGAAGCACGTCGGCGTCGGGCGGCCCGTAGCCGGTCAGGCCGACGATCACGCTCGGGCTGTCCGACGTGGTGGACTCATCCGGCGTGCGGGGCGCGAAGCCCCACCCCGGCGAGTCGGTGCGGGTGGCGGCGTTCCAGTCGCGGCCCTCGTTGCCGTACGGCCCGGCGACCAGCGGCGCCCGCAGAATCACCGCGGTCTCGCCGTAGGCGAACCTCACGGCTCCACCTGCTCATACAGCGGAGCGCCAGCGATGTCCGCCCCGCACGAGCAGTACGCCGCCCCGAACATCAGCGCGCAGATCGGCGAGTGCTGGACCGCGCTACCGGGGGCGGTGTCGACCGCGAACGCCGTCGCCGGGCCGGCTGTGCGGCACAGCTCCTGGAGCGCCTCGATCTCGCTCGGCCACAGGTTGAAGCCGGTCCGCTGCCGCGTGTCCGTGGTGACGCTGAACGGGCCCGCCGCCTGCTGCTGAAGCGCACCCGACCCGGCCTCCGCCCACCGCTTCACCGCGCCGAGCAGGATCAGCTTCGCCTCGGCGAGCTGGTCGGCGGTCGGCGCCGGATCGGTAGCGGCCAGACAGGGGGCGACCCGCGACGCCTTCGCGTTCGCGCCGGCAACCATCGCCTCGACCAGCTCCGTCGTGCGGAGACTGGCCGGCAGGTCGGTGACCTGAATGATCTCAGCCACGGGTCACCCCCTCCCGTTACTGGTTGGCGCGGGCGTCGTCGTCCGCCTTCAGCGCGGCGACGAGGTCGGGCTTCCTGCCGTCCAGGGACAGCAGGTCGGCCTCGTCGCGGCCCTCGTTGCGGCGCTCGATCTCGGCCCTCAGGTCGGCGACCTTCATGGCGTCGTAGCCCTCGGCGCCCTCGGCGTCCCCGCCCGCCTGGGAGCCGTCGTACGGCGACCACAGGCGCGACGCGAACCGCTCGTCCTTGTCGTCGGCCACGCTCACGACGACCCCGGTCTCGGAGTTGATGAAGCGGCCCATCAGACGTTCGCCACCGAGTCAGTGACCTTGGCGAAGCCGTCCAGGTCCATGATCCCCCAGCCGTACACGACCTCCAGGCGCAGCGCGATCTGGTTCTTGCGCTTCAGGTCGCCCTGGCCGTCCGGGTCGCCGTAGCGGATCAGCTCGACCGGCACGCGCCGCTGCACGCCCCACCGGAGCAGGTCCCACTGGCCGACGATGGCCTTGATGTTGGTGTTCGCCGACGCCTCCGGGGTGCCGGACACCGTGCTCGACGACGCGGCGGTCAGGCCCTCGAACGCGCTGATGTTCGAGCCGAAGCCGAACTCCGGGTACTTCTTGCGGCCGTCGCTGTAGCGGGCCGTCGCGATCGTCCACGCGTACGTCGGGTCGAACGCGATGCCGGTCGGCACGTACCCGTCGGCGATGACCAGGCCGGCGGCCTGCTCCAGGACGATGTCCGGCGTGGTCAGGGTCGCGGTCGTGATCTCCACCGCGTTGGTGGTCGACGCGATCCGGTCACCGGCGGCGATGCCCGCGATGACGGCGCCGCTGAGCGGGTTGATGCCGTGCAGGACACCGAGGTCGAGGGCCCGCGCCAGCGCCAGACCGCCCTCGCTGGAGAGGGTCGACAGGATGCCGAGCTGGTAGTCCTCGTCGGCCCACATGACTTCCTCGTTGAACCGCATCGTGACCTGCACCTTGTGGGGGGTCACGACCTTCGTGCCGAACGTGGCGTTCGTCGAGGACTTGTCCGCGCCCTCACCGACGTACTCGGCCCGCGGCCGGCCGGTCAGGGTCATGTGGGTGACCTCGCCGAACTGCTGCGGCTCCGCGCCCGACAGCTGGGCCACGGCCGAGCCGGTGGTGGCCTTGCTGAAGAGGCCGGCTGCAATGTTCTTCGGCAGGGTGATGTTGCTCGTGGCGAGAACGGCCACAGCCGTACTCCTTCCGGGTCAGTCTCCGGCGAACAGGGAGCGAGCCAGTTCCCGCTCCTCGCTTCCACCGGAGGTGGGAGATGTGCCCTCGCGGGGCACGTGGTTGGTCTTCTTGCGCTGCGAGCCACGCGCCAGCAAGCGGTCCGCCTGCTTCAGCAGCAGCTCGGGGTCGGTCGCGGTGAGGAACAGTTCGGCGTCCTCGGAGTCGATCGCGTGGAGCTTCACCAGGTGCTCACGCAACTGGCCGGCGACCAGGCTCGGCACCTTCGCCGCCTCGGCCTCAGCCTTGGCGACGCGGTCGTTCGCCTTCTCGATCTCCGACTTGTTCGCCTGCTCGATCTCGTCGAGCTTCGCGGCCTTCGCCTTCAGGTCGTCGTAGTCGGCGGGCTTGGCCCGCTTCACACGCTCCCCGATGATCCGGTTCAGGTCGTCCTGCGAAGTGATCGGCTTGAAGCCGTCGCCAGCGCCGGGCGTGGTGTCGCTGGTGGTGTTACCGCCCTCAGTCGACGTGCTCGTCTCGCTCACCGTTCCTCCTGCATGTCCGCGCGTTGACCGCCGCGCGTCGGCGTAACCCCGCCCTCGGCGGGAAGCTCAGTTGACGCCCAGGTCCTCGCGCATCTGGGCAGTGATCGCCTTCGGGTCGCCGCCAGCCTTCGACCGGGCCGCGTTGTACTGCTGGAGCAGCGCGTCCACGTCGTACGGCTCCCGCTGGCCCCGCCACACCGGCACCGGCTGGCAGTCACACTCGTTGTGCCAGTGGTTGTCGTCGCCGCCGGCCGACTCGCGGCTGAGGTATACCGCGCCGCGGCTGGCCAGCATCCGGCACCACGCGCACGTGTCGGCGCCCTGCGGCACCCGAGCCCACCGCGGCTCCGACGGATCGCGACGCACGTTGCGGTAGAGGGTGTTCCGGCCGCCTTGCTGCACCAGGCGCTGCACCGCGCCCGACGCCAGCCCGAGGGCCTTTGCGCTGTCGGTGGCGCCGAACAGCGGCCCGACAGCCCACCGAGCGACCGCCCGGACCTGCTCGTCCGGCAGCGCTTCGGGCAGCGTCGCCCGGAACGCCCCGGGAGCCTGTGCCTGCTCGCGCTGCTGGTCGTACCAGTCCGCCGCCACGGTCATTGCCAGATCCCCGTACGCGGCGACCAACTCGACCAGGAACGCCTCCAACGCCGCCACCACCGCCCGCGGGTCCGACACGTCGAGCATCGCCCACCACGCGGCCAGTTCGCGGCGCGCCAGAGCCACCACGTCCTGCTGCGACGACCGGTAGGCGGCAACCTCAGCCGGCGTCGCCACCGGTCACCACCGGATCCTGCCGGGCCGCCTGCGCCGCCGCCGCGAGGGCCGTCAGCCGCTGCTGAGCCTGCGCCCGCCGGCGGTCCGCCAACGCGCGGGCGATCTGCTGCCGGTCGAGGCCGAGCAGTTCCAGCCCCACCTCGGTTTCGGCCAGCCACGGGATCGCGCTGAGCTGCTTCATGCCCGCGTCGGCCTGCGCCGCCCGCGACAGAAACCGCGGGTCACGCCAGCGCGGCTGGATCGTCGCCCACTCCGGCGGGATGTCGTCGGCGGTGACGCCGTTCGCCATGGCCAGAGCCCGCACCGCCGCCCGCCGCAGGTACGGCGCCCAGTCGTCCGTCGCTCCCTCCGCCTCCGCGATCAGCTCGTGCTGCGACGCGTCGTACGCCTCCGCGCTGGTCGGGTTCGCCAGGTCGGTGATCGCCACCGCCGTATCCGGCAGCGACGTGGCGCGGGCGAACATCTTCGCGAACGCGTTCAGCGCCGCCAGGTGCGGCTCCGGCGACGACGCCGGGAACTGCTTCACGTCCGCCCGTGGCTGCGTGGCGTCGTCGTCATCCGGGACGCCCTTGATGCGGCCCATCACGACCTGCCACGCGGCCTTCGTGGTCCCGTCGGCGTTCTTGAAGATGCTCTCGTCGGCGCCGAGCAGCCACAGGTCGGGGATGGCGTAGATGTCGCTGTGCGCCTCCAGACGGATCAGCGCCCGGGTGGCCTGGTCTTGGAGGTTCATGACCTCGCGGGAGATCCTGCTCGACCCGAACGGGCGGTCCAGGCGGGGCCGGTACGGCAGCGGCTCCGCCGGCACACCCCACGGGTGCTCCTGCACGTCCACGGACCAGCCCGACGAATCCTGCTCGGCGACGACCGTGCGGCCCTCGAGGTACAGCGCCAGCGCTGTCGGCTTGCCCTCGCCGTCGCGGCCCGTGATGGACAGCAGGTTGTCCAGCCGGCGCCGGCGCGCGTTCCATACCCCGGTCGCGTTGGTCGCGTCCCGGAAGTGCAGCAGCGCCGGCGGCTCGCCGTCACCGCCGACCGTGTTGACGACGAACGCCGTCGAGTGGATCAGCGACGAGACAACGCCCTGCGACACCTCGGAGCCGAGGTTGTTGCCCTCCCACACCTCGCCCCAGCCCAGGCTGGCCAGGTCGCCGTCCGGCCACACGAAGCCGTCGAGGTTGCAGCGGCGGGCGAGGATGTCGACCGCCTTGCCCGACCAGCCCAGCACGATGCCGAGCCCCCAATACTGGGGTGGGATCACCGACCCGACGAGCCGGGTGACCCGCTTCATGTCGTAGTACGCCGACCGCAGCCGGTTCCGCTGCCCCTTCGCGTCGAGCTGCTCCAACAGCCCGTTCAGGGTGCGGTTGTCGTCATCCGGGACGCCCGGCAGGGTGATCCGGTCCATCATCAGAGCACCACCGCCTTCCGTCTGCCGCTGCTGCGTCCCACGCCGCTACCGCCCCGCCAGGGCTTGCGCGGCCGGCTGTGCTGCGCCCCGATCAGCGCCAGCGTGCCCGCCTGGATCGGCGTGATGTCCGACTCGGCCGTCTTGCGCGACCACACCCACATGCCCGTGTCACCGAGCGGGCGCTTGCCCGCCGGCAGGGCCGCCGACGTGAACTGCGGCTGCCCGATGTGCCAGAGCCATCCGGTCACGATCCCGTCGAGGACCCGCGAGCACCCGGCGCCCAGCTCGGCCACCTTCACCGGCATGACCTCGATCTTCGTGTTCTTGAAGAACCAGCGACCGTTGCGCTGCTCCAGCAGGGCGGCAATCGGCCCGCCCACGTCCACGATCACCGCACGGATCTGCGGGTTCGCTGCGAGGGTCGCCTCGATGTGCGGCACCAGCCACGCCACCCCGCGGCCCCGGGTGTGCTGGTCGTCGTCTAGCTCCATGTGCCAGCCGCCGTCCGCGCGCTGGCCGGCCAGGGCCACCGACGCCCACGCCAGATCCGGGCCGCACTCCACACCCAGGGCGAACCGGTCCACCGCCACCGACAACTCGTCGGCCTGGTCCCGCCACGACGGCGCCGGGATCACACCCGAGCCCTTCGCCGCATCCCAGATCCCGAGGCCCTCACGTAGGAACGACTCGTCCGCCGGCAGGTTCGCCCGCATCCGCAGCATCGCCTCACGGGGCGTGCGGTGCGGGTACGACGGGTTCGCCCGCTCCCACTGCTCCTGGTCGTCCGGGTCGGCGTCCTCGTCGGCGCTGCACTCGACGTACACCATGTCGTCGGACTCGCCGGACAGCGCCTGGGCCCGCTTGTTTGCGAACACCTCGCCTGGGTCCACCGGCCTCGGCGGCGTGCCCATGTAGAACAGCAGCGCCCCGTGCGGGTGCCTGCTCTGGTTGGTCGCGGCGATCATGTCTTCGAGGGCCTTCTCCGTCAGGATCTGCGCCTCGTCGAACACCTCGACGTCGACCTCGTCGAAGCCGCGGCCGAATCCCTGCTCCCGAGCACCGAACATGATCAGGCTGCCGTTGCGGAAGCCGATCTCCTGCTCGCCGTTCGCGGTGCGGATGTGGTCGACGTGCGGGGCGATCTTCTTCCGCCGCACCATGCCCTGCATCGACCGGAACGTGTTCGTCGCCGTCCTGGTGCGGTGCGCCGTCCACACGACCTTCAGACCCGGGAACAGGATGCACAGGATCACGACCAGGGCGCCGACGAAGTACGTCTTCCCGACCTGCCGCGGAATCGACAGCACCACGCCGCCGACCGTCGCCGCGTACTTCCCATCGGCCCGCTTGCCGAGCGCCAGCCGGCCGGCGCCGTCCTGCCACGGATCGAACAGCAGCCCCAGCTCCGCACCCTTCGCGCGGACCGCCGAGAAGCCCGTCGTCACGATCCCCGACGGGAACACGACGTGCCGGGCCGCCTCAGAGAGCTTCGGCGCTGAACGCCTCGTCGGAGACCGGACCGCCACGCTCCGCCTCCTGCTCCTCCCGGGCGTCGATCGCCTCGATGTCCCGCACCACCTCGACCAGCCGCTTCGTCAGCGCCGCCAGGTCCCGGGCCGGTGTGTTCGGGTCCTCGACCGCCTTAGCGATCCGGGCCCGCATCGCCACCAGCAGCTCACGAGTCGTGCCCTTGTCCGCGGCCTCGGTGACCGTCTTCGGCTTCGTCGGCGTCGCAGCCTCGCCAGGGGCGACCACGCGCAGAGCCTTGCGAGAACGAGGGGGCATGGTCACCTCCTGGTGGAAAGAAGCCCGGAGAGAGATCCCGCCTAAGCCGGGAGACGCGGGCCGGGGGTGGGGGTGGGGGACCTCCCCCTATGTCCGGTTTGGTCGGGTCAGGCTGCCGGAGCGTCGGAGGATCGGGCCGCCGTCGGTGCGGTCGCTCTTGGCTCGGTTGCACATGCGATGGGCTGCCTGCTTGTTGGCCAGGATGTCGGGACCGCCGCGGTTGACGGGGATGACGTGGTCGACGACGTAGCTCATGGGGTGCGGCACGCAGCCAGTGCAGGTCGGCCCGGTGCAGCGCTTGCCGTGCTCGCCTGGTGCAACGGTCAGCGAGTAGTCGATGGTGTCGCCGCAGATCCCGCATGGTGGCTTACCTCGGGCGATGGTGGCGCGGTGCCGGTCGCGGATGGCGGTGTTGCGAGGGGCGGGCACTTGTCACCTCTGCTCGTGCAGCTCGCGTCCGTCGAGGCTGTGGTGAACGACCACCCAGCCCATCGCCCCGTCCTCGGCCTTGACCGGCTCGGTGGTCGGACCGCACACGCAGTCCTGTCCGCCGCTGCTGTCGTGCTCGATGAGGTCGTTGATGGGCACGACGTGCTGGGTGCTCATCGCGCCTCCACCTCCCGCCGGGTGTGCGGGCAGGCCGGGCCCCGCTTGCCTGGCCTGCCCGCTGACCCCCCGCCCCGAGCCGGGCACGACGAAGCCCCGCCGGCGTAGAGACGCTGACGGGGCTTCAAAGCTGACGTTCTATGCGGCGCGGATCGGCTCCACGCCAGCCTTGGTCCTGATCTCGTTGATGAACTCGACCAGCTCAGGCGTGGCATGGAACAGCTCGTTGATGACCCGGGCCTTCTTGAATCTCGTGTGCAGTTCCTGCTCTTCGGCGTAGCCGCCGGGGATCACCGCCAGCACGTCGGTGGTTGGCTTGCCCAGTGCTCGGAGTCGGCCGTGAAGCTGGGTGCTGTACCCGATCTTCACGTACGGCCCGAACTTGATGAAGTAGACCACCGAGCCCAGCGACTTCAGCGCCGTACTCAGTTCCTTCATGCGCTGCCGATGCACGGCGCCCGCTGAGATCCCGAGGGACACCGCTTGCGCCAGGTCGCTGTACCCGCCGGTGGGACGGACAGGCTTGCTTGTACGCTTGGCCACGTCGACTCCTCTACAGTCGGCCACGCCCCGGGAGTGTTACCAGCACTCGCCGGGGCTTCTGCTTCCAGCACCTTGGCTGGATAGCAAAAAGGCTCGAACCGCTACGCCAGTTCAAGCCACCCTAATGGTGGGGGTGTTCTGCGCCGGAGTCAAGTTGACGCGCTCAGGGTCGCCATTCGTCTCGGTAGCCGGGCCGGTCGGCGTACGGCAGGGCGATGAGCTGCATCAGACGTCGGGCCTGGATGCTTCGGCGCTCTTCGCAGTCGTCGAGGATGCGCTGCTTGGCGTCCACCTCGGCCAGCACCCGCCCCGGATCCCAGCGCGCCATGTGCTCGGCGTTGGGGATGAACACCTCACGTGCCACCGTCCAGTAGTGGCCGCTGCGGTCCTCGGCGATGTGGCAGCGGTTCGGCTCGCTGTGGTGCTCGGAGTTGTGGTGCTCGGTAGTCCAAACGCCTGGGTTGGCGGCATCGGGGTGTAGCGCCTCGCGTGCCACCCGCTCGTCATCGTCGAGCTGGGCGCGCAGCCAGGTCGCCAGGTCATCCATGTCGCTCACGCTGCCACCTGCTCCCACAGCTTCTTGGCGTGCCCGCGCAGCTCGTTCAGGTCGAACACCGTCCGCCCCTTCCCGTCCTTGCCCAGCGGCTTGACGTCGCCCTTGAACGCCCACTTCCGCAGCATCGCCGGCGTCACCTCCCGCCGGTGCCGCAGCGACAGGTCAGCCGCCGCCGTGTACGCGTCCACCTCGACCGGGGCCTCGCCGACGAGCTGCCGCTGCCACCACTCAACGGTCTCCTCCGTGCCGCAGCCGGTGCACTGCACGAACGGCTGGTCGCCGTACGCGTGCAGCCGCGTGCCGCACGGGCCCGGGTTGGCGCCGTCGAGGTCGGCCACGATCAGCGGGCAGTCGCCGATGTAGAGCCGGTCGGTGCCGGCCGGGTAGGCGAGGCGTCGGGTGCGCGGATCACCGGCGATGTCCCGCAGATCCCGCGCGTGCTCGTCAGCGGCCCCGTGAGCGGCCAACCACACCGCATGGTGGGCGACGTATGCACCGAGGGCTGAAACCTCGTCAGCGGGCAAATGAAGGCCCCTCTCGTCGGCGATGATCCGCACCAGCGACACGAGGGTGGCTCGGATCGCCTGCCGGGCCTCCATCACCTCGTCGTCGGGCACCGGCGCGGACAGGCTCGACGACGCCACCCGCTCCCCGCCCCGTCCCCGGCGGATGAGGGTCAGCGCGAGTTCTTCGTGGAGCACGGCGGCGGTGCGGGCGTCCTCGGCGAGACGCCGGGTGTCCACCTCGCACAGGCGCAGCCCGTCGGCGGCCGGGCGGGGCAGGCAGCCGCGGCATTTCGTGTCGGTGCAGCCTTCGGCGTGCTGGCCGGTGATGCCGCAGTGGTCGGCGATGCAAAGGGTCGAGGTCACGGTGTCCCCCCGGTTGTAGGCTGGCCTGCGATCAAGGCGGGCGCCTGCGGGGTGCTCGGGGTGGGCCTCCTGGTGTGCAGCCGGGAGGCCCACCGGCGTCTACGGGGTTGGGGCCTTGCCTCGGTGGCGGCCGGTGGCCTGGCGACGCAGCACGTCTGACACCCCCGCCGACGTCCACCGCCGGCCGCGCTTGGTGGTGCGGCCTTCGGCGTTGAGTGCGGCGGCGACCTGCCGCGTGGACGCCCCGGCACGGCTCAGCTCCAGCAGGCGGCGGATGGTGGCCTGCTCGGTGGGGTCCTTGACGAGCTGCTTGTTGACGGACCGCTGCCCGAACGCCGGGCTGCCGTAGGCGAAGCCGCCTTTGGTGGCCTTCATGCGCCGGCCGCGCCGCATGCGGAGCACGATCATGTCCCGCTCGTACTCGGCCATCAGGCCGAACATCCGGCGCACGAACTTGCGGGTGGGGTCTTCCGGGTCGTCGCGGAGGTTGTTCTCGTTCGGGGCGGTGGAGTAGACCTCGCCGTCGAGCTTCCAGATGGCCTGCATGAAGGTCTCTTGGATCATCATGTCGCGGGCGAGGCGGTCGAGCTTGAACATCACGACGCCGCCGGCGCGCTTGGTGGCGATGTCGTGTTCGACGTCGGCCCAGCCGTCGCGTTCGGCGAGGGTGCCGCTGGCGTCGTCGCGGTGCCAGTCGATGATGCGCCGCTTGTTGGTCTTGGCCCACGCCTTGATGGCTTCGGTCTGGACGTCGAGGCCGAAGCCGTCTTCGGCTTGGCGGTCGGTGCTGACGCGGAGGTACGCGACCAGCGGCGGCAGGGTGATCACGCGGTGGCCTCCCGCGCCTCGTGCCACTTCCGGTAGCAGGCGGGGCGCTTGCAGATCGCCTTCTCGGGGATTCGGTCCGCCTGCTCCGTCAGGAAGGAGTCGAGCATGATCGTGGTGCGGGACGACTCGTCGCCGTCACGGCATGCGGCGAACCACCGGCCCGGGGCGGCCTGGGCGTGGTACCTCCATGCCTGGCCCGGGTGGTCAAGGTACGAGGCGTCGCGGTGGGCGAAGCGAATCTCGGTCATCTCTCGTCCTTTCGGGTGCTGTGACCTGCGGTGCCGTAGCTATTGAGATAGATCCGGCGCTTCTGGTGTCTGATTCGGGGCGGTTGGCGGCTTTCTGGTGCCGGGGAGTGTCAGTTATCGCGATGCAGGGGTGCCGATGTCTGGGAGTTATCCGGTGGGCTGGCGGCGCTTGCCCGAGTACCAGGGCAACGCGAGTCCGTCGTTCTCCCGGCGCGGCACGATGTGCAGGTGGAGGTGAAAGACGCTCTGCGTCGCCTCCCGGCCCGCCGAGGTGATGATGTTGAACGCGCCCTGGCAGAACATCGGGGCGAGCGCCGCCGCGAGCCGCATGGTCTCGGCGGAAACGTGCGGGTCTTCGGCTGCGTCTCGGACGTGCTTCACCGGGAGCACGAGCAGGTGCCCGGCGACGACGGGCTTGAGCGGTCGAATGGCGATGGCGTCGGTTCCGGCCGCGACCTGGGTTGCGGGTTCGCGGCCGGCAACGATCTCGCAGAACACGCATGGGCTGTCGGTCATCTCGGTCCCTCCTTGATCAATCCGTGCCCTCTGAGCAGTGCTTCTGGGGCTACGGCTGGCTGTCATCGGCGAGTGCATCGCGTACGTGCTGGCGCAGTCGGATCGTTCGGCGGGGCCGTTCCACGCCGTGATGGGCGGCCAACGTCTCCGGGTCGAGGTGGTCGGTGTGGCCGGTCTGGTGCGGCACCACCACCGGCGCGGGCTCGTCGTGGATCGGGCAGCCAGCGGGCCGCCGAGGGGAGACGACGCAGAACGCGCAGTCGTCCAGCTCCTCATCGGTCCACCGCGCTGCGGCGGCGATCTCGTCGAGGTGGAACGGCTCGCACGGCTGGGTGCGGGCACGGGGGATCTTCGGGCCGAGGAGCCGGGTGTAGGTGACGCCGCGTCCGCGGGGCCCGTTGGCGGCGAGCAGCGGGATGGCGCCGACCCAGCCGGCGACCTCGTGCACCCGGTTCCATTCGGCGGGGCCGAGCTTGCCGTCTTCCTTGCACTGGACGACGAGGAGCTGGCCGGGCTTGAACCCGACGAGGTCGATCTTCGTGCCGCCCTTGCTGCCGGCGGCGCGGAGCACGTCGTAGCCGTTGGCCGTCATGTCGTCGCGGGTCTTCCACTCGAAGCGGCGACCGGTGTCGTAGCGGGTCACGGCTGCGCCTCGGCGTCCTGGACGAGCCGGTAGCCGGTGCTGGTCGGGCGGAACCGGTCGAGCCGGATCCGGGTGCGGCGCCCGGGCTGGCCGTCGTCGTGGGTGCGGGCCGTCACCTGCTCGACGAGGGCCCGGGCGGGGACGGCGCGGTGGTGGGGCTTGGCGGGCTGGGCGGGTTCGATGGCGATGACGCGGATCTGGCGGCCGTAGCCGCGCGGGTCGTTGTCGGCCCAGACCTGGCCGGGACGGACGGTGGGCATGTCGGGCTGGGTCATCGGGTCACCTCGGCGTCGTCGGTCTGCTCGGCGGGCGGGGTCTGCTCGGTGGCGCAGTAGGGGCGGTGGGGGCCGGGGTCGCTGTTGATGTCGCAGGTGCACTCGGCGTAGTAGTCGGGGCTCACGGTTGCTCCTGTCGTCGGAGGGCGGGTGTCTGGCGGGCGAGGCGGTTGAGGGCGGCGCGCTGGCGGGCGGCGAGGTCTGGGTCGGCCTGTTGCGCTGCGAGCCGGTCGAGCACTTCCTCGGCGATGGGGCCGACGGGCTCGGGCTCCGCGCTGGGGGTGTTTTGTTGATCTCTCCCCCCTCTCGGGTCACGTTCCGGCCTCCCTATAGAGAGGCCGGAAAACGTGACTTTCCGAGGGAGGGGCCGCGTGACTTTCTCTTCCGGGCCGCGTGAGTTTCTGACCTGCGGAAACTCGGCGGATGTATCGACGCGTGACTTTCCCCGTGACTTTCGGCCAGACATCGACGTGTGACTTTCTCCGTGAGTTTCTTCGCCACGCTTCGTGGCTGACATGTCACCGCTCGTGTCGGTCATCGCTGGCCTCCGAATCGGGCATCCAGGACGCGGGAGCGGCGGCGAACCAGCGGGTTCCGTGACCCCGGCCGCCCTTCCCGCCCGTCTCGGCGCGCTCCGTCAACAGGCCCTGCTTCACCAGCTCGCGCAGCTTCCGGCGGGCCTTCTCCACCTGCGCCGCGGTCGGCTTCTCCGTCGAGAAGATCCGCCCCGCCGCCTCGTTCGCCGAGATCCCGTCGGTCACGCAGCGGCGGGCCAGCACCATCACGTCGGTGTCCTCGTTGTGGAACACCTCCGACAGGCCGGTCTCCCGGTTGTGCAGCACCCGCAGCGGCCCCACCTCGTTCATGGGCTGCTTCAGGTGGGTGAAGTCGATGACCGGGTCGCCCGGGTCGCCCCACAGCAGCACCACCGAGCCGCAGCCGGACGTGAGCCACGTCGAGCCGTAGATGCCGTTGATGTTGTTCGGCTTCCCGCCGTCCGCGCCGCTCTTCACCACGTGGTGCAGCTCGACGATCTGGACACCCTCGGCGAGGGCGAGCTGGCGGGCCCGGTTGTAGCCGGCGCCGACCTCGTCCTTCGACAGGCCCACCGCGGCGTCCTTGAGGCTGTCGACGAACACCACATCGGCGCCGTGCTGCTGGGCCAGGCGCAGCAGGCCGGCCGGGTCGGCGGCGAAGTCCGTCGGCGGCGGCCCGGACCAGAACCGCAGCACCTCGGCGAGGTAGGAGCGGCCAATCTCCTCTTCGGCGTCGGCGAACATGCGGGCGAGGTTGCGGCGGGCCTGCTCGGGCCGGTCCATCGCCAGGTACAGCACCCGCTGCTCGCACGGCTCGACGGGGAAGCCGAGCACCTCGCCGGAGATGCCGGCGACGGCGCGCAGGAGCTGCCCGGCGATGGTGGTCTTCCCGACGCCCTGCGGGCCGGCGATCATCAGTGCTTCGCCGCGGGCCCACAGGATGTCCTCGCCCTTGCCCCACAGCGCCGGGGGCGTCGGCGGCAGGTCGAGCAGGAAGCTCGCGCCGTCGTGCACGCGGGCCGCGTCGTCGGCCTGGGCCTTGGCCAGCACCGCCTGCTCTTCGTCGTAGGTGGCTTGGGCGGCGGCACGGGCCTTGAGCCGGATGAGTTCCCGCTCGGTCTCCTCCTCGAGGTAGCGCGCCTTGCGCTCCTCACGCTGGCGGACCAGCTCTTCGCGCTGCCGGACGCGGGCGGCTTCGACCTGGGCGCGGGCGGAGGCGGTCTGCTTCTCCCAGGCGGCGTGCTCTTCCGGGTGCCGGTCGGGGTCGAACGGGTTGGGTTCTTCCGGCGCCACGGTGTCCATGCCCTCCCAGTCGATGTCGACGGTCATGCCGTCACCTGCTCGCCGGGGGCCAGCGGGCGGCCGGTCTCCCAGTCGACGGGCCCGCCGTCGTAGCGGTAGCCGGGCGGTCTGCCGAGTTCGGCGTTGATCTGGGCGGCGCAGGCGGGCATCTCTGCCATGCGCTGCTGGTAGCGCTCCTCGGCGGTGGTCCGCTGCTGCGGATGGCGGGCCCAGGTGGCGTGCAGCTCGGCGACGTCGGCGACGTACTCGGCGGTGCGCCCGGACTCGTAGGCGAGGTGCATCAGGTAGGCGACCTGCTCGCGGTTGAAGGTCTGCTGAGGGCCCTGCAAGGCGTCAGCGGCGGCGAGGATCCCGCCGGCGCTCGGGGTGGTGCTGGTCATCAGGTCCCCCCTGGTCGTGGTCGTGCTGGTCGTGTGGTGGGGCCCCGTCGCGCGCTCGATGCGCGGTGCCGGCCTGGTCCGGGCGGGGCGGGCCGTCATCAGGCGGCCTGGTCGGTGAGCTGGCGGACGATGCGGCGGGCGTGGCCGCCGGAGAGGCGCAGGTGGGTGCCGATGGCGGTGGCGGTCATGCCGCGCTTGAGGCCGATGCGGAAGGCATGGACCCGCTCGGCTTCGGTGAGGCGAACCCGGTCGCCTTCGAGGGCGCGGCGCACGGCGACCTCGTCGACCAGCTCGTCGGTGTCGGGGCCGCCGAGGTTGGGCTGCTCGTTGGGGTCGTCGATGTCGTCCCAGGCGAGCGGCGGGGCCCAGCCGTGGCGTCGGGCGGACACCTTGGCCCGGGACGCCGGGTAGCCAGCCGGTGCCGGCACCGGCGACAGCTCCTCGTAGAGCTGGTGGATCAGGTCGGCGGTGGCCGGGGTGACGTTCTTCCGCCGGCCGCTGACGATCAGGTTGAGGTTGCCGACGCTCCAGCCGATGCGGGCGGAGAGAGTGGACTGGTCCCAGCCGAGCGTGCCGAGTGCCTGAAGGCGACGCCGGGAACCGGTGGCGTCGACGTAGGGCATCTGCGGGTTGGTGACGGCGAGGAGCTTCCGCGCGCAGGTGACGTGGACCTTGGTGGTCTTGCCGCCCAGGATGCGGCGGATGGTGTGCTCGGTGACGCCGGCGTTGCGGGCGAGGGTGTCCCGGCCGATGCCGCGGCGGCGCAGGGCGAGGATGTGCTCGCGGACGGGTGCCGGGTCGACCCAACGGTTCCATCGGCCGTAGGCGATCTGCCGGCGGCGGTGCCGCTCGTAGTCGGTGTGGCCGAGGGCTTTGGCCGTGGGGCCTTCGGTGATGATGATGGTCATGGCTCAGGCCGCCTCGGCGAGCTGGGCGGAGCGGGCGGACCAGGCGTCGAGCACCTGCGGGTCGCGGATGCCGTTCTGCTGGCAGACGGCCTTGATCTCGTCGAGGCGTTCCTGGGTTTGCGCGGCGGCGATCTCGTCGAGCACCTCGGCGGCGGTGAGCGGCTGCTCGTCGGCGGCGGTCGGCTCGATGAAGTCGGCGGCGGAGACGAGCCGCGGCGCGGGCCGGTGCTCGACGGTGACGCCCTGGTCGCGGATCTCCTCGGCGGTGTAGGGCATGCCCATGATCGCGTCGGATGCGATCCACCGGCACACCTCGGCGGTGGCGCGGGCGACGAGCATGGCGGCGGGCTGCTGCTTCCACTGCGACTTGCTGGTCAGCCCCATCTGCTGGGCGCGCTCGATCGTCCAGGTGGAGGTCTGCCACTCGCTGTCGTCCTTGCGGCGGCCGACGACGACGGCCCGCTCGGGGCTGGACTCCTGGACCTTCACCTCGTGGCCGAGGCCCTGGGCGATGGCCCGCAGCGTGATGGCCTTCGGGGCGGGGGTGCCCTGGATGTTGTCGAAGGCCCGCAGCGAGGCGATGGGGCTGAGGCCGACCTCGGCGCCGGCGAGGATGGCGGCGGCGGCCTCGGCGGGCTTGCCGCGGTAGGCCTGCGGGGCGACGGCGGTGTTGCAGATGCCCTCGGCGAGGCTGTGCGCGGCGTGGGCGGCCTGGGCCCACTGGACGAGCTGGGCGGTGGCGGGTTCGGTGCCGGTGGGGACGGCGAGGTGCTGGTCGGCGCGGACGGCGATGTCGCTCATCAGAACTCCAGGGCTCGGAGGGCGTACGGGGGCAGCGAGATGGTGGTGATGTCGGCCGGGTAGCCGGGCCACTCGCCGGTGCGTTGGCACTCGGCGAACTTGTCGATGGCCTTGTTGTTGAGGTGGCGGCCGGCGGCGAGTTCGTCGGGGCCGAGCTGCACGACGTGCACGAGGTGCGGTGGGGCCTTCTCGACGAACACGAACAGGAACGGCAGGTCGCCGAGGCCGAGCGTCCGGGCGCCGTCGAGGTAGTAGTCGGCTTGGGCGTGGTAGCCGTAGCGGGCGATGGCCTTGGCGACGTGTTCCTCGTCGGCGGACTCGCAGCTCTTGAGGTCGACGATGGCGTCGGTGCGCAGCCAGTCGAGGCGGGCGCGGCGCCAGATGCCGGTGCGCTCGTCGGTCCAGAACAGCGACTGCTCGGGCTGGCCCTTGGACAGCAGCGCCGCGGCGAGCGGGTGGCGGCGGACGGCGGCGGCCATCGCGTCGACCTGCTCGGCCTGGTGGGCGAGCAGCGGCACCTTGCCGGCGGCGTACGCCTCGGCGCGGGCTTCCTTCGCGGCCTTGGTCTGCCACGTCTTGGCGTCGACGACGACGATGGCGGCGCCGACGCCGAGCACGCGGGTGTGGAACGCCTTGCCGAGGTCGAAGTCCTCGCGGGACGGCGGCGGGTTGTCGACGTCGTGCCGGTAGTGGGCGGGGGTCTTCGGCGGGACGAGCTTCCGGGCGCCCGACGACGAGAGGCTGCCGCCGGGGACGGGGTCGGCGTGGTAGACGTTCTCCGGCATGTCCGGGTGGATGCCGGGCTCGGTAACGAGCACCTCGGTGGTCGTCACGCCGCACCCCACCGGTGCTCGGTGCCGGCGCCGATGCCCGCCATGTTGGCCACGGCGAGCGTCCGCGAGTCCCAGTAGTCGGGGTCGACACCGCTGCACTCCGGGCAGTACGACACCTTCTCGCCCTTGCCGTCGACGCCGAGCCGCCAGCCGGCGACGCGGGCAACCTCCTCGACGGCGAACGGCTTGTCCGCGCTGCCGGGGAGCGTCTCGCCGAGGTCGCAGTAGGTGCAGGTGAATCGCTGCTGGGTGGTCACGGCTGGCCTCCCGTGAAGACGTTGGGGTCGTGGATGGGGCAGCGGGGGCCCTGGATGAAGGCGCGGACGCCGACCTGGCTGCCGCACTCGCGGCCCTCGGCGCCGATCCAGTGCCGGCAGGGGCTGGTGGTGGTGCCGTTGCCGGGCGGGTGCTTGACCGTGGTGCTCATGCGACGGCCGGCTTGTGGTAGTTGTGCTCGCGGGAGCAGCCGGTGCAGCGCTGCTGGTTGTGGGTGCGGGGTCTGAACGGCTTGCGGCAGCCCCGGCACGTGCGGGAGGCGGGGAGGTTCGCCTTGGCCCACTCCTTGCGCTCCTTGCCGGTCATGCCGGCGCGGACGCCCTCGAAGTCGTGGGTGCGGATGGACTCGATGAAGCACTCGGTGGCGACGGGGCAGCCGTTGCAGCGGGCCTTGGCGCGGGGCTCGTCGGCGACCCGCTCGGGGTACATCTCGTCGGGGTCGACGCCGCGGCACTTGCCGCGGAGCCGCCAGTCGAGGTCGACGGTGGGGGCGGTCACCGGGTACCTCCTGCGGCGAGGTGGTCGGCGATGCGGGCGGGCTCCAGCGGGCCGACGATCAGCACGCCGAGGTGCTCGTCGACGACGGGCCGGTAGGCGACGGCGGCGAGTGCGGCGGCGGGCCGGCGGATGGGCGTGATGAGGGCGGTGGCGGTGAGGTCGGGGCGGCTGGTGGCGGGCTCGTCGCGCAGGGCGGCGAGGGGCGACCAGTTGTCGTCGGCGCCGGGGTGGGTGTCGAGGCCGAGGCGGGTGGCTGCGGCGGCGCGGAGGTACTGGACGGTGGTGATGCGCATGGGCGCGGGGGCGGTCACAGCGACACCCCCGGCAGCGCGACGGTCTCGACGGCCCGGGTCTCGGGGCGCTCGTCGTCGTCGATGACCGGCCGGCCGAGGTCGGCGAGGATGGCCTTGAAGTCGAGCGCCAGGTTGGCGACCTCGTCCTCCGCGAGGGGCCGGTAGTCGCCCTGCTCCAAGTACTCCAGCAGGCCCTGAACGTGCTTGATGGCGCGCTCGTTGCCCTGCGCCTGGTTGGCCCAGGCGGTGTTGGCCTTGACGGCGCTGTCGCGGTCGGCGCGGGTGCCGGCGAGTTCGCGGGTGGCGTGGTCGAGGGCAGCGCGCACGTCGGCCAGCTCGGTGGTGAGGGTGACGGCCTCCTCGCGGAACTCGTCGCGCTCCTGCTGCGCGTCGGCGACGGCGCGGCTGTAGACGGCCTGGGCGGCGCGGAGCTGCTCGACCTCGTCGCACAGGGCGGGCACGTCGGCGGCCGACATCCGGCCGGAGAACCTGTCGGGACGGGCCTCCCGCTGCATGCGCTGGAAGGTGACGGACCGGGCGCGGATGGCGTCGATGTCGTTGGTGGTCATGCGAGGCTCCAGATCAGGAGGGCCAGCAGGATGGCGTCGAGGGCGACAGCGAGCGGCAGCGCGTGGAGCAGGCCGCGGAAGAACGGGGCCGGCCGGGGTGCGACCGCTGGGCAGGCGAAGCCGTGCTCCCGGCCCGGGCGCGCCCAGCAGAGGCCGCAGTAGTCGGAGCTGGTGTTGACGGGCGTCCCGACGGTGGGCTTCGGCCGGTGGTGGATCGCGAAGACGGCCACCTGTCAGCCCACCAACTGGTCGGTGAGCACCGAGCAGGTCTCGCCCTCGCAGGCGTTCGCGGCGATGGCGAATGCCCGGACGAGGGGAAGGACCACCGGGTCGGCGACGAGGGACTCCATGGTGCGGGTCCAGTCGATGTCCGACTCGGTGAGCTTGCGGGCCGCGATGCGCAGGCAGGTGAGGCAGACGGAGGTGGTGAAGACCATCCGGCCGCTGAGCAGGTGGGTGATGGTCCAGCCTCCGTGCAGGCTGCCGTCCTCCTGGATGCCCGGCGTGATGGCCAGGCCGGGGGCGATGGTCTCGCCGATGACGGCCAGTTCGGTGATCGGGCCGTCGGGGCGGTCCTGCATGCAGATGGTGACGGGGACGATGCTCATGCGGCGGCCCTCCGGTGGGCGAGGTGGATGACGGGGGCGTAGGCCAGCTCGATGCGGGCCCGGGTGGCGTCGCACTCGTCGGTGGACAGGTCGCCCGGCAGGTAGCAGTCGGCGGGCACGAGGCGGGGCCGCCGCGGGGTGTGCGGGTACTGCGGCGGGTCGGCGGGCGTGGTGGCCGGCCTGGTGGGGGCGGGGGTCGCGCCGGCCCGGTCGAAGATGCGGCCGAGGTTGCCGAGGTCGATGGCGGTCATCGGTGGCCTCCGGTGCACTCCCACGCGGGCGGGTCGAGCGGGCCGTAGGGCAGCATCACGAGTCCGCTGGTCGCGCCGCAGGTCCGGCAACGGCGGTCCGGGTTGGTGTCCTTGGTCGGGGTGGCCCAACTCGCCTTAATCTCGGCGGCGGTCTCGTCCTCGACATCGGCGAAGTAGCCGTCGTGCCAGCCGGCCGCGTACTGCGACGACAGGTAGACCGGCAGGATGCCGAGGGCGACGAGCAGGTCCACGGCCTGGCGGATGCTGCTGGCGATGTGGCCGGCGGTCGGGCCGAAACGGCCGGTCGCGGACTTCCGGCGCCGGAGTTCGAAGCCGTTTGACCGGATGGTGATGCTGGTGTCGGCGTTCTCCCAGCGGTATTCCTTCCACTCCCAGCCGTTGGTGCGGGCCCAGCGGTGCACGTCGGCGAGGAGGCGCCGGTCGTCGGTGGTCTGGCTCATCGCGCACCGCCGGCGACCATTGCGCGGTAGTGGCCGGCGAGCAGCTCGTACACGGTCGCGTCGTCGTCGCACTCGGCGACGCCCTTGACCTCGTCAGCCCAGCGCTTGCCCATCGAGTCGATGACGTCGCCGGCCGGGTCGAGCAGGGCGAGGTGGTTGCCGAGCAGGTCGTAGGAGACCTGGCCGTGCTCGCCGGTGACGGTCCAGCGGTAGCCGATCTCGCGCTGGGTCTTGTCGGTGGCGAGCAGCTCGCCGGTGGGGATGACCGTGGCGGCTGGCGGGGTGGGCCGTTCGCTGGCCGGGCTGTGGTAGCTGTCGTTGAGTTGGCAGCGGCCCATGTGGTCGACGGCGCTGGGGTTGGGGTTCATGGTCTAATCCCTTCGTTCGGGCGTCCCTGCGGCTCTTGGTCGGGTAGCGGGGGCGCCGTTCGCGTCTCGGGCCGGGCGGCCCGGACGGGGTCTCAGGCGGCGTCAGCCGCGGTGCCGGCCTGTCGGCGGCGCTTCACGGCGAGCAGGATTTCGGCGAGGGCCTGGCTGAGGGACTCGGCGGCGGCCTGCCCGGCGGGGCTGTCCGGGTCGAGCGCGGTGATCTGCTTCCTCGGGCCCGACGGCAAGGCGTGGGCGCTGGACGTCGGCTGCGTCATGACGTCACCTCGAAGAGTTCTTCGACGGTGGTCCCGAGCCCCTCGGCCATCCGCATCGCGGTCTCCAGGGTCGGCGTGACCTTGCCCTGGCGGATCTTGTAGAGGTTGGTCCTCTCGATGCCGAGCGTGCGGGCGAGGTCGGTCTTGCTGACGTCCCCCCACCGCTGGTCGACGAGCTGGTCGAAGACGGTGGTGCGCATCCGAACCGGTGAGGGTGTGGCGTTGTCGCTACGTGTCGGTGCGGCGTTCATGCAACAGACCGTACGCCCGGAGTGCTCGATGTTGCAACCCTGCAACACATCGGCCGTTCGGGTGATTTGAGAGCGCCTGGAAAGTCACCTACCGTTGCACCCATGCAACGTGGAGAAAAGGCCGTCCGGGTATGGACTCGGCGGCATATCAGGCTGCGGCAAGAGCGCCGCACGACCCGTCCAGATCCGTCCCGACCTGCGGAAACGCCCCACGGATTGCTCTACCGTGTGCCTGTGGCGACCACTACAACACCCGAGCGTGGCAACTGGGCCACGTATGTGACCCGCGTACGCGAGCACGTCGGCATGACGAAATCGGAGCTGGCCCGACGCCTCGGCGTGGACCGCGGCACCGTCATCCGATGGGAATCGGGCAAGAGCCGACCCGAGGACGCCGTCGTCGTCACAGCCTTCGCCGAGCTGTTCGATCTGGACGTCGACGAGGCCCTCACCGCCGCCGGCCTGCGAGTCAGCGCCACCCCCGCGGCGCGCCCCAACCGCGACGCGCCACTCGATCCCGACCTGAAGGTCATCATGCGGAGGCTGACGAACCCCGACGTCAGCGAGGCCGAGAAGACGACTATCCGCGCCACACTCCGCTACCTCGCCCAGGTTGCCGAGCAGCAGGAGCGCGGCGCGGCTCCGAACCAGGACGACCGCGCCGTCAACTGATGCCCCGCCGCCCTAAGCCCGCGCCTGACCGGCCGGGCCGAGTTGTGCTTTACGTCCGCGTGTCCGCTCTCATGGGGCGCGGCGGCAACGACTTCCACAGCCCCGACGTGCAGGTCGCCGCCATGCGCCGCGCCACCATGGGGATGGTCGAGGTCGACCTCGTCGAGGACATCGACCGCAGCGGAACCCACTTCTCCCGCGAAGGCATCGAACGGGTCCGCCGGATGGCCCGCGCTGGGCACCTCGACGCCATCGCCGTCTACGACGTGTCCCGGTTCGGTCGAGACGTGCTGGAATCCCTGCTGGTGCTCCG
Organism: Micromonospora sp. NPDC023644; assembly: GCF_040640115.1. NCBI lineage: Bacteria > Bacillati > Actinomycetota > Actinomycetes > Micromonosporales > Micromonosporaceae > Micromonospora > Micromonospora sp. NPDC023644. Next base: position 50,938 of record NZ_JBFABA010000013.1, on the reverse strand, counting down.
CGAACTCGCCCAGTCCGGCGTCACGATCATCTCCGCGTGCGAGCACATCGACACGTCCTCGCCAGCCGGCGAGATGATGCTCATCAACATGCTCAACGTCGCCCAGTACCGGGCGCGTGAGATCGGCCGAGGCTGGTCCAACACGATCGCCCGCCGAGCCGAACGCGGACAGCACCATGGCCGGCCGCTCGGATACACCCGCCACGACAAGCGGATGGTGCCCGACCCGATCCTCGGGCCCGCGATCACCGAGGCGTTCCGCCGGTACGCCGCCGGCGACCCGATCGGCGAGATCACCAGCTACCTTGCGGCCGTGCGCGGCACCGCGATGATCGCCGCGAACGTCAAGAAGCTGTTCCGCAACCCCGTCTATCTCGGCCAGGTCGTCGCGGGCGACGAGGTATTCCCCGGACAGCACGAACCTCTCGTCGACGAGGACACCTGGCGGCGGGTGCAGGAGCGCCTCGTCGTGGACGCCGGGACCCCACCGAGGCATCTGGCGCCGACGTGGTCGCTGGTCGGGCTGTGCGAATGCCCGGCGGGCCACAAGCTGCAACGGCAGCCTCACCGCCACCGCCATGGCGGGCTCGTGGACCGGCTGGTGTGCGGCATGGGCCGCGGCGGCGTCGCTGGCGGCTGCGAGGGTGTGGGCCGCCCCCTGCTGGACGCGGTGGAGGCCGAGGTGCTCCGCCAGGTCGCCGAGTACGCGGCGCGCCTGCGCACGGACCACGAAGCGCGGGAGGCGCGGCTGGCGAAGCTGACCGCCGGCCGGGCGGACCGCGGCGCGTTGGAGCGGCGACTGAAGGATGCCCGCGCGGGCATGGTGCGGCTGGCGAAGAACAACGCGTTGGATCCCTTGCCCGGCGAGGTGTACCAGCAGGCGATGGCCGAGCTGCGGGATGCAGAGCGGGCGACGGTCGCGGAGCTGGCCCGGCTGGGGCCGGCGGAGGAGTCACCCGACCCGGCCGAGGCGGCGAGCGCAGTGGATGCTCTGCTCGGGTTGTGGCCGGAGATGACGCACGCGGAGCGGGGAAAGGCGCTGCGGGCGGTCGTGGAGCGGGTGGTGGTTCGGCCGGCTGGCCGGTGGCGTGAGCCCGAGTCGGAGCGCGTTGACGTGCAGTTCCGCTGGTAGCGGTTACCGATCTGTCAGGATCGTGGGCAACGTGCTGACCGCGCCGGAGTGGCGTCGCACCACCCAGAGCAACACCCTGGTGGCCAACTTCAAGGTCGCCTCGACCGCCCGCCGGCTCGACCGCGACAGCGGGCGCTGGGTCGACGGCAACAGCCTGCGTGTCCGGGTCAACTGCTGGCGCAAGCTCGCCGAGGGGGTGGCCGCCTCGGTGATGGTCGGCGACCCGGTGGTGGTCTGCGGCCGGCTCTACACCCGCGACTGGACGGACGACGCGGGCAACCACCGCTCGCTCTACGAGCTGGAGGCGGTCGCCGTCGGCCACGACCTGTCCCGGGGCCGCAGCCGGTTCCGGCGCAACCGGCCGACGATGACGACAAGCACGATCGAGGACACCGAGGCCGAGCACCGGGTGCACGGCGAGGCGACCGAGCCGGTGCCGGACGGGGAGGCCCCCGTCCTGCCGGACCGCCGCCCGCTCGACGACGACTTCGAGCCCGACTTCGGCGCGTACCCCGCCGGCCGCGCCCTGCCGGCCGACGCCGCCGTCGACGGCTCGCTCGACCCCTTCGACGACCCGGCGGACGACCCCCAGGGCGAGGAGCCCGACGGCCCGGAGCTGGAGGACGGCCGAGGGCCAGGGGAGAGGGGAGGGACGGGGGACGGCCGCGAGCCGGAGATCGATGGTCCGACGCCGGTGACCGACGGTCCGTCGCCGGAGGCCGGTCCGTCGCAGGACGCGGCGGGTGCTCGGGGTGACCGGCGTGACGTGGCGGCGAGGGAGCCGAGCCCGTCGTCCGAGGAGGTCGGGGCGGGCGTCTCCCCGACCGGCCGTGGCCGCCGGGGGCGGGGGAGGGTGCCGCAGCCCGCGTGACCAGCCGCGCCCGGGTGACACGCCGGGGGCGGGGCCGGGGTGTCGCAGCCCGGGTGAGTGGCCGCGTCCGGGCGACAGGACGGGGGCGGGGTGGCGCCGGCAGCGCCGGTGTCACCCCGCGTGTCGCCCGTGGCGCTCCGGTGGGCGGTGCGTTGGCGGGCGGCGTTTCGGGGCGCGGCGGTCAGGTCGCCCACCGGTACGGGCCCCCGACGCTCACCCCTGGACACTGCCCGATCGTGGCTTCGGTCGTGCGGTGATCGTTTGCGGATCAGCCGGGCGCGCGCCGTCGTTTCGCCCGGGCCGACGTCAAATGATCACGGGCCTCGTGGGGCTGCGTGCCGGTTCCGTCCGCCCCGTTCGTGTGGTCGTCGATCCGTTCGCCCCGCCTGGCCGGCCGGACGCGACGACCGGGGCGGGCCCGGCTCGGGGTAGTCGGGGACGGCGACGGCGGGGCGCGGGTGGTCGGGTTCTCGGTCGGGGACGGGTGGGCGCTCGGCTAGGCTGGCCGGCCGGAGGTGGTGGCGGGTGCGACAGGCAACGCCGGTGGCGACTGCGGCGGGACTGGTCGCGGGGTACGCCCTCGACGCGCTCCTCGGGGACCCCCGCCGGTACCACCCCGTGGCCGGCTTCGGCCGCGCCGCCGGGGCACTGGAGCGGCGGCTGTACCGCCCGGAGCGGCTCGCCGGCGCGGCGTTCACCGCGCTGGCGGTCGGCGCGCCGGTGCTGCTCGGGGTGGCCGCCACGGTTGCCACCCGACGCCGGCCGGTGGCCCGGGCGGCTCTGGTCGCCGCCGGCACCTGGACGGTGCTGGGCGGGCGCACGCTGCGGCACGAGGCCACCGTGATGGGGCGTGCGCTGCGCGCCGGCGACCTCCCGGCGGCCCGGCAGCGGCTCGGCCACCTCTGCGGCCGCGACCCGTCCGCGCTCGACGAGCCCGAGCTGGCCCGCGCCACCGTGGAGTCGGTCGCCGAGAACACCTCGGACGCGGTCGTCGCCCCGCTGCTGTGGGGCGCCGTCGCGGGGCTGCCCGGCCTGCTCGGGTACCGCGCGGCGAACACCCTCGACGCGATGGTGGGCCACCGCTCGCCGCGCTACGCCCGGTTCGGCACCCCCGCCGCGCGCCTCGACGACCTGCTCAACCTGGCGCCCGCGCGACTGACGGGCCTGCTCACCGTCGCGGTCGCGCCGACCGCGCACGGCGACCGGGAGCGGGCGTGGCACGTGTGGCGCCGGGACCGCAACGACCACCCCAGCCCCAACGCCGGGCAGTGCGAGGCGGCGATGGCCGGTGCCCTCGGCGTACGGCTGGGCGGGCGCAACGTCTACTTCGGGCGCTCCGAGGTACGTCCGTTCCTCGGCGACGGCCCCCGGCCCGAGGCGCGACACCTGAAGCGGGCCGCCCGGATCTCGGGCGCGGTCGGGCTGGCGGCGCTCGGGCTGGCCGCCGCGTACCCGCTGACCCTCGGCTGGCTGGTGGGCGCCGTCGGCCGCCGGGCCGTGCACCGCGGTGTCGTCGGGCAGCGCGTCCTCCGACAGCGCGTCCTCCCACAGCGCCTCCTCGGGCGGGGCGTCCTCGGGCGGGTCGGCATCGGCCGGCCCGTCGTCGGGAGCGTCGTGGCGTCAGCGGGGCGGGGGAGTCAACGGTGAACGGCGGCCTGCTGGTCGCCGGCACCACCTCCGACGCCGGCAAGAGCGTGCTCACCGCCGGCATCTGCCGCTGGCTGCACCGCCGGGGCGTGAAGGTGGCGCCGTTCAAGGCGCAGAACATGTCCAACAACTCCGCTGTCGTCGTCGGCCCGGACGGCCGGGGCGGCGAGATCGGGCGGGCGCAGGCGATGCAGGCCGCCGCCTGCGGGCTCGCCCCCGACCTGCGGTTCAACCCGGTGCTGCTCAAGCCAGGCAGCGACCTGGCCAGCCAGGTGGTGCTGCTCGGGGAGGCGGTCGACACGGTCACCGCGGGCAACTTCCGCGAGCTGCGTCCCCGGCTCGCCGAGACGGCGTACGCGGCGCTGGCCGAGTTGCGGGCCGCGTACGACGTCGTGATCTGTGAGGGCGCCGGCAGCCCGGCGGAGATCAACCTGCGCGCCGGCGACTACGTGAACATGGGCCTGGCCCGGCACGCCGGCCTGCCCACGATCGTGGTCGGCGACATCGACCGGGGCGGGGTCTTCGCCTCGATGTTCGGCACCGTCGCCCTGCTGGACCCGGCCGACCAGGCGCTGATCGCCGGCTTCGTGATCAACAAGTTCCGGGGCGACCTCGGGCTCCTCCGGCCGGGGCTGGACATGCTGCGCCAGGTCACGGGCCGGCCGACGTACGGGGTGCTGCCCTGGGCGCTCGACCTCTGGCTCGACGCCGAGGACTCGCTCGCCTACGGCCGGGTGCTCGGTCGACCGGCCGCCCCGCGCGGCACCGACTGGCTGGACGTGGCCGTGGTCCGGCTGCCCCGGATCAGCAACGCCACCGACGTCGAGGCGCTCGCCACCGAGCCGGGCGTACGGGTCCGGCTCACCGTCGAGCCGGCCGAGCTGGCCGCCGCCGACCTGGTCGTACTGCCCGGCTCGAAGTCGACCGTGGCCGACCTGGCCTGGCTGCGGCAGACCGGCCTGGCCGACGCCGTCCTGGCCCACGCGGCGGCGGGCAAGCCGCTGCTCGGCATCTGCGGCGGCTTCCAGATGCTGGCCCGGGCGATCCACGACCCGGTGGAGAGCCGGCAGGGGAGCGTGTCGGGGCTGGGCCTGCTGCCGATCGAGGTCACCTTCGACCCGCGCAAGACCGTCCGCCAGTCGGCCGGCACCGCCGGCGGCGACGTCCCGGTTCGCGGCTACGAGATCCACCACGGGTACGTCTCACACGCCGACCCGGCGCTGACCCCGCTGCTGACCTGCGCGGACGGCAGCGGCGAGGGCGCGGTGGACGGTGCCGTGCACGGCACCCACTGGCACGGCGCCTTCGAGTCCGACGGGTTCCGCCGCCGGTTCCTGACCGAGGTGGCCCGGCTCGCCGGCCGGACCGGCTTCACGGTGGCCCCCGACACGGTCTTCGCCGCCGCCCGCGAGCGCTCCCTCGACCTGCTCGGCGACCTGGTCGAGGAGCACCTCGACACCGACGCCCTCTGGCGCCTCGTCGAGTCCGGCCCGCCCGCCGGCCTCCCCTTCATCCCACCCGGCGCCCCACCCCGCCCCTGAAACCCACCCACCCGCGCCGCCGCACCGGCTGCCCTGGCGCACCTGCACCCTCGCACCAGCACCGCCGTCGCACCCCGCACCGCCGGCACCTTTGTGCCCTCGCACCCCGCACCGCCGGCACCTTCGTGCCCTCGCACCCCGCACCGCCGGCACCTTCGCGCCCGCGGCGCCCCGGCGCCCTGCACTCGCTCCGCACCGCCGCGCACCCGCGCCGCCCCGCGCCGCGCTCGCGAGGTTGATCAAGAAGTTTGCGTCCGGCGGGGCCGCGAATCATGACGCAAACCTCTTGGTCACCGATGTTCGGCGGTTTTGAGGCACGTGTCTGGGGTCGGTGCGGCGGCGATCTGCACGGGGCTCGGCAGGGCGCGACCCTGGCGGGGACTGGGGCCGGGGACCGGGGCGGGGACTGGGGCCGGGGACTGGGGCTGGGGACCGGGGCTGGGGACCGGGGCGGGGACCGGGCGGGGGTCAGTGGCGGATGTCGGCGGGGCGGTCGGACATGGGCAGCCCCGCCTCGCGCCACGCCTGCACGCCACCGATCATGTCGGTCGCGTGGTGCAGCCCGAGCGCCCGCAGACTCGCGACCGCGAGGCTGGAGCTGTAGCCCTGGCGGCACACGACCACGATCCGCTGGTCGTACCCCGTGGCCTCGGGGATCCGCCACGCGCTGGCCGGGTCGAGTCGCCACTCCAGCACCGTCCGGTCGATCACGATGGCGCCGGGGAGGTCGCCCTGCTCCCGCCGCTGCACGTCGGTGCGGGTGTCGACCAGCAACGCCCCGGTACGGACCGCCTCGACGGTCTGGTGCGGGGTCAGCCGGCGTACCCCGGCGCGGGCCTGTTCCAGGAGGGCGTCAACGCCCGGACTCATCACGCTGTGGGACACCAGCAGATCATCCCGCCCCGTCCCGGGTACCGCCCGACGAACGCCCCGGCCCGCCCGACGACCGCTCGTTCGGGCGACCCCCGATCGGAGTGCCCGTGCGGGCCGAGGACGCCGGGCTTGCCGTCGACGCCGGGCTTTCCGCCGACCCCCGGGCCTCCGCCGATCCGGCCCGCCCGGCGGCCGGGGATCCGGCCTGGTTACCGTCGGCCGCGTGGCAGTGGCGGTGGTCGAGGCGTACGACCGGCTGGCCCAGCGGGTGCTCGCCGGGCCGGCGCGGTTGGGACGGACCCGGCTGGTGGCGGTGGACGGGCCGAGCGGCGCGGGCAAGAGCGTGTTCGCGGCGCGGCTCGCGGACGCCCTCGCCGCCCTGCCCGGCGGCGGCCCGCCGGCGGTGGTGCACACCGACGACCTGCTCGACGGCTGGGACGACCAGTTCACCTTCTGGCCCCGGCTGGAGGAGTCGGTGCTCGGGCCGCTGCGCGCCGGTCGGCCGGGGGCGTACCGCCGGTACAGCTGGGTGCGCCGGGCCTTCCTGCCGCGCCCGGTGCCGGTCCCGGTCGTGCCGGTGCTGCTCGTCGAGGGGGTGAGTGCGGCGCGGGCCGCCGCGGCTGCGGACCTGACCCTGGCCGTCTTCGTCACCGCCCCGGCGCCGCTGCGGCTGGCCCGGGCGCTGGAGCGCGACGGCCCGGGGATCCTGCCGGAGCTGCGCCGCTGGCATCTCGGCGAGCGGGCGCACTTCGCCGCCGACGGCACGGAGGCACGGGCGGACCTGGTGGTCGACGGCGCCCCGGGCCTGCCACACGACGCCGACCGCTACTACGTGCGCCGCCGCTGAGGCCGTCGGGGCGCGCGGCGTCGCGGACCGCTGCCGCATGTCCCGTCGTTGAGGCCCCCGGGCGGCGTGACGTGGTCGGTCGGTCGCCGCGTGCGCCGCCGCTGAGCCCGCCGCTGGGTCGCCGGTCGGGTCGGACCCGCCCGTCGCGCCGGGCTCGGGCGGTGCGGTCGGTAAGGCCGGCATACGATGCCGGTCATGACCACACCGATCATGTCCGAGTCCGAGGTCCGGGCCGCCGTCGAGCGGGAGCTGCCCGGTGTCCGCGCCGACCTGGAACGCCTCGTCCGCATCCCCGGCATCGCGTTCGAGGGCTTCGACCACTCGCACGTGGAGCGTTCCGCCGAGGCGGTGGCCGAGCTGCTGCGCGGCTGCGGCCTCGACGTCGAGATCGTGCGCTCCGGTGGCCAGCCGGCGGTCATCGGGAAGAAGGCGGCCCCGCCCGGCGCGCCGACGGTGCTGCTCTACGCCCACCACGACGTGCAGCCGGTCGGCGACCTGACGCTGTGGGAGTCGGACCCGTTCGAGCCGGTGGAGCGGGACGGCCGGCTCTACGGCCGGGGCGCCGCCGACGACAAGGCCGGCATCATGGCGCACGTGGCGGCGCTGCGCGCGTACGGTGACGCGCTGCCGGTCGGCGTGGTGCTCTTCATCGAGGGCGAGGAGGAGTACGGCTCCGACTCGCTGGAGCGGCTGCTCGCCGAGCACCGCGACGAGATCGCCTCGGACGTCATCGTGATCGCCGACTCCGCCAACTGGGACATCGGCGTACCGGCGCTGACCACCTCCCTGCGCGGCATCGTCAACTGCTTCGTGGAGGTGCGCACCCTCGACCACGCCGTGCACAGCGGCATGTTCGGCGGCGCGGTGCCGGACGCCCTGACCGCCCTGGTGCGGCTGCTGGCCACCCTGCACACCGACGCCGGCGACGTGGCCGTCGACGGGCTGGTCGCCCGGGAGGGCGCGAGCGTCGACTACCCCGAGGACCGGTTCCGCGCCGAGGCCGGGCTGACCGAGGGCGTGAGCCTCATCGGCACCGGGCGGATCACCGACCGGCTCTGGACCAAGCCCGCCCTCGCGGTGCTCGGCATCGACGCCCCGGCCACCGCCGAGGCGCCGAACGCCCTGGTTCCCGCCGCGAAGGCCAAGCTGAGCGTACGGCTGGCGCCGGGCGACGACCCGAAGCGGGCGTACGCGGCCCTGCGCGCCCATCTGGAGAAGCACGCGCCGTGGGGCGCGCGGGTGAGCGTCACCTTCGAGCACGACGGCGACCCGTGCGTCATCGACGCGTCCGGCCCGATGTTCGACGCGGCCCGCTCGGCGTTCCGGACCGCCTGGGACGGCACCGACCCGGTGGACCTCGGCATCGGCGGCTCGATCCCGTTCATCGCCACCTTCCAGGAGATGTTCCCGCGCGCGGCGATCCTGGTGACCGGCGTGGAGGACCCGCACGCCCGGGCGCACGGCCCGAACGAGAGCCTGCACATCGGGGAGTTCGCCCGGGTCTGTCTCGCCGAGGCGCTGCTGCTGAAGAACGTCGCCGAGGCGGGCGTCGACGGGCGTTAGGTGTCGGAACCGTAACTTCGCGGTCGATGTGGGCGTTTGCGGTGTGTCGGCCGCGTGGTTGTTATAGCCTCTCGAACATGCGTACGAACGAGGTGATGGGCCGGCTCGAGGCCGCCGTCAGCGCACTGGGGGACGTCGACGTCTCCGCGTGGTCCGAGGACACGCTCAAGGAACAGCTCGGCGACCTGTCCGCCGCGCTGGTCGCGCTCGACCGAGGGCTCTCCCGGGTCGCCGAGGAGATCCGCGCCCGCGGCCTGCGCATCGAGGAACCCGTCTCGGCCTGACCCGCTCGGCATCCGGGTCAGGAGCGCCACCGCGAGGGCGGCACCCGTCCCTGAGGGGCGGGTGTCCGCCGGCGGTCGGGCGCGGCAATGCCCGGGTCGTGTCGGGGGTGGCTGGCAGGATGGAGCCCGTGCGGTTCCTCGACCTGGCAGCCACCTCCGCCGCCGTCGGCGCCACCCGGGCCCGACGGGCCAAGGTGGAGCTGCTCGCCGCCGCGTTGCGGGCGCTCGACCCGCCCGAGGTCCCGGCGGGCGCCGGCTGGCTGGCCGGCGAGTTGCGCCAGCGGCAGACCGGGGTGGGCTGGGCGAGCCTGCGTGACCTGCCGCCGCCGGCCGCCGAGCCGACCCTCACCGTGGCGGCCGTCGACGCGGCCATCGACGAGATCGCGGCCGTGCACGGGCCGGGTTCCCAGGCCCGCCGCCGGGCGCTGCTGGGCGCGCTCTACGCCGCCGCGACCGCCGAGGAGCAGCGGCTGCTGACCGGCCTGTTCAGCGGCGAGCTGCGCCAGGGCGCGCAGGCGGGGCTGCTCGCCGACGCGGTGGCCCGGGCCGCCGACGTGCCGGTCGCCGCCGTACGCCGGGCGCTGCTGCTCGCCGGCGACCTGCGCGCGGTCGCGGTCGCCGCGCTCGACGGGGGCGCGCCGGCGCTGGCCGCCTTCGGCCTCCAGGTCGGCCGCCCGCTCGCGCCGATGCTGGCCCAGAGCGCGCCCTCGGTCGACGAGGCGCTCGCGGCCACGGGCGTTCCCGCCGTGGTCGACGTGAAGCTCGACGGCATCCGGATCCAGGTGCACCGCTCCGGCGACGACATCGCCGTGTTCACCCGCAGCCTGGACGACATCACCGCCCGGGTGCCGGAGGTGGTCGCCGCCGTGCGGGCGCTGCCCGCCCGCGAGCTGGTGCTCGACGGGGAGGCGATCGGGCTCGACGAGACGGGCCGGCCGCTGCCCTTCCAGCAGACGTCGAGCCGGGCGGCGCGGCGCACCACGCCCAGCAGCGCCGGCCGCGCCCCGGTCGCGCCGGCCGTGCTCGCCGCCGCCGCGAGCACCGGCGAGACGGTGCTGACGCCGTACTTCTTCGACCTGCTCCACCTCGACGGCGACGACCTGGTCGACCGGCCCGGCCGGGAGCGCTGGGCCGCGCTCGACGCCGCGGTCGACGCATCGCTGCTGGTCGGCCGGATGGAGGTGGACGGCCCCGAGCGGGCCGGCGAGGCGTTCGCCGCCGCCATCGACGCCGGCCAGGAGGGGGTCGTGGTGAAGGCGCCCGACGCCCCCTACGACGCCGGCCGGCGGGGCGCCGCCTGGGTGAAGGTGAAGCCCCGGCACACCCTCGACCTGGTGGTGCTGGCGGTGGAGTGGGGCAGCGGCCGGCGTCAGGGCTGGCTGTCCAACCTGCACCTCGGGGCCCGCGACCCGCGCACCGGCGACTTCGTCATGCTCGGCAAGACGTTCAAGGGCCTCACCGACGAGCTGCTGCGCTGGCAGACCGAGCGCTTCCTCGGCCTCGCCGTCGAGCGCGGCGACTGGGTGGTGCGGGTCCGCCCCGAGCAGGTGGTCGAGATCGCCTTCGACGGGGTGCAGACCAGCTCTCGCTACCCGGGCGGGATGGCGCTGCGCTTCGCCCGGGTGGTGCGCTACCGCGAGGACAAGACGGCGGCGGAGGCCGACACCATCGACGCCGTACGCGCCATCCACGCCGGTCGCGTCACCGGCTGAGCGGGCGGGCGGGCCCGGCCGGCGGGGACGGTCAGGCTGCGCCCTGCGCCGCGGGCTCGGCGGCCCGGTCGACGGGCCCCCGCGGCCCCACGCCCGCCAGCCGGCGGGCCTCCCGGCGGGCCACCCAGCCGTAGCCGAACAGGGTCATGACGGCGAAGATCCACCACTGCACGACGTAGCCGAAGTTCTGCCAGTTGTTGGTGTATCCGACCGGCACGTCCTTGAAGGCCGGGTCCTCGACCGGGGCCTGCTCGTCCAGCAGCAGGTACGCCCCGTGCACCGGGTAGGGCAGCTCCCGGGCCAGCCGGGGCACGCCGATCCGCCGGGTCTCCAGCTTGCCGTCACGCCGGGTCACGGCGACCGAGCCGCTCTCGCTCAGGTGCACCCGCCCCGTCACGGTGACCTCGCCGGTCGGGAGGGCCGGCACGTCCGGCTGTACGGTCGCGTCGCCGCCCCGGGCCGGCGGGATCCAGCCCCGGTCCACCAGCACGGCCGTGCCGTCGCTCAGCACGAGCGGGGTGACCACCTCGAAGCCGACCGTGCGGTCCACCGAGCGCCCCCGGACCAGGACCACGTTCGCGGGGTCGTAGCGGCCGGTCACGGTGACCTTGGTCCAGGCCCGCTCCGCGGCGGGGGCGGGGCCGGCCGTGCCGCTGCCGCCGGTCGGGGCGGGCAGCACGTCACGCAGCGGCACCGGGTCCATCCGCAGGCCGGCGTCGATCCGTTCGTTGATCTCCGTGCGGCCGTGGTAGCGGTCCAGCTGCCAGTTGCCGAGCAGCACCATCACCGCCGCGGCGACCAGGGTCAGCGCGAGAATGCCCAGCCAGCGCGGCGTCAGCAGGAACCGGTACACGCCCACGAGGCTACCCCTGTGACCGGAGGCACTCGCTCCGACAGCCCCCTTCCGAACCCGGGCGGGCCGCCGCCGGGCCCGCCCGGCCGCGCGCCCACACCGTCGCCGGACCGGCTCGGCGGCACTCCGACACCGTCGCCGGGCCCGCACCGGCCCCAGCGCCGACACCGCCGACAGGGGCCGTTCGGCGGCGGTCACCCGCCGGTCGGTTGGGCTATCGTCACGCGGACGGACCGCGCGGTCGGTCCGCCGCAGGTCCCCCGCCGCCCCGCAGGGAGTCGATGATGACCGTCGTGCCGCGCCTGGTGCTCAGCGCGCCGTCCTCCGGCCACGGCAAGAACGCGCTGGCGATCGGGCTGCTCGCCGCGTTCGCCGACCGGGGCCTGGACGTCGCCGGATTCAAGGTCGGCCCCGACCACGTCGACGCCGCGTACCTGGGGCTGGCCGCCGGCCGCCCCGGTCGGACCCTCGATCCCCGGCTGGTCGGCGCCGACCGGGTCGCCCCGCTCGTCGGCCACGGCGCGGCCGGCGCCGGGCTCGCGGTGGTGCAGGGCAGCATGGGGCTGTACGACAGCCTCGCCGGCCGCCCGGAGAGCGAGTCGACGGCCGCCGTGGCCACCGCGCTGCGCAGCCCGGTCGTGCTGGTGGTCGACGTCGCCGCGACGGGGCAGTCGGTGGCCGCCCTGGTGCACGGCTTCCGGTCGTACGACGAGCAGCTCTGGCTCGGCGGGGTGATCCTCAACCGGGTGGCGTCCGCCCGGCACGAGGAGCTGCTGCGCGAGGCGCTCGACGACATCGGGGTGCCGGTCTACGGCGCGCTGCGCCGCCAGGACCTGCCGTCCGTGCTGCCCGCCCGCCGGTACGGGGCGGTGCCCGCGCTCGCCCGCACCGAGGAGGCCATCCGCGCGGTCCGCCGGCTCGGCGAGGCGGTCGCCGCCGCCGTCGAGCTGGACCGGCTGCTGGGCCTGGCCCGCTCCGCCCCGCCGCTGCCCGCGCCGCCCTGGACGCCGGAGGCGGGGCGGGAGACCGCCGGGTCGCGCCCGGTCGTCGCGGTCGCCGGGGCGCCGGGCGGCAGCTACAGCCACGCCGAGACCGCCGAGCTGCTCCGGGCGGCCGGCGCCGAGGTGGTGACGGTCGACCCGCTGCACGACGAGGCGCTGCCCGCCGGCACCGGCGCGCTGGTCGTCGGCGGCGGGCTGCCCGAGTCGTACGCCGGGCAGCTCTCCGCCAACCGCCGGCTCTGCATCGCGGTCGCCGAGCTGGCCCGCACCGGGCGGCCCGTCGTCGCCGAGGGGGCCGGGCTGCTCTGGCTGGCCCGGGAACTGGACGGGCTGCCCATGTGCGGCGTGCTCGACGCGGTGGGGACCCGCCGCGACGGCCTGGTGGTGGGCTACCGGGAGGCGACCGCGCTGACCGACAGCCTCGTGGGGCCGGCGGGCACGGTGGTGGCGGGGCACAAGGAGCACGGCAGCGTCCTCACCCCGCGCGCCGGGGCGCGGCCGGCGTGGAGTTGGGACGGCGGGGCGCCCGAGGGCTTCGTCTGGCGGGGCGTGCACGCCTCGCAGCTCACCCTGCACTGGGCGGCGTATCCGCAGCTGGCGGCCCGGCTGGTCGACGCGGCGGCGCGGGCGGCGGCCGACCCCGCGACCGCCCGGCCCCACGGGGTGCCCGCGTGATCGGCCAGGTGGCGGTCCGCCGCTTCCCGGCGCTGACGGTCTCCACGCCCCGCACCGAGGTACGCGCGCTGACCGGGGCCGACGCGGCGGCGGCCGACGAGGTCTTCGCCGACCGGCAGACCCAGCGGTGGCTGCCGCTGGCCGACACCTCCGGCCGGATCGACGGGCTGGCCTGGTGCACCGACCTGGCGCGGCAGCGGCGCGACAGCGGCGACGGCGACCACTACGCGGTGGTACGCCGGGAGGACGACCGGGTGGTGGGCTGCCTGTGGACCCGGCGCACCGACTGGGGCGCCCGGTGCACCGAGGTCTCCTACGCGATGGCGGCGCACGCGCGGGGCTTCGGCCTGGCGGCCGAGGCGGTCGACGCGCTCGCCATCGCGCTGATCCTCGAACACGGCTTCCAGCGCGTCGAGCTGCGGGTCGCCCCCGGCAACCTGGCCTCCCGCCGGGTCGCGGAGAAGGCCGGGTTCAGCTACGAGGGCCTGCTCCGCAACGCCGGCTTCGTCCGCGGCGGCCGGGTCGACCTGGAGGTCTGGTCCCTCGTCTCCGCCGACCTGCGCTGAGCCGCCCGGCCCGCGCCGACCCGCCCGGCCCGTGCGCGCAGCCGGTCAGCCGACCATGCGGTCCGAGGGCGGGGTGAACTGGCGGGTGGGCTGGCCCTTGAGGCCGTCGCGGAGGGTCTGCGCCACCGCCTTGATCGGGATCTGCGACTGGCCGTCGCCGACCGCGTTGAACGGGTTGTCCGGGTCGGAGATGAAGCTCGCCGCCGCCAGCTCCGGGGTGTAGCCGACGAACCAGGCCGACCGGGTGCTGTCGGTGGTGCCCGTCTTGCCCGCCACCGGGCGGCCCACGGTGCCCCGCACGCTGTCCGCGGTCGACCAGCCGCCGCAGCTCCCGCGCGCCGGGGTGTCGCCGGTCGGGCAGCGGGCGGCGTCGGTGGCGGCGCGGGCGGCGTCGGCGTTCACCACCTGCCGGCAGCGGGGCTTGGCGACCTCGCGTTCGATCCCGGAGGCCGTCTTCCAGGTGGTCGGCGTGCCGTCGCGGTTGTAGATCGCCTGCACCGGGATCGCCTCGCAGTAGCGGCCGTCCGCGGCGATCGCGGCGTACGCGTTGGCCATCTCCAGCGGCGTGGCGTCGGAGACGCCGAGGGTGAACGCGCCCCACTTCTTGACCTTGGCCGGGGACGCCTGTTCCTTGTCGACGTCCGTGCGCCAGCGCAGCCCGAGCTGCTCGGCGAGGTGGACCGCCTTGTCCGCGCCGACCTGCTCCTCCAGCCAGACGAAGTACGTGTTGACCGACTTGCCGAAGCCGGACCACATGGTCTGGTTGCCGCTCATCGCGCCGCTGGCGTTGGACGGCGCCCAGCCGTCGTAGACCTCGGAGCGGTACCGGTGCGGGGCGTTGAACGAGGTGGACAGCGGCATGCCCGCGTTCAGCGCGGCCAGCATCGGGAACATCTTGAACGTCGAGCCGGCCTGGTAGCCCGGCAGGTCGCCGCCGCCCAGCAGGGGCGCCACGGTGTTCGGGTAGTTCGCCTTGACCTTCGGCCCGGCCTCGGGGTTGGAGCTCTGTCCGTTCTGGCTCAGGTCCAGCGAGTACGTCCGGTTCACCGCCATCGCCTTGACCCGCCCGGTGCCGGGCTCGGAGACCACGATGCCGTTGGCGAACGGGCTGCCGGTGTTCTCCTTGGCGCCGACGTTCTTCTCGGCCGCCTCCTGGATCTTCGGGTCCATGCTGAGCACGATCCGGTAGCCGCCCCGGCGCAGCTTGTCCATCCGCTCCAGCCGGTTCTCGCCGAACGCGGGCTGCGCGCTCCACCAGTTCTTCAGGTAGTCGCAGGCGAAGCCCCAGCTGTTCCACTTCTCGGGCACGGCGGCACAGTCGTTCGGCGGGTAGGTCAGCTTCAGCCGGATCGGCTCGGTCTTCGCCTGCGCGGCGGCGTCCGGCGAGAGGTAGCCGAGCTGGGCCATCCGGTCGAGCACGTAGTTGCGCCGGCCGGTGGCGTCCTTCTGGTCGGAGCTGGCCGGGTCGTACTCGGACGGGGACTTGACCAGGCCGGCGAGGGTTGCCGCCTCGACGGGGCTGAGGTCCTTGGGGGCCTTGGAGAAGAAGATCTCGCTGGCCGCGTAGATGCCGTACGCGCGGTGCCCGAAGTACGCCGAGTTGAGGTAGCGCTCCAGGATCTGCTCCTTGCTCAGCTCCTTCTCCAGGTCCATCGCCATCCGCATCTCGCGGACCTTGCGCAGGCTGGTCTGCTGGGTGGCCTCCTGCACCTCCTTCGGCGTCTTCGCGCTGTCGCGCAGCGCCATCCGCACGTACTGCATGGTGAGGGTGGAGGCGCCCTGGGAGACGCCGCTGGAGCGGGCGTTCGCCACGAAGGCGCGGGCGACGCCCTTCGGGTCGACGCCCCGGTGCTGGTAGAAGCGGTTGTCCTCGGCGGCGACGATCGCCTGCTGCATGTGGGGCGAGATCTCGGCCAGCTTCGTGTACTGCCGGTACTCCTCGTAGAACATCGTCAGCACCGTCCTGCCGTCCGGCGCGTAGACGTACGACGTCTCGGCCGGCAGCGCGGTGGTGAGGATCTTGGTCTTGTGTTCCATGGCGTGCGCCGTGACCTTGGCGCCGAGGCCGGTGGCGGCGGCCACCGGGTACGCCACAGCGGCGACGACGATGCCGGCGATCAGCCCGGCGCGGAGGAGGGGAACGAGACGACCAGCGGCAGCAAGGGGTCGATTGCTCACCAGCTCAAGTTATGACATTTCCGATTCGCACTTGAGAAATATTCATGAACGCCCGTGTGGTGACGCGGCCCACGCCGGGATGCGCTGTCCCGCGCGCCACCTTCCCGGCAGGATCGCGGACATGCGTGGTCAGCCGACCGAGACCCGCCCCGAACCGGGGCCCGCCGGATACGAACCCGACCTCACCCACCACGGCGACGTCGAGGTGGGGCCGGGGCTGGTCGACCTCGCCGTCAACGTGCGGCGCGACGCCATGCCCGACTGGCTGGCCGACCCGATCACCGCCGCGCTCGGCGACCTCGCCGCGTACCCCGACCCGGGGCCGGCGCGGGCCGCCGTCGCGGCCCGGCACGCCCGCCCGCCGGCCGAGGTGCTGCTGACCGCCGGCGCGGCCGAGGGCTTCGTGCTGCTCGCCCGGGCGCTGCGCGGCGTGCGCCGGCCGGTGGTGGTGCACCCGCAGTTCACCGAGCCCGAGGCGGCGTTGCGCGCCGCCGGGCACCAGGTGGAGCGGGTGCTGCTCGACGCGGACGACGACTTCCGGCTCGACCCAACCAGGGTGCCCGCCGACGCCGACCTCGTGATGATCGGCAACCCGACCAACCCGACCTCGGTGCTGCACCCCGCCGGCGACCTGGCCACCCTCGCCCGGCCCGGTCGGGTGCTGGTGGTCGACGAGGCGTTCGCCGACACCACCGCAGCCCCCGGCGTGGCCGGCGAGCCGGAGTCGCTGGCCGCCCGGCGGGACCTGCCGGGCCTGCTGGTGGTCCGCAGCCTCACCAAGACCTGGGGCCTGGCGGGCCTGCGGATCGGCTACCTGCTCGGCGAGGCCCCGCTGCTGGAGCGGCTGGCCGCCGCCCAGCCGCTCTGGGCCGTCTCCACCCCGGCCCTGGCCGCCGCGTCGGCCTGCGCCACGCCCGTCGCGGTCGAGGCCGAGCGCGCCATCGCCGCCCGGCTCGCGGCCGACCGCGACCACCTGGTCGCCCGCCTGTCGGCCCTGCCCGGCGTACGCGTCGCCGGCCGCCCCGCCAGCGCGTTCGTGCTGGTGCACGTCCCCGGTGCCGCCGACGTGCGGCTCGCCCTGCGGCGGCGCGGCTGGGCGGTGCGCCGGGGCGACACGTTTCCCGGCCTCGGCCCGGACTGGCTGCGGATCGCCGTACGCGACCCGGCCACCACCGACGCGTTCACCGAGGTACTGGCGGAGATCCTGGAGGCATGATGCTGGAGACCACGATCGCGGCGATCCGGCCGCCGGACGAGCCGGCGATGGCCGCCGCCCGGGAGTTGCAGGGGCGGCTCACCAAGCCCGCCGGCTCGCTCGGCGCCCTGGAGGAGCTCTCCGTACGCCTCGCCGGCCTGGCCGGGCACTGCCCGCCGCCGCTGCCCGAGCCGGCCGCCGTCGCCATCTTCGCCGGTGACCACGGCGTGCACGCCCAGGGGGTGACGCCCTGGCCGCAGGAGGTCACCGCGCAGATGATCGGCAACTTCCTGGCCGGCGGCGCGGTGGTCAACGCGTTCGCCCGGCAGGCCGGCGCCTCGGTCACCGTGGTCGACGTCGGCGTGGCCACCCCGCTCCCGGTCGCCGCGCCGGGCGAGGAGGGCGCCGGCGCCCCGCCGACCCGCGGCGCGCCCCGGCTGGTCGCGGCGAACGTCCGCCCCGGCACCCGGGACCTGGCGGTGACCGCCGCGCTGACCCGCGACGAGGCCCGCGCGGCCGTCGAGACCGGCATCCGGGTGGCCGACGAGCTGATCGACGCCGGCGCGGGCATCCTGCTCACCGGGGACATGGGCATCGGCAACACCACGCCGGCCGCCGCCCTGATCGCCGCGTTCGCCGGCATCGACCCGGCGGAGACGACCGGCCGGGGCACCGGGGTCGACGACCCGACGTACGCCCGCAAGGTCGACGTCGTGCGGGCCGCGCTGCGCCGGCACGCCCCCGACCCGGCCGACCCGCTGGGCGTGCTGGCCGCCGTCGGCGGACTGGAGCACGCCGCGCTGGCCGGGCTGATCCTGGGCGCCGCCGCCCGCCGGACGCCGGTGTTGCTGGACGGGGTGATCGCGGTGGCCGCGGCGCTCGCCGCGGCGGCCCTCGCCCCGCACGCCGTGGCCGCCATGGTGGCCGGGCACCGCTCCGCCGAGCCGGGGGCCACGGTCGCGCTGCGCCGGCTGGGCCTGGAGCCGCTGATCGACCTCGGGCTGCGCCTGGGCGAGGGCACCGGCGCGCTGCTCGCGCTGCCGGTGGTCACCGGCGCGGTCCGGGTGCTGCACGAGGTCGCCACCTTCGACTCGGCGGGGGTGGCCGAGAAGTGAGCGGGCGGAGCATCGGGCCCCGCGGCGAGGCGACGACGTGAGCGGCAACCCGTACCCGCTCGGCCTGCGGCTCGCCGGCCGGCGGGTGGTCGTGGTCGGCGGGGGAGCGGTGGCCACCCGGCGGGTGCCCGCCCTGCTCGACGCCGGCGCGCACGTCTTCCTCGTCGCGCCGGAGCTGACCCCGGCGCTGCGCGCGCACGCCGACGCCGGACGGCTGCACTGGGCGCCGCGCCGGTTCGCCCCCGACGACCTGGACGGCGCGTGGCTGGTCCAGGTCGCGGTCGACGACCCGCTCGCCGCCGCGTCGGTCAGCGCCGCCGCCGCCGAGCGCCGCATCTTCTGCGTACGCGCCGACGACCGCGCCGCCGCCACCGCCTGGACCCCGGCGGTGACCCGGCACGGGCCGGTGACCGTGGCGGTGCTCGGCGGGGGCGACCCGCGCCGGGCGATGGCCGTCCGCGACGCCGTCCGCGGCCTCCTGGACGTGCGGACGGGCCCCCTGTCGACGCCCGCGGCGCAGGAGGGGACCCCTCCCCGCGCCCGGGCCGGGCGGGTCGCGCTGGTCGGTGCCGGCCCCGGGGACCCGGAGCTGATCACCGTCCGGGGCTGGCGGCTGCTCACCGAGGCGGACGTGGTGGTCGCCGACCGGCTCGTCCCGGGGCTGCTCCTCGACGAGCTGCGCGCCGACGTCGAGCTCGTGGACGCCTCCAAGATCCCGTACGGGCCGTCCCGCGCGCAGGAGGAGATCAACCGGATCCTGGTGGACCGGGCCCTGGCCGGGAAGGTCGTGGTCCGGCTCAAGGGCGGCGACCCGTACGTCTTCGGCCGCGGCGGCGAGGAGCTGCTGGCGTGCGCGGCGGCCGGCGTGCCGGTGACCGTGGTGCCCGGCGTGACCAGCTCGATCGCGGCCCCGGCCGTGGCGGGCATCCCGGTCACCCACCGGGGGGTGGCCCACGAGTTCACCGTGGTCTCCGGGCACGTCGCCCCCGACTCGCCGGCCTCCCTGGTCCGCTGGGACGCGCTGGCCGGGCTGCGCGGCACGCTGGTCGTCCTGATGGGGCTGAAGAACCTCGCGGCGATCACCGCGACGCTGGTCGCGCACGGCCGGCCGGCGCAGACGCCGGCCGCCGTGGTGCAGGAGGCGACGACCGGGGCGCAGCGGGTGCTCCGCTCCACGCTCGGCGCGGTGGCCGCCGACGTGGTCGCCGCGGGGCTGCGCCCGCCCGCGGTGGTGGTGCTGGGGGACGTGGTCGAGGCTCTGTCCGCGTCGACCGGGTGACCTCCGGCCCCG
Organism: Micromonospora sp. NPDC023644; assembly: GCF_040640115.1. NCBI lineage: Bacteria > Bacillati > Actinomycetota > Actinomycetes > Micromonosporales > Micromonosporaceae > Micromonospora > Micromonospora sp. NPDC023644. The sequence continues at coordinate 31,594 of NZ_JBFABA010000013.1, read as the reverse complement.
CCACGATCGTTTCCGCACAGTACGACGGCGGCCGGAGAGGGATTTCTCCGGCCGCCGTCGTCGCTGGTCAGGTCACTGCTTGAGCATGTTGTCCAGCAGCAGGGCGCAGCGGATCAGGCCGAGGTGGCTGTAGGCCTGCGGGTGGTTGCCCAGCCCGCGCTCGGCCAGCGGGTCGTACTGCTCGGGCAGCAGGCCCGTCGGGCCGGCGGTGTCCACCATCTGCGAGAACAGCTCCTCGGCGTCGGTGCGCCGCCCGGTGCGCAGGTACGCCTCGATGAGCCACGCCGTGCAGATGTGGAAGCCGCCCTCGCGCCCGGGCAGGCCGTCGTCCCAGTGGTAGCGGTAGACGACCGGCCCGCTGCGCAGGTCCGCCTCGATCCGCAGGACGGTGGAGAGGAAGCGCGGGTCGTCGCCGGGGAGCAGGCCGGACAGCCCGATCCACAGCGACGAGGCGTCCATGTCCTCGTCCCCGTACGCCACGCTGTAGGCCTCGACGGTCTCGTGCCAGCCGTACTCCAGCACGTTGGCGCCGATGCGGTCGCGCAGCTCCACCCACTCCGGCCGGTCCTGGCCGCCGTGCTGGCGCATCACGTGCAGCGCCCGGTCGACGGTCATCCAGCACATCACCTTGGAGAAGATGTGGTGCCGCGGGGGGAGGCGGGCCTCCCAGATGCCGTGGTCGGGCTCGTGCCAGCGGCGGCGGACCGCCTCGACCATGTTGTCGAGCACCCGCCACTCGTCCTCGCGGACGGAGCCACGGGCGTCGGCCACGGCCGCGATCAGGTCCGCGATCGGGCCGAAGACGTCGAGCTGGAGCTGGTGGTTGGCGAGGTTGCCGACCCGGACCGGCCGGGAGCCGGCGTAACCGGGCAGGGTGTCGATGACCGCCTCGGCGCCCAGCTCGTAGCCGTCCACCGTGTAGAGCGGGTGCAACCGCTCCGGGTGCCCGCCGGTGCGCTCGATGCACCCGTCGACCCAGCGCAGCAGCGCCTCGGCCTCCTCGATCGAGCCCAGGTCGACCAGGGAGCGCGCGGTCATCGCCGCGTCCCGCAGCCAGCAGTAGCGGTAGTCCCAGTTGCGGACGCCGCCCAGCTCCTCCGGCAGCGAGGTGGTCGCGGCGGCCAGGATCGAGCCGGTGGCCTCGTGGCAGAGCCCGCGCAGGGTCAGCGCGCTGCGGGCCACCAGGTCCCGGGCGGTGCTCGGCAGCCGCAGGGTGGCGACCCAGTCCTTCCACGGCTGCTCGGCCAGGGCCTGCCGCTCGTGGACCGGCAGCCGGTGGTGCTCCAGGCTGTGCGTGCCGAAGCGCAGCTCCAGCACGACCTGCCCACCGGCGGCGGAGAGGTCGACGACCGCCTTGGCCGTCTCGTAGCCGCCGTCGTTGGAGACCTGCCACTCGACCCCGGGGGAGTAGAGCGCGACCGGCTCGTTGGAGCCGAGCACCAGCAGGCCGTCGCCGATCGGCTGCAACTGCACCGCGACCTGGCCGAACTCCGGCCGGGGCGCGAACTCCAGCCGGGCCCGGCCCGAGCCGGTCAGCACCCGGACCAGGGTCGAGTCGCCGGTCACGACGGCCGGGCCGTCGGGCGTGGTCTCCTTGGCCGGCTTGTCCAGCCAGTCGGTGACGGTCAGCCCCGACCACCGGGTCTCGACGGTCATCGTGCCCGAGCGGTAGCGCTGGCCGAGCGGGATGCCCCCGCGCTCCGGCGCGACGCTGAAGTGCCCGGCCGGGCTGCCGCCGACCAGGTCGGCGAAGATCGCCGCCGAGTCCGGCTTGGGGTGGCAGAGCCAGGTGACCTTCGCCTCGGGGGTGAGCAGGGCCACCGTCCGCCCGTTGGCCAGCATCGAGTGCCGCTCGATGGGCACCGCCCGCTCGCCGAAGAGCCAGTGCCGGCGGGTTTCCAGCAGCAGGCCGAGGGCGCGGGCGGCCTCGATCGGCTCGGCGACCCGGTAGCCGGCCCTGGTGTCACCGGGGCCGATCTTGATGCCGACGTCCGGCCCATGCAGGTTGCCGAAGGCGTTCTCGTCGGTGACGTCGTCGCCGATGAAGAGCACCGCGCTGGCGGAGAGCTGGGTGCGCAGCTGGTCGACGGCCGTGCCCTTGTGGGTGGCGACCACCGACAGCTCGATGACCTCCTTGCCCTGGGTGACCGTGACGTCGTCCCAGGTCGCGGGGCCGCTGCGGACCGCCTCGATGGCGGCCGCCGCGACCTCGGGGGCCACCCCGCGGGTGTGCACCGCGACGCTGGCCGGCTTGCGCTCCAGCCGGATGCCCGGATGGGCCGCGGCGATCTCGCGCAGGGCGTCGCGCAGCCGCGTCCGGACCGCGATCAGCTCGGGCGAGAGCCGCTCGACGAAGCCGATGTCGAACTCGGAGCCGTGGCTGCCGACCAGGTGGACCTCGCTGGGCAGCCGGGAGAGGGCGGCCAGGTCGCGCAGGGCCCGCCCGGAGACCACCGCCACGGTGGTCTGGGGCAGGGCGGCCAGCGCCCGGACGGCCGCCACCGACTCCGGCAGCGGCACGGCCTTGCTCGGGTCCTCCACGATCGGCGCCAGGGTGCCGTCGTAGTCGCAGGCGATCAGAAGCTGGGGCACCCGGGCGATGCGGCCGATGGCGGCGCGCAGTTCCGGGTCCATCGTGCCGGCCGCCGGGGTGATGATCTCGCTGGCGGCGTTCACGCGACCTCCGCTTGAGGCACACCGAGCTCGGTGAGGAAGGACTTCGCCCAGTGCCCCACATCGTGGGTGCGTAGATGGCGTTGCATTGTCCGCATTCTGCGGCGTGCCTCCGGCTTCTCGACGTGCACGGCCCTCAGCAGGGCATCCTTGACCGCGTCAGGGTCGTGCGGGTTACACAGGAACGCCTGACGCAGCTCGGTGGCGGCGCCGGCGAACTCGCTGAGCACGAGTGCACCGCCCTGGTCGGCGCGCGATGCGACGTACTCCTTGGCTACCAGGTTCATTCCGTCTCGCAGCGGGGTCACCATCATCACGTCGGCGGCGGCGTACATCGCGGCGAGCTCAGTGCGACTGTACGACTGATGCAGATAATGCACCGCCGGCACGCCGACCCTGCCGAACTCGCCGTTGATCCGGCCGACCTCGCGCTCCACCTTCACGCGTAGTGCCTGGTAGTGCTCCACGCGCTCGCGGCTGGGCGTGGCGACCTGCACCATGACCGCGTCGGGAACTGTCAACTTTCCGTCAGCCAGCAGCTCGCGGAAGGCCTTCAGCCGCAACTCGATGCCCTTGGTGTAGTCCAGCCGGTCGACGCCCAGGATGATCGTCTTCGGGTTGCCCAGCTCCTCGCGGATCTCCTTCGCCCGGGCCTGGATGCCCGGGTCGGCGGCCAGCCGCTCCATCTCCTTCGTGTCGATGGAGATCGGGAACGCGCCGGCCTTCACCTGGCGGCCGTCGACCTGGATCATCTGCCCCTCGTAGCGCAGCCCGAGCAGGTGCCGGGCCAGGCGGACGAAGTTCTGCGCGGCGAGGCGCTGCTGGAACCCGACCAGGTCGGCGCCGAGCAGGCCGCGCAGGATCTCGGTGCGGAACGGCATCTGCATGAACAGCTCGATCGGCGGGAACGGGATGTGCAGGAAGAAGCCGATCCGCAGGTCGGGCCGCAGCTCGCGGAGCATCGCCGGGACGAGCTGGAGCTGGTAGTCCTGCACCCAGACCGTGGCCCCCTCGGCCGCGACCTCCGCCGCCGCCTCCGCGAAGCGGGCGTTGACCAGGCGGTACGCCTCGCGCCAGCGGCGCTTGTAGGCCGGCGTCTCCACCGCGTCGTGGTAGAGCGGCCAGATCGTCGCGTTGGACTGGCCCTCGTAGTAGCGCTCCAGCTCCTCCGCGCTCAACGGCACCGGGTGCAGCCGGATGCCCTCCAGGTCGAAGGGCTCGGGGGCGGCGCCGGTGCCGCCGGCCCAGCCGACCCAGGTGCCCTGGTGCTCGGCGAGGACGGGGTGCAGTGCGGTCACCAGCCCTCCGGGGCTGCGACGCCACTGCCGTCCCTCGGGGGTGCTCACCTCGTCGACGGGTAGCCGGTTCGCCACTACGACAAAGGAGCTGCGGACGGTCACGTTCGGCCACCTCCGGGTGCTGACGGGTCAACCGCGAATGAGCGTACTGAGCGTAGCTGCGGCTTCTGGGGCCCCGTGCCGGAGTCACCTACCCTTCCCACGATGGTCCAACCCCTTGCGTGATCTTGTCGATACCCCTGCTCGGAAGCAGGGGTGGCAGGGCGCGGGCGGAGCGTCGGAGGCGGGGTGATGTGGGGGCGGCGCCGCGAACCTGTCAGGATTGACGACGGCGTGCGTGCGGCCGGCCGCCGGCCGGCGGTGGCGGGCGGAAACCGCAGCCCGCGCCCGCGCCCGCCGACCCCAGTCGCAACCTACGGAGGTAGCCCGCACCGTGGCCCAGTACATCTACGTCCTGGAAAAGGCGCGCAAGGCGCACGGCGACAAGGTCGTGCTCGACAACGTGACGCTGAGCTTCCTCCCGGGGGCCAAGATCGGTGTGGTCGGCCCCAACGGCGCCGGTAAGTCCAGCCTCCTCAAGATCATGGCAGGCCTGGACCGCCCGAGCAACGGCGAGGCCCGGCTGATGCCCGGCTACACCGTCGGCCTGCTCGCCCAGGAGCCCCCGCTCAACGACGCCAAGACCGTGCTCGGCAACGTCGAGGAGGCGGTCGCCGAGACCAAGGCCAAGCTGGAGCGGTTCAACAAGATCGCCGAGCAGATGGCCACCGACTACTCCGACGAGCTGATGGAGGAGATGGGCAAGCTCCAGGAGGAGCTGGACCACGCCGACGCGTGGGACATCGACTCCAAGCTCGAACTGGCGATGGACGCGCTGCGCTGCCCGCCGCCGGACGCCGACGTGACCCAGCTCTCCGGGGGCGAGCGGCGCCGGGTGGCGCTGTGCAAGCTGCTGCTGGAGGCGCCCGACCTGCTGCTGCTCGACGAGCCCACCAACCACCTGGACGCGGAGAGCGTCTCCTGGCTGGAGCAGCACCTGGCCAAGTACGCGGGCACCGTCATGGCGATCACCCACGACCGGTACTTCCTCGACAACGTGGCCGGCTGGATCCTGGAGCTGGACCGCGGCCGGGCCGTCGGCTACGAGGGCAACTACTCCACCTACCTGGAGAAGAAGGCCGCCCGGCTGGCCGTCGAGGGCCGCCGCGACGCCAAGATGAAGAAGCGCCTCACCGAGGAGCTGGAGTGGGTCCGCTCCAACGCCAAGGCGCGGCAGACCAAGTCCAAGGCCCGCCTCGACCGCTACGAGGAGATGGCCACCGAGGCGGAGAAGACCCGCAAGCTGGACTTCGAGGAGATCCAGATCCCGCCGGGCCCGCGCCTGGGCAACACGGTGATCGAGGCGCACAACCTGACCAAGGGCTTCGGCGACCGGGTGCTCATCGAGAACCTGTCGTTCTCGCTGCCGCGCAACGGCATCGTCGGCATCATCGGCCCCAACGGCGTCGGCAAGACCACCCTGTTCAAGACCATCGTCGGGCTGGAGCAGCCGACGAGCGGCGACGTCCGGGTCGGCGAGACCGTCTCGCTGTCGTACGTCGACCAGAACCGGCAGGGTCTCGCCGGGGACAAGACGGTCTGGGAGGTCGTCTCCGACGGGCTCGACCACCTGATGGTCGGCAAGGTCGAGATGCCGTCGCGGGCGTACATCGCCGCGTTCGGGTTCAAGGGGCCGGACCAGCAGAAGCCGACGAAGGTGCTCTCCGGCGGCGAGCGCAACCGGCTCAACCTCGCGCTGACGCTGAAGATCGGCGGCAACGTGATCCTGCTCGACGAGCCGACCAACGACCTGGACGTGGAGACCCTCTCCAGCCTGGAGAACGCGCTGCTGGAGTTCCCCGGCTGCGCCGTGGTCATCTCCCACGACCGGATGTTCCTCGACCGGGTCGCCACGCACATCCTGGCCTGGGAGGGCGACGACGAGAACCCCGCCAAGTGGTTCTGGTTCGAGGGCAACTTCGAGGCGTACGAGAAGAACAAGGTCGACCGGCTCGGCGCGGAGGCGGCCCGCCCGCACCGGGTGACCTACCGCAAGCTGACCCGTGACTGAGAGCGGGGACCGCTGCCGATCATGAGTGATCGCTTTGTGTACCACTGCACCCTGCGGTGGTCCGACCTGGACGCGTACGGCCACATCAACAACTCGCGCTTCCTCACCCTCTACGAGGAGGCGCGGGTGGCGTTGATGTTCGCCGGCGGCCGGGCGTGGGGAGTGGGCTCGTTCGCCGACGGCGTCGTGATCAGTCGGCACGAGATCGACTACCTGCGCCCGGTCGAGTACGCCCTCGGCCGGGCCACCGCGGAGGCCGCCCCCACCGTGCGCATCGAGCTGTGGGTGGAGGAGATCCGGGGCGCGTCCTTCACCGTCGCCTACGAGCTCTTCGACGGCGAGGTCCTGGCCAGCCGCGCCCGTTCGGTGCTGGTGCCGTTCGACCTGACCCGGCAGCGGCCCCGGCGGATCACCCCGGAGGAGCGGACGTTCCTGCTCACGTACGCGCCGCAGGGGCCGGTGGCGTGACGGCGACCGACGGGCCGGCCGCCCGGGCACGGGCCGGCGGCGGGCCGGCCGCCGCCGGGCACGGGATCGCGGACGCCGCCGACGCGGGGGCCTTCCTGGCCCGCCTCGTCCGGCTGGACCGCGACGCCCCGGTCCGACTCCGGTCGACCGGCGCGACGGGCCGTACGGCCCTCTGGGGGCGCCTGCCGTGGGGTGTGCTGGTCGTCCGCCCGGTGGCCGGCGACGGCCCCGGCGACGCCACGGTCTCGGCCGGCGAGCTGCTGGCCGAGCTCGCGGCGGGCGGCGCGGCCCTGCCGACGCGGCGGGACGAGCGGTGGCGGTGGCCGCTGCCGCCCACGGCGAGCCGCCGGGTGGAGACGCTGCCGGGCGCGGAGCTGCGGCGGATCGCGGCGGCGGCCGCGGGAGCCCTGCGTGACGCCAGCGCCCACGGCGTCGGCGGGCGGGCGGTCGGGCAGCGGGCGCTGCGGGACGCGCTGCTCGACCACGTGCCGGTGGTGGTCACCCCGGACGACCCGCCCGGCGAGCCGGTCGAGGTGACCCAGCGGATGGTCCAGGGGTTGGTCCGGATGGGCTTCCTCGGGGCGGCCGAGGGGTCCGCCGAGGCGGGCGGCGGGGGCGACGTCCAGGTGCGAACGGTCGGCCGATGGGTCGGTCTGGTGGGACCGTACGGAGCGATCTGGTCGCAGAAGGCCACCGATCTTGCCGTGCGGCCCGTCTGAGTTCATCCGTTCGGATGACCCTTGGTCGTTCTTCTGTCCTGGTGCTGTCGTTGGGGGGGTGCTTCAACCCGGCTGTCCGGGTACCGTCCATCCTCGGATCCAACGCACTGTAGGCGACTGGATCCGCTGGGGAGTGAGGTGCGCGAGCGATGCCGTGGTGGTCATGGCGCCCCGGTCCCGCCAATGGCGGCGGCGACCCGGAAAGGCAGAGCGGGATCACAGTGGAGAGCACCGTCCGGGTCGGACCACCGACCCCGCGTCAGCCGGGAGACGACTGCCCACCGACGGAGCGTGCCGTGATAGCGGACATGCCCGCCACGGTCGAGCCGGTCACCCTGCGCCGCGTCTGCGACGCACTCGACATGCTCGACGTGCGCTACCTGGCCGACGGCGACGGCAACCTGCTGGCCATGTGGGAGCGGCACGCCGTGCTGGTCACCCTGGAGGGTCCGGAGGACGAGATCCTGGTGATGCGGGCCCGTCCACACGCGACGGTGCCGCCGGACTGGGCCGACCGCGCCTACCGGGTGGTCAACGAGTGGAACCACACCCGCCGCTTCTGCAAGGCCTACATCGGAGACCCGACCGAGCGCGGGCAGTTGCCGATCTACGCGGAGTTGCAGGTGCCGTTCGGCGCCGGGGCGCACGACGCGCTGCTGGTCGAGATGCTCGACTGTGGAGCGGCGGTCGCCACCAGCTTCGTGGACTGGCTGCACGACGAGGGCGCCCTGCTCTGAGCCGCCCGACGCCCGACGCCCGCCGGGCGACGTGTGCCGTACGACGCCGGGCCGGGCCCACCGGCCCGACGTCCGTGCGATCGCCCGGCGGCCGGCCGGAGTCCGTCCGGCGGCCGGTCGGGTCAGGTCGGTCGGCGTCAGGCCGGTCGGGTCAGGCCGGCCCCGCCGGGTCCTCCATCGCGTTGACCATGAAGTAGGCGGCCCGCTCCAGGTAGTCCCACAGCGCGGTGGCGATCTCCGGGGGCAGGTCGAGACGGTCGACGGCGCGGCGCATGTGGAGCAGCCACGCGTCCCGCTCGGCGGCGCCGATCCGGTACGGCGCGTGGCGCATCCGCAGCCGCGGGTGCCCCCGTTGCGCCGAGTACGTGTTGGGGCCACCCCAGTACTGTATGAGGAACAGGGCCAGCCGGTCCGCGGCCGGGCCCAGGTCCTCCTCGGGGTACATGGGGCGCAGCAGCGGGTCGGCGGCGACCCCGGCGTAGAACTCGTCCACCAGCTTGCGGAAGGTGGGCTCGCCGCCCACCGCCTCGAAGAGGGTCATCGACGCACCGGGCCGGTCGGACTCACCTGCGGCATTCACCGTTCCATCCTGCCAGGTGCCGCGCCGGGCGAGCGGAGGGTGCCGGCTGTGGGTCGGGTCACCGTGTGCCGCTGCTGTCCCGCCTCGCCGGGGCGACCGTCCAGCCGCCCGCCGGCCCGCCGGGCCGCTCCTCCCCGGGGCGCCCCTGCGCGCTCGCCGCGGTGGCGGGCCCGCCTGCCTGCTGGGGGGCCGCCCCGCTCGCCCGCTGGGCCGCCTCCACGGCCGCGTCGATCGTCGAGCGGCTCGGCCAGCGCAGGGCGGCGAGCGTCATCAACAGCACCCCGACGGCGCTCCAGACCCCGACCACGAGCGGGATGGAGTACCGCTCGGCAAGCAACCCGGTGACCAGGACGGCCATGCCCTGGATGACCTGGACGCCGGTCGCCATCACGCCGAAGGCGCGGGCCCGGAAGCCGTCGGGCAGGGCCCGGACGAAGAGCCCGTTGGCCACCGGCAGCATGCCCGCGACGGCGAACCCGCAGGCCGCGGCGAGCAGCGCCACCACCAGCGGCGGCGGGTCGAACAGGGCGGGCACCAGGGCCAGCGGGGAGAGCACCGCCAGCGGCCGCATCAGGCTCAGCCGGCGGTCCGGCCCGAACGCCCGGCTGACGATCAGGCCGCCGAGGATGAAGCCGACGGGGTTCGCCGCCATGATGATGGCCTGGGCGGCCCCGGCGTCCAGCCGGCCGGCGTGCTCGCTCGCCCAGGCGGCGGCGAGGCCCTCCGGCACCACGGAGAAGAGCATGGCGGCGAAGACCAGCACGGCGATGGCCCGCAGCACCGGGGTGCCGAACACGATCTGGAAGCCCTGCGCGGTCTCCCGCAGCAGGTGGCTGCGGTGCGCGGCGGTCATCGCCGACGGCCGGTCGGCCACGCCGAAGCGGACCAGCGCGGCCGACAGGGCGAAGGTCGCCGCGTTCACCAGGAGCGCGGCGGTCGGGTCGAACGCGGCGATGGCCGCGCCCGCCAGGTAGCCGACGACCTGGGCGGCCTGGCCGACGCTGCTGATCATCGACAGCCCGACCACCAGGCGGTCCCCGGTGAGGATCAGGGGGATCAGCGCCGACTTGGCGGCCTGGCTCGGTGGATTGGCCAGCGTGGTGGCGAAGAGCAGGGCCAGGATCACCGGGACGGGCATGCCGGGGATGGCGATGCACACCATCAGCACCATCCGGACCAGGTCGCAGATCACCATGACCTGCCGGTAGCGGTGCCGCTCCGCGAGCGTGGCGAGCAGGGGACCGCCGACCAGCCAGGGCAGGTAGCTCACCGCGAAGGCGGCGGCCGAGAGCGCGACGGACCGGGTCTCCTCGTAGACCAGCAGGGTGACCGCGGCCTTGGCGATGTAGTCGCCGATCCAGGAGAGAGCGCTCGCCGTGAAGACGGCGCCGTATTCGCGATTGGCGAACACCTCGCGGAAGGTTGCGGGCCCTTCCGGGGATGGTCGCTCGTCAGGCACCGTCGCCTCCATCGTTCCCCTGGGCGGGCCACTCGTGATGGACGGCCCGGGAACCGTCGTCAGATCTACGGATCAGCGAGGACGTGATCGCGCTCCGGGGAGCGTGCACCGGATTTTGCCCGATCGTCCGACGACTGGCTAGGGCGAAGGGGTTGATCGTCGCATCTCCGACTGAACGAACGGACGATACCCGAGGGGCCACCCGGCTCGCGACCCCCGCCACCCGGCGTCCCGGCGCCTCAGGTGGGGCCGCCCTGCCCGGTCTCACCGGGGGCGCGGACCGGCATGCCGGGGTAGAGGCGGGCGGCGGCGATCTTCGCGGTGATGCCGGAGTTCTCCAGCGCCTCGGCGAGCCGGCGACGCAGCTCCCGGCCGACGGCGAACTGCCCGTCGGCGGTCGTCTTGACCACCGTACGGATGACCGCGCCGTCGACCGTCATCTGCTCGACGCCCAGCACCTCCGGCGGCTCGACGATCTCCGGCGCCAGGTCGGGGTCCATGGCCACCGAGGCGGCGGCGGTCCGCAGCACCGCCGTGGCCTCCTCCGTGCCGGCGAAGCCGATCGGCAGGTCGACCACCACCAGGGCCCAGCCCTGGCTCTTGTTGCCCACCCGGACGATCTCGCCGTTGCGGATGTACCAGAGCACGCCCCGCCCGTCGCGGACGGTGGTGACCCGCAGCCCGACCGACTCCACCACGCCGGTCGCCTCGCCGAGGTCCACGGTGTCGCCCACGCCGTACTGGTCCTCGATCAGCATGAACAGGCCGGCGATCAGGTCCTTGACCAGGCTCTGCGCGCCGAAGCCGAGGGCCACGCCCGCGATGCCGGCGCTGGCCAGCAGCGGGGCCAGGTCGAAGCTGAACTCCTTGAGGATCATCAGCAGCGCGATGCCGAAGATGAACGCGGTGCTCAGGCTGCGCAGCACCGAACCGATGGCCTCGGCCCGCTGCCGGCGTCGCTCCGGGACGAACTCGCCCGGCTCGACGGTGGCCGTGGGGATCCGCTCGCGCAGCGGACGCAGCATGGTCGGCACGCCCGCGTCGGTGGTGGTGCGCACCAGCCGGCGGATCGTCCGGTGCACCAGCCACCGGGCGGCGATCGCCAGCAGCAGGATCAGCACGACCCGCAGCGGCTTGAGCAGGATCCAGTAGCTGCCCTCGGCGAACCACACCGAGCCGGTCATGTCGTAGACGCTCCGGCAGAGGGCGTCGTCCAGGCAGGTCGGCGACGGAGTCGGGTCCGGCGCCTCGACGGCGGGCAGGGCGAGCGGCGTCAGGCTGGCAGCGGTCACGCTGTCTTCGTACCCCACCCGGCACGGCCGGATCCCGTCGACCCTCCGCGTCGTGACCGGCCCGGCACCCCTCGCGGGACGGCGCCACCGGCCGCGGGCGAACCGGTCATCTTGACACGGGTGGGGATCGCTTCCGGAGGGACCCCGGATTAGTACGTGCAATCCGGGGGCCGATCAGGGACGATGGGCGCACGGACGTCGGTGATCCGGCCGGCGTCGGCCGTGGTGGGTCGCCGTGCCCGTTTCCGGTCGGCGGTGGTGAGCAGGGGCCGCTGAACCGGGAGGGTGAACGCGATGCCTGACATACGACCCACGGTGGGCTCCGGTGCGCTGGTCCTCAATGCCACCTACGAGCCGCTGTGCGTCGTGTCGGTGCGTCGTGCCGCCATTCTCGTGCTCTCCGCCAAGGCGGTCTGCGTCGCCGACGGCGACGGCATCCTGCACAGCGCCCGCGACGCGCTGCCGGTGCCGTCGGTCGTCCGGCTCACCCGCTTCGTGCGGGTGCCCTACCGCACCCACGTCGGGCTCTCCCGGCGGGCCATCTTCGCCCGGGACGGCTGGCGTTGCGCCTACTGCCGGGGGCCCGCCGAGACCATCGACCACGTCTTTCCGCGCAGCCGGGGCGGCCGGCACGCCTGGGAGAACGTCGTCGCGGCCTGCGCCCGGTGCAACCACACGAAGGGCGACAAGACGCCGGCCGAGCTGGGCTGGCGCCTGCACGCGCTGCCGGCGGCCCCGAAGGGCACCGCCTGGCGGGTGCTCGGTCACCGGGCGCCGGACCCCCGCTGGGCCGACTGGCTCGACCTGCGCGAGCCCGAGGCGGCCTGACCGTCGCCACCCCCGCGGAACGCGGCGGGCCGCACCGACGCGGCCGCCGGTCACGTCGTACGGGCCCGCACCAGGGATGCGAAGACCACCACGTTGTCGGCGTACCCGGTCTCCCCGCCGACCCAGCGCCCGCCGCAGGTGATCAGACGCAGCCGGGGACGGCTGAAGTCCCCGAAGACCTCGTCCACCGGCAGCCGGTCCTTGTCGAAGCGCTCGACGGAGTCCACCTCGAAGACGGCCACCGAGCGGTCCTGCCGGGCGACCTCGATCCGGTCCCCGTCGCGCAGGTCCCGCAGCTTGTGGAAGACCGCCGGCCCGGTGCCGGTGTCGACGTGCCCGACGATCACCGAGGGACCGTACTGCCCCGGGGTCGGGCCCTGGTCGTACCAGCCGGCCTCGTGGGCGCGGGCGGCCTCGGGCACCGCGATGCTGCCGTCCGGGGCGATGCCGACGCCGTGCACGGGCGCCCGGACGTCGATCGGGTCGATGGCGATGCCGACGGGCCGGCTGGCGGGCAGCACCGGGAACTTCTTCGGGGCGGGTCGCAGCCCCGCGAGGAACCGGTCCGGCAGCACGCTCACGCCGGCGATCCGCTCCACGCCGAGCATCGTGACGATCAGCGCCATCAACGTACCGATCACGAGGACCGGCAGGCCGGGCCCCCGACCGGGGGCCAGCCGGCGGCGGCCGGCCGGGATCCGGCCGTGGCGGGGCCGGGCCGGCAGCGGTCGGGCCTGCGGGTCGGTGGTGGCGACGCTCGCCGACACCGCCTCCCCGGCCACCCGGCGCAGCCGCCGGGCCGCCGCGGCCGCCGCCCGGCCGGACGCCCGCAGCGCCCGCCGGCCGGTCGCCCGGATCCGGTCCGGGTCCGATCGCCTCGTACGCCTCCGGGAGCCGGCCATGGCGACGGCGGGTCAGGAACCGGCCCCGGTCCGGCGGCGGTTGCCGAAGAAGCCGAAGCCGACGGCCAGGGCCACCACCGCGAGCCCGCCGACCATCAGCATCGAGCCGGTGCCCGAGGCGCCGGCGGTGCCGCCGCCCCCGGTGGCCGGGCCCTTGCTGGGCTGCTCCATGTTCAGCACCGTGAGCGTGGTGGTCGCGGTCCTGCCGTTGTCGCAGCGCAGGTTCACCGGGTAGTCGCCGGGCTCCTTGCTGCCCGGGATGGTGACCTGGCCGGTCAGGAAGCCGTCGTCCGGCCGCAGCATCACCCGCCCGAAGGCGTCGGAGTGCACGTCGGCCTGGCGGTCGTTGGCGTTGTCGCAACCGGCCCGGATGCTGACCCGGGTGCCGGCCTGCGCGCTGTTGGGCACCACCTCGACGAAGGCCTCCTCACCCGCCCAGGCGGGTGCGACGGTCGTCAGGACGAACGCCCCGACCAGGCCCAACACGGTCAGGGCGCGGGTCAGGGCACGTTGGAACGCTGTGAGCACCGGCATGATCCCCCCTTCCGGTGACGAACACCGGAATCCTCCCCGGGCAACAGGGCCTGCTTTCCCGCTGGCCGGGGGGCAAACCCGGGGGCGGTCAGCGGGGCCGGTCGGCGGGGGGCAGCGGGGTGACCGGCTGCCACTCGAGTGGGGTGGAGAGCACCATCGTGCTGGACGGCTGCCCGTACGGGGCGAGCCGGTCGATCACCGCCTCGAAGTCCCCGATCGACCCGGCGGCCACCTTGAGCATGCTGCACGCGTCGCCGGTGATGCGGTGGATCTCCAGGATCTCGGGCCAACCCGCCACGTCCGGGTCGTGCAGGATGCAGCGCGCCCCGTAACAGGACATCCGGATCAGCGCGACCACGGTGCGCCCGGCCCGGGTCAGGTCGACGTGGGCGTGGTAGCCGGTGATCACCCCGGACTCCTCCAGCCGGCGTACCCGCTCGGCCACGGCCGGCGGCGACAGGTGCACCCGCCGGGAGAGCTCGCTGAAGGAGAGGCGCGCGTCGGCCTGCAGTTCCCGCAGCAGCGCCCAGTCCATGTCGTCCATGGGGCGACCTTACTTTCTCGAAGCCGAATCCGGCTCATGCCTTCTGCGTCGCAGGTCAGACGGGGTGAGTGCCGTTGATCCGGCATTCCATCCGGGGGTTCCGCCGAGAGATCATGTCGGCATCCCGAAAACGGCCGACCGTCGGCCGTCCCGGGTGACGAAGAGCAGAGGGAGGCCACCGGTGGAGCAGACGGACGTGCGCGTACCCGCCAAGGCGGCGGTGCGCCCGGCGACCCCGCGGCAGCGCGCGGCCCGCGCCGCCCGCAACGGCGGCGAACCGACGCTGGAGTTCGCCGAGCGGGTGCCGTACGACGCGTACGTGCAGGCCAGCACGCTGCACCAGCTTCAGCAGCCGCTGAGCGACGACCCCGGTGAGATGTCCTTCCTGATGGTCAGCCAGATCATGGAGCTGTACTTCGGGCTGACCTGCCACGAGCTGCGCGAGACGCAGCGGCTGCTGCGCGCCGACCGGGTGTGGGACGCGCTGGCCCCGCTGCGCCGTGCCGCGCTGCACCTGGAGGGGCTGAACGCGGCCTGGAAGGGGCTGCGCTGGATGAGCCCGGCCGACTTCAACCGGTTCCGCAACCTGCTGGGCGAGGGCTCCGGCTTCCAGTCGGCGATGTACCGCCACCTGGAGTTCCTGCTCGGCCTCCGCGACGAGACGCTGATCCGGCCGTTCCGGCGGCAGACCGACGTGTACGCCGACCTGCGCGCCACCCTGGCGGCGCCGAGCGTCTGGGACGACGTGCTCGCCCTGCTGGCCCGGCACGGCCACGACCTCCCGGCCGACCTGCTCGACCGGGAGTTCGCCGCCGAGCACCAGCCGCACGCCGCCGTCGAGGCGGCCTGGGTGCGGATCTACGCCGAGCCGGGGCCGGAGAACCACCTGCGGATGCTGGGCGAGGCGCTGACCGAGGTGGCCGAGCAGTTCGGCGACTGGCGGCAGCACCACGTCAAGGCGGTGCAGCGGACAATGGGCGCCAAGGTCGGCAGCGGCGGCTCCGCCGGGCTCGCGTGGTTGCAGCGCAGCATGGCCCGGGTGGTCTTCCCCGAGCTGTGGTCGGCCCGGACAGCGATGTGACCCGAGAGCGAGAACACCCCATGAACACCGGAGCACCTGAGTCGTCCGGGCTCGCCGCCGGCGAGGCCGAGGCGCGCCGCCTCGACGCCGCCCACCCCGGGCACCGCCACCTGTTCCACGTGCCCCCGGCCGAAGGCGGGCGCTTCCGCGACGCCGCGTACCTGGCCGGCAACTCCCTTGGTCTGCAACCGCGGGCCACCCGCGACGAACTCGTCGCCGACCTGGACGCGTGGCGCCGGTTGGGCGTCGAGGGCCACCTGGAGGCCGAGCGCCCCTGGCTGCCGTACCACGAGCTGCTGACGGCGCCGGCCGCGCGACTGGTCGGCGCCACCCCGGCGGAGGTCGTGGTGATGAACTCCCTGACGGTCAACCTGCACCTGCTGATGGTCAGCTTCTACCGGCCGGCCGGGGCGCGGACCAGGATCGTCATCGAGGACAGCGCCTTCCCCTCGGACAGCTACGCCGTGCGCAGCCAGGCCCGCTTCCACGGCCTCGACCCGGACACCACGGTCGTCCGGCTGCGCCCGCGCGCCGGCGAGGACACCCTGCGCACCGAGGACGTGACCGCCTACCTGGCCGCCGAGGGCGACACGGTGGCGCTGGTGCTGCTCGGCGGGGTCAACTACCTCACCGGCGAGCTGATGGACATCCCGACGATCACCGCCGCCGGCCGCGCGGCGGGGGCCGTGGTCGGCTGGGACCTGGCGCACGCCGCCGGCAACGTCCCGCTCGCGCTGCACGAGTGGGACGTCGACTTCGCCGCCTGGTGCTCCTACAAGTACCTGAACTCCGGGCCCGGCGCGCTGGCCGGGGTCTTCGTGCACGAGCGGCACCTCGGCGACGCCGACCTGCCCCGCTTCGAGGGCTGGTGGAGCACCGAGGCGGCCACCCGGTTCGAGATGACCCCGGTCTCCCGGCCGCCGGCCACCGTGGAGGCGTGGCAGATCTCCAACCCGCCGATCTTCGCGATGGGCCCGGTGCGGACCTCGCTGGAGCTCTTCGACGCCGTCGGGATGCCCGCGCTGCGCGAGCGCAGCGTCCGGCTCACCGGCTACCTGGCGGGGCTGCTCGACGAGGTGACCGCGAACCGTCCGCTGACCGTGGTCACGCCGCGGGAGCCGGAGCGGCGGGGCTGCCAGCTCTCGGTGCGCATCGGCGCGGGCAGCGCGGCCGGGCTGGCCAAGCGGTTGCGCCACGAGCACGGCGTGATCGCCGACGCCCGGGAGCCGGACGTCATCCGGTTCGCCCCGGTGCCGCTCTATTCCACGTTCCACGACTGCTGGCGGGTCGCCGAGGCGCTGGCCGCCACGGTGGAGGTGAACTCATGACCGACGAACGCAACGAGATCGCGGTGGTCGGCGCGGGCCTGGCCGGCTGCCTGCTGGCCTGCTTCCTGGCCCGGCGCGGCTACCCGGTGGCGCTCTACGAGCGCCGGCCCGACCCGCGTACCGGCACGGTGGAGCGGGGACGCTCCATCAACCTGGCGCTCTCCGAGCGCGGCCTGGACGCGCTGCGCCGGATCGGCCTGGACGAGCAGGTGCTGGCGGACGGGCTGCCGATGCGCGGCCGGATGATCCACCCCGTGGACGGCGAGGCGCAGTTCCAGTCCTACAGCGCCGCCGGTGACCGGGCGATCAACTCGATCAGCCGGGGCGCGCTGAACAACGCCCTGCTGGACGCGGCCACCGCCCTGCCCGGGGTGCGGGTCGCCTTCGACCACCGGCTCGTCGGGCTCGACCCGATCGACGGCGGGATGACCTTCGAGACCCCGCAGGGCACGGTCGCGGCCACCGCGTCGGTCGTCCTCGGCGCCGACGGCGCGGGCTCGGCGGTGCGCGGGCAGCTGCTGGCGTACGGGCTGCTGACCGAGAGTGTGGACTTCCTCGACTACGGCTACAAGGAGCTGACGATCCCGCCGCTGGGCGGGGACTTCGCCCTCGACCCGGAGGCGCTGCACATCTGGCCGCGGGGCACCTCGATGATGATCGCGCTGCCGAACCCGGACCGCTCGTTCACCTGCACGCTCTTCTGGCCCACCCACGGCACCGCCAGCTTCGCCTCGCTGGGCAGCCCGGCGGCCATCGAGCGGCACTTCGCCGAGCACTACCCCGACCTGCCGCCGCTCGCCCCGGGCCTCGTCGACGACTACCAGCACAACCCGGTCGGCGTGCTCGGCACCGTCCGCTGCACCCCGTGGCAGGCGTACGGGAGGGTCGGCCTGCTCGGCGACGCGGCGCACGCCATCGTCCCCTTCTACGGCCAGGGCGCGAACTGCGCCTTCGAGGACGTGGTCGAGCTGGACCGCTGCCTGGACGAGTGCGCCGACGACTGGTCGGAGGCGCTGCCGCTGTTCCAGCAACGGCGGCAGGAGAACGCCGAGGCGATCGCGCAGATGGCGCTGGCGAACTTCGTGGAGATGCGGGACAAGGTCGCCTCGCCGCTGTTCCAGGCCGGCCGGAAGGTCGAGCACGCGCTGGAGCGGGTGCTGCCGGGCCGGTACGTTTCCCGCTACGAGCTGGTGTCCTTCTCGACCACCCCGTATGCGGAGGTGCGTCGCCGGGTCCGCCGGCAGCACCGGGTGCTCGGGGCGGTGGCCGCCGGGGTGGCGGCGGTGCTGGCCGGCGCGGTCGGCCTCACGATCAACCGAGGGAGGCGTCGATGACCGTGACCTGGGATCCCCGGCTGATGGCGGGACGGGCGCCCGACGGCCCGGGCCTGCTGCGCAACTTCGTCGGCGGCGAGTTCGTCGAGGCCGGGCGGCGGTTCACCAAGCGCAGCCCGGTGACCGGCGAGCCGGTCTTCGAGGTGGCCGAGGCCGACCGGGCGTGCGTGGACGACGCCGTCGCCGCCGCGCGGGCGGCGCTGCGCGGGCCGTGGGGCCGGATGGGGGAGCGGGAGCGCGCCGAGGTGCTGCGCCGGGTCGCCGACGAGCTGGAGCGCCGCTTCGACGACCTGGTCACCGCCGAGGTCGCCGACACCGGCAAGTCGATCTCGCAGGCGCGGACGTTGGACATCCCGCGTGGCGCGGCGAACTTCCGCGCCTTCGCGGAGATCGTGGCGACCGCGCCGACGGAGTCCTTCACCACGGTCACCCCGACCGGCGGCCGGGCGCTGAACTACGCGGTCCGCAAGCCGGTCGGCGTGGTCGCGGTGATCGTGCCGTGGAACCTGCCGCTGCTGCTGCTCACCTGGAAGGTCGCCCCCGCGTTGGCCTGCGGCAACGCCGTGATCGTGAAGCCCAGCGAGGAGACGCCCGCCTCGGCGACGCTGCTCGCCGAGGTGATGGCGGCCGCCGGCGTGCCCGCCGGGGTGTTCAACCTGGTGCACGGCTTCGGCCCGGACTCGGCGGGGGAGTTCCTCACCCGGCACCCGGGGGTGGACGCGATCACCTTCACCGGCGAGTCGGCCACCGGGGGCACCATCATGCGGGCCGCGGCCGACGGGGTGAAGGCCGTCTCCTTCGAGCTGGGCGGCAAGAACGCCGGGCTGGTCTTCGCCGACGCCGACCTCGACGCGGCGGTGGCGGGGTCGGTGCGCTCCAGCTTCACCAACGGTGGCCAGGTCTGCCTCTGCACCGAGCGGATCTACGTGCAGCGGCCGGTGTTCGAGGAGTTCACCGCCCGGCTCGCCGAGCGGGCCGCCGCGCTGCCGTACGGGTGGCCCGTCGACGAGGCCACGGTGAACATGCCGCTGATCTCGCACCAGCACCGCGACAAGGTGCTCGGTCACTACGAACTGGCCCGCACCGAGGGCGCGGAGGTGCTCACCGGGGGCGGCCCGCCGCGCTTCGGCGACGCCCGCGACGGCGGCGCGTACGTGCTGCCGACGGTGCTGACCGGGCTGGGCCCGCAGGCCCGCACCAACACCGAGGAGATCTTCGGCCCGGTGGTGCACGTCGCCCCGTTCGACGACGAGGACGAGGCGTACGCGCTGGCCAACGGCACCCAGTACGGCCTGGCGGCGACGGTCTGGACCCGCGACGTCGGCCGGGCCCACCGGGCCGGCACCCGGCTCGACGCCGGCATCGTCTGGGTGAACACCTGGTTCCTGCGCGACCTGCGCACCCCGTTCGGCGGGATGAAGGCGTCCGGCATCGGGCGCGAGGGCGGCGTGCACTCACTCGACTTCTACTCCGAACTCACCAACGTCTGCGTGGACCTGACATGAGCGGGCGCAGCGCGCGGACCATCAGCCGCAGTGCCGTGGAGCCCCGTGGCGGCTCCGAGGGCAGCGAGGAGCCGACATGAGCGTTGATTACGAGGCGGCGGCCCGGGAACTGGTCGACGCGCGGGAGAACGGCAAGCCCTGCCCGCCGCTGCGCGGGCGGCTGCTGCCCGAGGGGGACGTCACGTCGGCGTACGTGGTCCAGCAGCTCCAGGTGCGCCAGTGGTCGCAGCGGGGCCACCGGCGGGTGGGCGCGAAGATCGGGCTGACCTCCCGGGCGGTGCAGGAGAGCTTCGGCGTCTTCCAGCCGGACTTCGGGGTGCTGCTGGACGACATGGCGGTGCCCGACGGGGCCGAGGTCGCGATGGACCGGCTGCTCCAGCCCCGGGTGGAGGCGGAGGTCGCCTTCGTGCTGGGCACCGACCTGCCCGACGAGCGGATCACCACCGCGGACGCGATCCGGGCGGTCGACCACGTGCTGCCGGCGATCGAGATCGTCGACTCGCGGGTCGCGGGGTGGGACATCTCGATCGTGGACACCGTCGCGGACAACGCCTCCAGCGGCCTCTTCGTGCTCGGCACCGCGCCGCGTCGGCTCGCCGACGTGGACCTGCGGCTGTGCGGGATGGTGCTGGAGCAGGCCGGTGAGCCGGTCTCGGTCGGGGCCGGCGCGGCCTGCCTCGGCAATCCGCTGCACGCGCTGGAGTGGCTGGCACGGACGATGGCCCGCTCGGGCGATCCGCTGCGCGCGGGCGACGTGGTGCTCTCCGGGGCGCTCGGCCCGATGGTGCCGGTGACGCCGGGCGCGGCGTACGAGGCGCGGATCTCCGGTCTGGGCTCGGTGCGCACCTGCTTCTCCGGGAAGGCGTCGTGACCACCGGCGTGGCGGTGATCGGGTCGGGCAACATCGGCACCGATCTGATGATCAAGGTGCTCCGGCTCTCGGAGTCGCTGCGGATGGTGGCGATGGCCGGCATCGACCCGGAGTCCGACGGCCTGGCGCGGGCCCGGCGGCTCGGCGTGGCGACCACCGCCGGTGGCGTGGACGGCCTGGTGGCGATGCCGGAGTTCGCCGACGTCGAGCTGGTGTTCGACGCCACGTCGGCGGGCGCGCACCGGCACAACGACGCGGTGCTGGCCGCGCACGGTCGCACGGTGGTCGACCTGACCCCGGCGGCCATCGGCCCGTACGTGGTGCCGCCGGTGAACCTGGACGAGCACCTGGGCGAGCGCAACGTCAACATGGTGACCTGCGGTGGACAGGCGACGGTGCCGATTGTGGCCGCCGTCGGCCGGGTCACGCCGGTGGCGTACGGGGAGATCGTCGCCTCGATCGCCTCGAAGTCGGCGGGGCCGGGCACCCGGGCCAACATCGACGAGTTCACCGAGACCACCGCGCGGGCGATCGAGGTGGTCGGCGGCGCCGACCGGGGCAAGGCGATCATCGTGCTCAACCCGGCGGACCCGCCGCTGCTGATGCGCGACACCGTCTACTGCCTCTGCCCGGACGCCGACGCCGACCGGGCCGCGATCGCGGCGTCGGTGGCGCGGATGGTGGCGACGGTGCGGGAGTACGTCCCCGGCTACCGGCTCAAGCAGGACGTGCAGTTCGACCGGGTCGACACGTACGTGCCGGCGCTGGGCCGGCACCTGACCGGGTTGCAGGTCTCGGTGTTCCTGGAGGTCTCCGGCGCCGGGCACTACCTGCCGGCGTACGCCGGGAACCTGGACATCATGACCTCGGCCGCGCTGCGCACCGCGGAGCGGCTGGTCGCGCTGCGCCCCGAGACCGCCGCGGAGGTGCTGTCATGACCGACCTGTACATCCAGGACGTGACGTTGCGCGACGGCATGCACGCGGTCGCCCACCGCTACACCGTCGAGCAGGTGCGCACCATCGCCGCCGCGTTGGACGCGGCGGGGGTGGCGGCGATCGAGGTGGCGCACGGCGATGGGCTGGCGGGTTCCAGCGTCAACTACGGCCACGGCGCGGCCAGCGACGCGGAGTGGATCGCGGCGGCGGCCGAGGTGATGACGACCGCGAAGCTGACCACGCTGCTGCTGCCGGGGATCGGCACCATCGCCGACCTGAAGGCGGCGAAGGCCCTCGGCGTGACCAGCGTGCGGATCGCCACCCACTGCACCGAGGCCGACATCTCGGCCCAACACATCTCGTGGGCGCGGGAGAACGGCATGGACGTCTCCGGCTTCCTGATGATGTCGCACATGACCGACCCGGCCGGGCTCGCCGCCCAGGCCAAGCTGATGGAGTCGTACGGGGCGCACTGCGTCTACGTGACGGACTCCGGCGGCCGGCTGCTGATGTCGGACGTGGCGGCGCGGGTCGACGCGTACCGGCAGGTGTTGGAGCCGGCCACGCAGATCGGCATCCACGCGCACCACAACCTCTCCCTCGGGGTGGCCAACAGCGTGGTCGCGGTCGAGCACGGGCGGATCCTCGGCGACGCCGCGGCCGGCCCGCAGGCGGCCCACGGTCGGACGGTGCGGGTGGACGCCTCGCTGGCCGGGCAGGGCGCCGGCGCCGGCAACGCCCCGCTGGAGGTCTTCGTCGCGGTCGCCGAGCTGCACGGCTGGCAGCACGGCTGCGACGTCTTCGCGCTGATGGACGCCGCCGACGACATCGTCCGGCCGTTGCAGGACCGGCCGGTCCAGGTCGACCGGGAGACGCTCTCGCTGGGTTACGCCGGGGTCTACTCGAGCTTCCTGCGGCACGCCGAGCGGGCCTCCGACCGCTACGGCGTGGACGTCCGGTCGATCCTGGTCGAGCTGGGGCGCCGCCGGATGGTCGGCGGCCAGGAGGACATGATCGTGGACGTGGCGCTGGACCTCGCCGGCGACCAGCAGAAGGGTGGCAGAGCATGATCGGGCCGGACACCGCGGGCATCGCCGAGCGGCTGGGCGTGGCGGCGGACACCGCCACCGCGATCGGGCAACTGGCCGCCGAGACCGGTCTCGACGTCGACGCCGCGTACGCGGTGCAGACCGCGCTGGTGCAGCGCCGGCTGGAGCGCGGCGAGCGCCTCGTCGGGCTGAAGATGGGCCTGACCAGCAAGGCGAAGATGGCGCAGGTCGGCGTGGACGAGGTGATCTGGGGCCGGCTCACCGACACCATGCGGGTGCCCGACGGCGGCAGCGTCGACCCGGCCGCCTTCATCCACCCCCGGGTGGAGCCGGAGGTGGCGTTCCTGCTGGACCGGCTGCCCGAGCCGGGGGAGCCGGTCGGCGACTTCACCGACGCGGTCCGCGCGGTCGCCCCGGCCATCGAGCTGATCGACTCCCGGTACGCGAACTTCACCTTCTCCCTGCCGGACGTCATCGCCGACAACACCTCCGCCGCCGCGTTCGTCGTCGGGCCGTGGAGCCCGGTGCCCGACGGGCTGGAGAACCTGGGCGTGCTGCTGGAGGTCGACGGACGGGTGGCGCAGGTCGGCTCGACCGCCGCCATCCTCGGCGATCCCCGACGGGCCCTCGACGAGGGCATCCGGCTGGCCGGCCGGCACGGGGTGCGGCTGCGCGAGGGCTGGGTCTTCCTGGCCGGCGCGGCCACCGCCGCCGTCCCGCTGCGCCCCGGCGCCCACGTCCGCGCCGTGGTCGAGAAGCTCGGCACGGCCTCGCTGCGGGCGTCGGCATGAGCGGGCAGGCGCGCGTCGTCGCGGGCAAGGCCGTGCCCCGGGGCGCCTTCCCGCACGTCAAGGTCGCCGGCGGGTTCGTCTTCGTCTCCGGTACGTCGTCGCGGCGGCCGGACAACACCTTCGCCGGCGTCGAGGTGGACGAGTTCGGCACGACGAACCTCGACATCCGGGCGCAGACCCGGGCGGTGATCGAGAACGTCCGTGACCTGCTGCGTTCGGTCGGCGCCGACCTCTGCGACCTCGTGCAGGTCACCAGCTACCTGGTCAACATGAACGACTTCGGTGGCTACAACGAGGTGTGGGCCGAGTTCTTCGACGCGACCGGCCCGACCCGCACGACGGTGGCGGTGCACCAGCTGCCGCACCCGCACCTGCTCGTCGAGATTCAGGCCGTGGCCCTTCTTCCGTCAGGAGGTCAGTCGTGAGTGAGATCGCGGAGCCGTTCAGCTTCCCCGGTTGGATCGCGGAGAACCAGCACCTGCTCAAGCCGCCGGTCGGCAACAAGGAGATGTTCCCGGGCTCCGACGACTTCATCGTCATGGTGGTGGGCGGGCCCAACCAGCGCACCGACTTCCACGTCGACCCGTACGAGGAGTTCTTCTACCAGGTCAAGGGCAACATGCACGTCAACCTGATGACCCCGGAGGGGCCGCGTACGGTGCACGTGCGCGAGGGCCAGATGTGGATGCTGCCGCGCAACACCCCGCACTCGCCCCAGCGGCCCGAGGCCGGCTCGATCGGCGTGGTCGTGGAGCGGGTCCGCGAGGAGGGCACGCTGGAGAGGTTCCAGTGGTACTGCGCCGAGTGCGGGCACAAGGTGCACGAGGTGGAGTTGCAGGTCCGGGACATCGCCGCCGACCTGCCCCCGGTGTTCCAGGCGTTCTACGCCGACGAGGCCGCGCGCACCTGCGCGAACTGCGGCGCGCTGCACCCGGGCAAGGGCTGATGCGCGGTCCCGCCCCGGGCCTGCCGGGGCAGGCGCGGCTGCCGGTGGTCGACGTGCACACGCACGTCGTACCGAAGGGGTGGCCGGACCTCGGCGCGGCGTGCGGCGGGTCCGGCTGGCCCTGGCTGCGGGTCGACTCCGAGCGGGCGGCCATGATCATGGTGGGGGAGACGGAGTTCCGCCCGGTCGGGGCGGAGTGCTGGGACGCGCCCACCCGGCTCGGCGACATGGACGCCGACGGCGTGGACGTGCAGGTCGTCTCGCCCACCCCGGTCTTCTTCAGCTACGACCGGCCCGCCGACCAGGCGGTGAAGGTGGCCCGGATCTTCAACGACCTCACCCTGGAGGTCACCGCCGCCGGTGGCGACCGGCTGGTGCCGTTCTGCCAGGTGCCGTTGCAGGACCCGGAGGCGGCCTGCGCCGAGCTGGACCGCTGCCTTGCGGCCGGGCACGCCGGCGTGGAGATCGGCAACCACGTCGGCGACCGCGACCTGGACGACGCCGGGATCGTGGAGTTCCTGACGCACTGCGCCGAGGTGGGCGCGCCGGTCTTCGTGCACCCGTGGGACATGCCGGGCGGTCCCCGGCTGGACCGGTGGATGGCCCGCTGGCTCGCCGGGATGCCCGCCGAGACGCACCTGTCGGTGCTGGCGCTGATCCTCGGCGGCGTCTTCGACCGGGTGCCCGACACGCTGCGGATCTGCTTCGCGCACGGCGGCGGCAGCTTCCCGTTCTGGCTCGGCCGCGCCGACAACGCCTGGCACCGCCGGGGGGACCTGGTACGCGGCGCCTCCACCGCCCCGCCCAGCTCGTACGTCGACCGGTTCCGCGTCGACTCGGTGGTCTTCTCCGCGCCCGCGCTGCGGCTGCTGGTCGACACGATGGGCGCCGAGCGGGTGCTCGTCGGCAGCGACTACCCGTACCCGTTGGGGGAGCGGCCGGTCGGCCGGGTGGTGCGCGAGGCGGACTTCCTCACCGGGGAACAGCGCGGCATGCTGCTCGGCGGCAACGCGCTGCGGTTCCTCGGCACCCGCCCCTAGCGGCGCGGCGACGCCGCCGCCCGGCGGGGGTGGAATCCGGAGCCGTCGCGGCCCCCAGTGCGCGCGACGGCTCCGGAGCGTGGGATTCAGGAGCGCGGGCAGCTGTCCCGGTGCCCCTCGATCGCCGAGCCACCGATGTGCGGTGATCACCGTTGATCGGGTCCATCCTCGGTGCCGGAGCCGGTGGGCGGTCATCCCGATGTGGTCATGTCAGGGGGATATGGCGCTCGTCGCAGCGCCGGCCGGTCGTGTCGTGCGGCACGGCGGGGGACGGGCGGGCAGGATGAGGGGATGGCCGAGCCGCACGACCTGACCGCGCTGGAGCAGGCCGCCGCGATCGCCGCCGGCGAGCTGTCCAGCGTCGAGCTGGTCGAGCACCACCTGACCCGCGTCGACGCGCTCGGCGACACCGTCGGCGCGTTCGTCACGGTCACCCCCGAACGGGCCCGCGCGGCGGCCCGCGCCGCCGACGCCGTCCCCGCCGGCGAGCGCGGCCCGTTGCACGGCGTGCCTACCGCGATCAAGGACCTCACCCTCACCGCCGGGGTACGCACCACCTTCGGCTCGGCGGCGTTCGCCGACTTCGTGCCGCCCGTGGACGCCGACGTGGTCCGGTTCATGGCCGAGGCCGGGCTGGTGAGCCTGGGCAAGACCACCACCTCCGAGCTGGGCTGTTCGCTCTACTCGGAGGGGCTGGTCGCGCCGCCGGCCCGCAACCCGTGGGACCTGGCGTACACCGCCGGTGGTTCCAGCGGAGGGGCGGCGGCGGCCGTCGCGGCCGGGCTGGTGCCCCTCGCCCAGGGCTCCGACGGCGGCGGCTCGCTGCGCATCCCCGCGTCGCTGTGCGGCCTGGTCGGCTACAAGCCGAGCCGGGGCCTGGTCTCCGGCGGGCCGGTCGGCTCCGGCGCCTACGGCCTGCCGACCCACGGGCCGATCGGGCGCACGGTCGCCGACGTGGCGGCGCTGCTCGACGTGCTGGCCCGGCCGGTGCCCGGCGAGCCCTACCTGGCGCCCGCCGCGCCCGCGGGCGGCTGGCTCGGCGCGGCCCGGGCGGCCGACCCGGGGCGGCTGCGGGTCGGGCGGTTCACCACGCCGATGCTCGCCGACGAGCCGGTCCACCCCGACTGCCTCGCCGCCGTGGACCGGGCGACGGCGCTGCTCACCGCCGCCGGCCACGAGGTGGTCGACGTGCCCGCGCCCCTCGGGCCCGCCGTGTGGCCGCTGTTCGAGATCGTCTGGTACGTGCTCGCGCTCGCACCCGTGCCGACCGGGCGGGAGAGCGCGCTGCTGCCGCTGACCCGCCACCTGCGGGCCCGGGGCGCGGAGATCTCCGCCGGCACCCTCAGCGCCACGCTCGGCGAGCTCCAGGCGCAGGTACGCCTCGGCGTCCGCCGCACCGCCGGCTGTGACCTGCTGCTCTGCCCCACCCTCGCCGCGCCGCAGGCGCCGTTGGGCTGGTTCACCGAGGGCGGCGACCCGGTCGAGGACTTCGACCGGCAACGCCGGTTCTCGCCGTACTGCGCCGTCTTCAACGTCACGGGCGATCCGTCCGTGTCGCTGCCGGTGGGCGTCACCGCCGAGGGGCTGCCCGTGGGGGTCCTGCTGACCGGTCGCTACGGCGACGACGCGAGGTTGATCGCCACGGCTGCGCAGCTGGAGCACTCCAGTGGCGGGTGGGATCGCCACCCCGCAATCTGGCGGGCCGTGGGCTCCGCTAACGTGAATGGCAGCGGTGTCGGGCGGTCGGCGCCATGATCGTCCACCCGACCCGGATCCTTGAGGTCTCTTCTTCCGCCTGGGGGCGTTGGGATTGTCTGTAACCGAGACGTTGCTGGTCTTCGTCGGCATCCCGGCGGCCGCGGTGCTGGTGATCGCCGGTCTGGCGTACGCCGGTAGCCGTGGTGGCGGCGGTGGCGGCGCCAAGCGCTACCGACCGGGCCGGCCCTTCGACTTCACTCCGGTCTGGTTCCTGGGCCGGCCGGAGCAGCTGGCCGACTCGGCCGGCACCGCCCTGGCAGCGGGCGCCCAGGCGCCGGCGCTGACCAGCCACAAGCTCGAGCGGGCCGGCGTCGAGCCGCCGGCCGGTGGAACCGGAGGCGCAAGTGACCGTTGGTGAGAAGCAGGCCGGGACGGGAACCCCGCCCGAGGTGCTGGACGGGCCGTTCTCGACCCGCCAGCTGCTGCGCATCGACGAGGCCCTGCGCCTGGCCGACCAGGGCACCGGCCTGGTCTTCTCGGTCTTCGTCGGCGGTCTCGACGAGCCGATCCGGGAGCACGCCGAGCGGCTGCACCGCCAGCTCGCCGAGCCCGACCGGTCGATCCTGATCGCGGTGTCGCCCAACCAGCGGCAGCTGGAGATCGTCACCGGTCGGCACGCCCGCAAGCGGATCCCCGACACCTACGCCCGGCTCGCCGCGCTCTCCATGGTGGCGGCGTTCGGCGGCGGCGACCTGGCCGGCGGCATCATCAACGGCCTCGACCAGCTCGCCAGCCACGCCGGCAAGGGCTGAGCGACCCCGGCGCGCCTCGCGCCTCCCGCCTCACGACGAAGCCCGGTCCGCCACGCGGACCGGGCTTCGTCGTGTGCCGCGTACGTCAGGCGCTGCGGAGGTCCCGCTCGCGGGCCCGCAGGGCGCGGACGATGCCGTCGCGACCCTCGGCCACCAGCCGGCGCAGCGACGCCGGGTGGCCGTCGCCGGCCAGCCACGCGTCGGTGGCCGCCACGGTCTCGTCGTCCACCAGGTACGCCGGGTACGCCAGCTGCGTGAACTCCTGCGCCGGCTCGCTGTCCCGGCTGCCCCAGACCTGGTCCACCGCGGCGAAGTACTTCTCCCGGTAGGGCGCGACCAGCTCGATCTGCGCCGGGTGGATGAAGCCCTGCAACAGCGCCCGGTTGCGCCAGTTCGGCAGTGCGTCCGGGCCGGTCAGCTCGGCCCAGACGGCGGCCTTGTTCTCCGCCGTCGGCACCAGCGCGTGCGCGTACGCGGCCTCCCGCTCGCCGCTGGCCGTCCGGTCCCCGGCCAGTTCGGCCTCGATCTCGGCGGTGCCGGCCGCGCCGTTGGCGACCAGCGCGCCCAGCACGGCCCAGCGCAGCTCGGTGTCGATGGCGAGGCCGGCCGGGACGTCGGCGCCGGCCAGCCAGCCGCGCAGGATGGCCAGGTCCTCGGCCGAGCGGGCCGCCGAGGCGTACGCGCGGGCCCAGGTCAGCTGGAAGCCGCTGCCCGGTTCCGCCGCCGCCAGCGCCGTGCGCGCGGTGCGGGCCAGCTCCGCCCAGCCGGTCGGCGCCCAGGCCGGGTCGGCGTAGAAGCTGAGCGCCGACTTGGCCTGCCGCAGGGCGGCGTTGACCAGGTTGATGTCGGTCTCGGCGGGCAGCCCCGCCAGCACCAGCGCCACGTAGTCGCGGGCGGCCAGCTCGGCGTCGCGGGTCATGTCCCAGGCGGCGGTCCAGCACAGCGCGCGGGCCAGCGACGAGTCGAAGCCGGCGATGTGCTGCACCACGGTGGCCATCGACCGCTCGTCGAGGCGCAGCTTGGTGTAGGTGAGGTCCTCGTCGTTGAGCAGCAGCACGTCGGCGGCGGGCAGGCCGCGCAGCACGGGCAGCTCGGTGCGCTCGCCGGTGACGTCGACCTCGTGGCGCTCGCGGCGGACCAGCCGGCCGTCGGTCAGGTCGTAGAGACCCACCCCGATCCGGTGGGTACGCAGCGTCGGGTGCCCGGTGGGCGCCTCCTGGAGCACCACCACCTGCTCGTAGGTGCCGTCCGCGCCGATCGTCAGCTCCGGCCGCAGGGTGTTGACCTGCGCCGTCTCCAGCCACTGGGCGGCGAACTTGCGCAGCTCCCGGCCGGAGGCCGTCTCCAGCTCGGAGAGCAGGTCGTCGAAGGTGGCGTTGCCCCACGCGTGCTTGGCGAAGTAGGCCCGCAGGCCGGCCAGGAACGGCTCCTCGCCGACGTACGCGACCAGCTGCTTGAGCACGCTCGCGCCCTTGGCGTAGGTGATGCCGTCGAAGTTGACCTCGACCGCCTCCAGGTCCGGCATCTCGCAGTAGACCGGGTGGGTGGAGGAGAGCTGGTCCTGCCGGTAGCCCCAGTTCTTCCGGATGGACAGGAACGTCGTCCAGGCCTCGCGGAACCGGGTGGCGTGGGTGTTGCACCAGTGGCTGGCCCACTCGGCGAACGACTCGTTCAGCCAGAGGTCGTTCCACCAGCGCATGGTGACCAGGTCACCGAACCACATGTGCGCCAGCTCGTGCAGGATCGTGTTCGCCCGCTGCTCGTACTCGTAGTCGGTCACCTGGGAGCGGAAGAGGTAGTGCCCCTCGGCGTGCGTGACGCAGCCGAAGTTCTCCATCGCGCCGGCGTTGAAGTCGGGCACCCAGAGCTGGTCGTACTTGGGCAGCGGGTAGCGCACGCCGAACTGCTCGTGGAAGAAGTCGAAGCCCTGCTTGGTGACCAGGAAGAGGTCGTCCGAGTCGAGGTGCTGCGCCATCGAGGCCCGGCAGAACACGCCCAGGTCGATGCCGTCGTGGCTGTCGCGCACCTCGTGGTACGGCCCGGCGCAGAGGGCGGTGACGTAGGTGCTCATCCGCACCGAGGTGGCGAGGTGGACCGTCTTCAGCCCCTCGCCCGCCGCCTCCTCCCGCTCCACCGGCATGTTCGAGACCACCCTCCAGTGGTCCGGGACGGTGGCGTGCCAGGTGTAGACGCTCTTCAGGTCGGGCTGGTCGAAGCAGGCGAAGGCCCGCTGGGCGTCGGCCGTCTCGAACTGGCTGTAGAGGTAGGTCTCGCCGTCGACCGGGTCGACGGTGCGGTGCAGGCCCTGCCCGCTGTTCGAGTACGCGAACTCCGCCTCGACGACCAGCGTGTTCTCGCTGTCCAGTCCCGACAGGGTCAGGCCCTTCTCGGCCGACCAGTCGCTCAGGTCCACCGAGGCGCCGTTCAGCGTGGCGGACCGCACGGAGTCGGCGGCCAGCTCGATGAAGGTGCTCGCGCCGGGCTGTGCGCACCGGAACCGGACCTCGGTCGTCGAGCGGAAGGTGCGAGCCTCGGCCGCCCGTACGGCGGACGAGAGATCCAGACTGATGTCGTACCCGGTCACGTCGAGCAGGCGGGCCCGCTCGGTGGCCTCGACCTGCGTCAGGTTGCGCACTCCCGGCACTTTTCGTCTCCATCCCGTTTCGCCGCACGCCCTGTTGGCGCCGCCATCGACCGCTCGTGACGGCCGGATTCGAGTCTTCCATGCACGAACACCCTGTGGTGGTCGAGGTCACGCTCTCATTCCGCTGTCGGTCGATACCTGCGGGGGTGAGGATCGCAGGAGGCGCCGGGAGGCCGGCGCACCCGTCGTGAAGGGACCAGCCGTGAGCGAGCGTGCCGCCGTAGACATGTGGTTCGACCCCCTCTGCCCGTGGGCGTGGATCACCTCCCGTTGGCTGCTGGAGGTGGAGCAGGTCCGGGACGTGGACATCCGGTTCCACGTGATGAGCCTGTCGGTGCTCAACGAGGGCCGGGAGCTGCCCGAGCAGTACCAGGAGCTGATGCGGGACGGCTGGGGCCCGGTGCGGGTCTGCATCGCGGTGGAGCAGCGGTACGGCCAGGACGCCGTCCGGAAGCTCTACACCGCGCTCGGCACCCGGATCCACCTCGGGCAGGAGAAGATCACGCGGGAGCTCTGCGCCGCCGCGCTGGCCGACGTCGGGCTCGACCCGGCCCTGGCCGACGCCGCCGAGGGCACCGGCTACGACGAGGCGCTGCGGGCCAGCCACGAGGCCGGCATGCGGCCGGTCGGCACCGACGTCGGCACCCCGGTGATCCACGCGCCCGGCCCGGACGGCGGCACGGTCGCCTTCTTCGGTCCGGTGATCACCCCGGCTCCGAAGGGCGAGGCCGCCGGCCGGCTCTGGGACGGCGTCCTGCTGGTCGCCGGCACCCCGGGCTTCTACGAGCTCAAGCGCACCCGCGACCTCGGCCCCATCTTCGACTGACCCCTCCCTCCGGCCCGCCCTCCCTCCGGTGGGCTCCGCCCGGGTCGATCGAGGATTCCGTCGGATTCCCGACCCGAACCCCTCGATCGACGGAGGAAGGGCGGGCAGGCGGGGCCCGGGGGAGGGCGGGGGTCGGGCGGGTGGGGCGTCACCGGGGTGGCGGCGGGATCGTTGGCCCCGGTGTCCGCCGCAGCGACCCGCAGGGCCGCACCCCGCAGCTCGTGGAGGCAATTCCGATGGCCAAGCACCGTGTGCCCGGTGACGATCCGTCGACCCGGGAGGGGGTGACCGAGCGCCCGGACGCGGCGTACTGGTCGGTCGACGACTCCCGGTGGCCGGCGGTCCGACCCGACCTTCCCGCCCACATGGTGGACCTGCTCGCCCCGCCGATCGTGGTCGGCGTCGCCCGCGTGCCGGCCACCTCCCGGCTCACTCCGCCGGCCGAGCACCGGCTCACCCCGCAGGTCGGGCCCCACCCCGGTGCGCCGGCCGAGCCCCGGCCCGCGCCGCAGGTCGAGCCCCACCCCGGTGCGCCGGCCGAGTGAGGCGGGAGGTGGCCGGCACGCGGGCGACGCCCACCACCATCC
>NZ_JBFABA010000012.1:0-152628 GCF_040640115.1 Micromonospora sp. NPDC023644 | reverse complement strand
CCCGCGCCGGGCCCGGCGGCGGGGCCGGGCGGTCGGGCGGAGGTGTCGTGGCGCGAGGGGGTGGGCGGCACGGCCGATCCTCGGGACATCGGGGAGCGTCACTGCGGCCGGGAGGCCGAGCCCATCCTAGGAGCAACCCGCGGCCGGGTGAAGATCAGCCGAGGACACGATGGCCGGCACGCTCCAGCGCGGCGGTCGCCTCGCGCAGCCGCACGGCGGGAACCAGCAGGTAGTCGGTGTCGTAGGTGGAGAAGGCGACCACGCTGACCCGGGCTGCGGCGAGCGGGTCCACAAGCGCGGCGAGGGTGCCGCTGACGGCCAGGTCGAGCGGCTCACCGACCCGCAGGCAGCGCCAGGCGGTCTCGCCGACGGCCTGCTCGGGCGCCCGGTCGGCGGGACAGATCAGCGAGATCCCGTCCGCCGTCCAGCTCACCGTGACGACGTCGCCGTCGCTCAGCCCGCCCGACAACTCGGGCGGCAGGGCGGAGCCGGCGGCCAGGCGGCACACGGCGTACTTCCCCGGCAGCAGAGCGATATCGAGCATGAGGGCACCTTACGGCCTCGGTGCGGGCCCGCCCCAGATTCGCCGCGTGCGGCGAACGCCACATCGCGCCGCTGGTCAGACCGGGGAGAAGAACGTGAGGGAACCGGCGACGGTCCCGCTGGTGAACACCGGGGTGGAGATCGCGTCGACGGTCGAGTCCGGCGCGTCGGCCGACGCCCCCTGGACCCGGAGCAGCCCTCGGGCCAGGCGCCCGGAGGAGATGGCCAGCAGCGGCGGGATCTTGTCGATCTCGGGCTCGGTCAGCTCGCAGCGGTTGGCGGTGAAGTCGAGCAGCCGCAGCCCGCCGTCGAGCAGCGGCAGCCCGGTCACGTCCTCCGGATCGCCCAGGCAGAGCAGCTCGCAACAGGCGGCGGAGACGGCGACGACCCTCGTCCCGGCGTCGATCAGCAGGCACGGCTCGTCGGCGTGGGAGACGGTCGACGACCACCGACCGAGGTTGTCGAACTCCTGCTCTGTCGATGTTCCCGCCGCCGGCACGAACACGTCAGAGAGCGAGAGTTCGACGTGGGCCACCGCGCCTCCTATGTACACCGACGGTCCGTCCACGCTAGCCGGTCGTCGCGGGTGACGCCGACCGCGCGTGGTCGCCGGGCCGCCGGTGGGGTGAGGGAGTGCCCTGACCAGGCGGCCGGCGACGGCGCGACCGACGGGTGCCGACCGGCGCCCGGGTGCGTGGCGTCGCCGGTGACGTTACCGTCGGTTGGCCGGCTTGTCAGCGGCCGTTCGGCCGCCCTCGTACCACCGGTAGTCGGCGGCCGGACGGTACGCGCCGTTCATCCAGGTCTCCGGGTGCTGCGCGACCCGGGAGAGCTTCTCGGCCGTGGCCGGGCTGATCCGGCTGCCCCCGGCGACGAGCAGGCGGTCCAGCTCGCGGTGGGTGGCCATCAGGCAGTCCTTCGGCAGGCCGTAGACGCTGATGACGCCGGAGCCGACGAAGGTCAGCACCGGCGTCACCGGGATCGGCAGCCCCACCGCGTCGGAGAGGGCCTTGCTGGCGCGCTTGGCGTCGCGGCGGGCCTCGGCCACGTAGGGCGGTCGCTTGCCGTTGATCTGGACCACGTCGCCGGCCACCAGGACCCGTGCCCGGCCGTGGTCGGCGATGGTGACCGCGAAGAGCCCGCTCGGCCCGATGGCGAGGAATCCGGCGCGTTCGTCGCGTTCGTGGTCGAGCAGGAGATCGGAGGCGTCCGTGCGGGGCCACTCGATGACGTGCCACGCGGGCCCGAGATGGTCGAGCCGGCCGAGCGCCCGTGCCCCGGCCGCCTCCAGCCGCCGGGCGCCCCGTTCCGCGCGGCGGCGGCGGGCCCACTCCAACGGGGACGGACGAACGGGTGCGAGCACCCCCGGCGACTCCACGCGGGGGTGTGGCACCGCCGCGGGCGGCAGTGCCCGGGCGGACGGTACGGCTCGACGAGCGGGAAAGACAGTCATCGCGACCTCCGGCAAAAGGTCCCTCGAAGTTATGTCCTCACTACCCTACGTTGCCAGTCCCCCGTGTCGGCAAGTTGGAACGCCGGAGTGAGTGCGGATGAATGCCATATTCATCCACCCCTGTTTTATCGGATGCCGCCAAACCCTGCCCTACGCTGCGAGGGTGACCCACTACGTGGACAGCGAAGTCGGTCGGCTCGGGACGGTGCTGCTGCACCGCCCCGGCCCCGAGCTCGCCCGGCTCACCCCTCGCAACAACGACTCGCTCCTCTTCGACGCCATCCCCTGGGTCGGACGCGCCCAGGAGGAACACGACGCCTTCGCCGCCGCCCTGCGCGAGCGTGGGGTCGAGGTGCTCTACCTCGCCACCCTCCTGGCCGAGACGCTCGCCGTCGCCGACGCGCGGGCCGAGCTCACCGACGAGGTGCTCCGCTCGCCCCGGCTCGGCGACTCGCTGCGCGCCCGGGTCGCCGACCACCTCGCGTACCTCGACCCCGCCGCGCTCGCCGACGTGCTCATCGCCGGGCTGGCCCACGAGGAGCTGCGGGTCAGCCGGGAGCGGCCGGGCGGCCTCGTCTACACCCTGATGGACCGGCACGACTTCGTCATCGACCCGCTGCCCAACCTGCTGTTCACGCGCGACTCCTCGTTCTGGGTCGGCGACCGGGTCGGGGTGACCAGCCTGGCGATGCCGGCGCGGCGGCGGGAGACCACGCTGACCGACGCCATCTACCGGCACCACCCGCGCTTCGCCGGCACCGAGCTCGTCTACCAGCCCGGCCTGGAGCACCTGGAGGGCGGCGACGTGCTGCTCCTCGCGCCGGGGGTGCTGGCCGTCGGGGTGGGCGAGCGGACCACCCCCGCCGGCGCGGAGCGCCTCGCCCGGCAGGTCTTCGCCGCCGGGCTCGCGCACACCATCCTCGTCGTCCCGATCGCCCAGGAGCGGGCGACCATGCACCTGGACACCGTCTGCACGATGGTGGACGTCGACGCCGTGCTGATGTACCCGAACATCGCCCACACGCTCTCGGCGTACACGGTCATCGCCGGGGCGGACGGCGAGGACCCGCGGGTCGACGGCCCGGCGCCGTTCCTGCGGGCCGCCGCCGACGCGATGGACCTGGCCCAGCTCCGGGTCATCGACACCGGGCTGGACCCGGTCACCGCGGAACGCGAGCAGTGGGACGACGGCAACAACACCCTCGCCCTCGCGCCCCGGCTCTGCGTGGGCTACGAGCGCAACACGGAGACCAACGCGCAACTGGAGCGGGCCGGCATCGAGGTGATCCAGATCGCCGGCTCGGAGCTGGGCTCGGGCCGGGGCGGGCCACGCTGCATGTCCTGCCCCATGGTCCGGGAGCCGCTGGGCGGTCAGGGCCGGGATCCTGCCTGACGCCTCCCCGCGGGAGGCCGAGGTGCCCCCGCCGGGTGGCGGCGGGGGCATCGGGCTCAGCGCAGGGTGAGCTGGCGGCCGAGCAGGCCGTGGCGGGCCCGCCGGCCGGCGGCGTCGAGCGGCGCGGGGTCGGCGAGCGCCTCCGCGTACCGCTTGGCGAGGTCGGCGACCGGCTGCTCCCAGTCGGCGGCCGGGACGTCCTCCGGCAGGTCCCAGACCGGCACCAGCCGGCCGTGGGCCCGGAACATGCCCGCGAACCGGGTGTTCTCGCCGAGGACCAGCGTGCCGGCCACGCTCAGGCGGGCCAGCGCGTCCAGCGCGGCGTCCTCGTCGTCCGGCAGCACCCAGCGCACGTGCGCCTTCTCCGGCACCTGGCACCAGTAGGCGGCCCGGGCGGCGGCGAGCCGGACGGTCGGGTAGATCGCGGCGTTCGCCCGCTCCAGGGACGCCTGCACGTTCGGGTCGTCGCCCGCTCCCGGGTCGAGCCAGAACTCGAACCCGTCGTGCATGCTGACCTCCAGCGGGCCGTCGACCAGGACGTCCTGCAACCGGGGGCCGGGGCCGGGCAGCGGCGGCACGGACACCGGGCGGCCCGGCTCGGCCCGCAGCGCGCAGAGCAGCGCCTCGGCCAGGTCGCGGGAGACGTCACCGGACTGCTGGTGGCGCTGGAGCCCGATGAGGACCCGCCCGTCCGGCTTGGTCATGGCCGGGGCGGCCATCGGCAGCACGCTGGCGAGGGTGACCTCCCGGTCGCCGAACTCCTCGACCAGGGCGGGGGCCAGCCGCAGCGGTGCCGAGGCGGCCGGCACCAGTTCCCGCAGGGCGATCCACTCCGGTTCGTCGGTCAGCCCCTCGAACGGTCGGGGCACGAAGATGTCCCGTACCTTCTCCCGCTTCGGGGTGGCTTCGGCGGCCCGCTGGCTCTTTCGACGCTTGCTCACGGCGACACAGCCTAGAGGTCCCGGCCGTCCGGCGGGGCAGGACCCGCCCTCGCGGCCGGTCAGCCGGCGACGGCGAGGTCCGACCGGGTGACCTCGGCCGGGTCGAACTCGGCCCACACGCTCTGGCCCAGGCCGTCCCGCTCGACGCCCCAGCGGTCGGCCAGCCCCGAGATGATGTGCAGCCCCCGGCCGTCGACGGCTTCGAGGTCGGCGACCCGCATCGTGGGGCCCGCCGCGGCGCCGCCGTCGGTCACCCGGAGCTGCACCTGCTGGCCGCGGGTCGAGTCGCGCAGCCGCCAGGCGACCCGGACCACTCCGCCAGGCAGCGGGTCGGCGTGCCGGACCGCGTTGCCGACCAGCTCGGCCAGGACCGCGATGAGGTCCGCCAGGAGCGGCGGGGGTACGACGCCGGTCAGCTCCTCGGCGAGGCGTCGCCGCGCCAGCCGTGCCCCGACTGCGTGGTGGGGAACCACCACGCACCATGCCCGATCGGCAGCTCCCGTCGACACCTTCGTCCCTTCACGCCCCCGTTGCCCGTTGCCGGTCACCCGCGGGGCAGCCGCACCTCTGCGACCGTACCGCCACCGGCCCTCGGCCGTAGGGATACCCATCCATTCTGCTGTTCAACGATCCGGCGGACGAGATAGAGGCCGAGTCCGGCCCCGGGATAGCGGCGACGGTCGCCCGACTCGCCCTGCCAGAACCGGTCGAAGGCCCGCTCCGCGTGCTCCGGTCGGATGCCGACGCCCCGGTCGCGGACCTGGAAGGAGACCGTCGACCCGTCCGCCCCGGCGGTGATCTCGATGGGTGAGTCCGGTGCGGAGTACTTGCCGGCGTTCGTGCACAGCTCGGTGAGCATGGTGGCCACGCTCGGCCGGTGGCCGAGCGCCTTGGGCAGGTCGGCGGGGAGGCGGAGGACGAGCCGCTGCCGCAGCTCCGCCGGCAGGTCGACCGCCGCCGTGCGCAGCGCGTCACCGAGGTCGTACGGGGCGGGCGGGTCGTCGCCCGGTCCCGCCTCGGCGGCGGAGGAGAGCAGCCGGTCCACCAGCCGGGCCAGTTCGTTGGCGCGCTGCCCGATCACCCGGGCGGCGTGCCGCCGGTCGGTCTCGGTCAGCGACTCCCAGTGGTCGGTGAGCGTGTCCGCGTAACCCTTGATCACGGTCACCGGCGTACGCAGCTCGTGGCTGGTGACCGCGACGAAGAGATCCCGGTCGTGGTCGCGCCGCTGCTGGTCGGTGATGTCCCGGAAGGTGACCACCCGCAGGGCGCCGGGACCGGGCAGCTCGCCGGAGGTGATCTTGAGCCAGCGGCCGTCCGGCAGCCGGTGGTCGAGCACCCGCCCGCACGGGGGCAGCGGGAAGGGCAGCGGCTGGTTGAGCGCCTGGGCCGTGGAGCGGCCGGTGACCCGGGCGGCGGCCGGGTTCCAGAGCCGGACGTGACCGTCCCGGTCGACCACGGCAAGCCCGTCCGCCAGCGCCGCCACCACCGGCCCGTCGCCGTGCACCGGCAGCCCGGTCTGGTCGCCGTACATGTGGGCGATGCAGGCGGCCAGGTAACCCACGATGGCGTGCTGCTCGGCGTCCAGCGGGTCGTCTGAGTCCGGATAGAGCACGTGCAGACTGCCCACCGTCAGTCCGCCGATCTCCGCGCGGGCGACCACCATCCGGAGCAGGCCCCGCTCGGCCAGCTCGGCGGAGAGCCTGCCGGTGAGCTCGTCCGTGCGGACCTGGCGCACGCGGGCGCCGGAGAGCAGGCAGACGGTGGCGGGGTCGTCGGCCGGCACGGGATGACCGACGGCCCACTCGGCGGCGCCGGTGGCGGCGATCACCCGGCCGCCCGTCGGCGCGAACTCGACGAACGCCACCCCCGCCGCGCCGAGCGCCGAGCGGGCCACGCGGAGCAGGTGGGTGAGCACCGGGAGGCCGGCGCCGCCGGAGTTGATCATTTCGACCACCGCGCTCTGGCCGGCGATGAGAGCGGAGAGGTCAGTGCGCTCCGGCATGCTCCGAGTGTGCCCCGCCGGCCGGTTCCGGGACACCCCTGCCCGCCCGGGTCTCCGGTCGGCGCCACCCCGGTCAGCGACCCAGGCGGGCCAGCGTGTGCGCCGGCCGGTCGGTGATGACGCCGTCCACCCCGGCGGCCAGGACGAGGTCCAGGTCGGCCGGCTCGTTGACGGTCCACACGTAGACCTGGTTGCCCGCCGCCCGCAGCGCGGGCACCAGCCGCGGGCGGGCCCGCACCAGGGCGACGCCGGGGCCGGCGATCCGGGTGCCGAACGGCAGCCGCCCCAGCGGCAGCCAGCGCGGCAGCACGTCCAGCAGCAGCACCGTGGGCAGCGCGGGGGCCAGCCCCCGGACCCGGCGTACGGCCAGCGGGGAGAACGACATGACCGTGACGCGTACCGGATCGTCCGGTTTCGGCTCGGCCAGGCCGTAGCGGCGCAGCAGCGCGACGAGCCGGCGCTCGACGTTCCCGCCGTAGCGGGAGGGGTGCTTGGTCTCCACCAGCAGCCGCACCGGCCGGCCCGCGGCCAGCACCGCGTCCAGCAGCCGCTCCAGGGTGAGCAGCCGGGTGTGCGACTCGTCCAGCACCTCGTCCCCGTCGGCGGGCACGCAGCCGGGGTGCCAGGAGCCGAAGTCCAGCGCGTCCAGCTCCGCGAGGGTGCGGGCGCTGACCAGCCCGTGGCCGTTGCTGGTCCGGTCGAGCCGGCGGTCGTGCACGCAGACCAGGTGCCCGTCGCGGGTCAGCCGGACGTCGCACTCCAGCCCGTCCGCGTCCTCGTCGAGGGCACGCAGGTAGGCCGCGAGGGTGTGCTCGGGCAGGTCGTGGGAGGAGCCGCGGTGCGCGAAGACGAGGGGGTCGCCCATTCCGCCCGCCCTAGAGGACCCGGCCCGGCTGCCCGTCCGCGCCGACGACCGGTCGCCCGGCGGCGGCCCACTCGCCCATCCCGCCCTGGACGTTGCGCACCTGGTCCAAGCCGTTGCGCATCAGATAGGTGACGACCTGCGCGGAGCGCCCGCCGGAGCGGCAGATGACGGCGACGTCGCGGTCGGCCGGCACCTCGGCGATCCGGGCCGGCAGCTCCGTCATCGGCAGGTGGTGCGCGCCGGGGGCGTGGCCGGCGTTCCACTCGTCGTCCTCCCGGACGTCGAGCAGGTACGCGTCGTCGGCGATCTCGGTCACGGTCACGGTGGGAACCTGGGATCCGAACACGGGCCAAGCCTAGATCCTCGCCCGGGCGGCCGGTGCCGGGCCGGCCCCCGGCGTCACAGTCGGGTGACCCAGTGCGGGTTGGCCCGCGCCCAGTCCGGCACGCGGGTGCCGCGTACCGCCTCGAACAGGCCGCTCCCACCGTTGTCGAGGACCACGTACGACACCTGGCCGATGGTCTGGGGGTGCGAGGGGACCTGCACGCCGCGCAGCGCGTCGGCCGGCAGGTCGCGCAGCGCGAGGACGAGGTCCTCCAGCGGTACGCCGTTGGTGTCCACGGTCAACGAGCCGCCCACGGCGCGGATCACCTGGTCCAGCTTGACCGGGTTGGTCCGCAGCGACGTCTCGCTCGTGCGCTCCAGCACGGCCCGGAGCAGTTGCTGCTGGTGGGTCTGCCGGTCGTAGTCGCCGCCCGGCAGGTCGTAGCGCTGGCGGACGTAGTCCAGCGCCTCGCCGCCGTCCATCTGCTGACAACCGGGCGGGAAGACGCGGTCGGTGTGGATCGAGCGCACCTCGGTGTCCACGCACATGCGTACGCCGCCGAGCAGGTCGATGACCTTGCGGAAGCCGGAGAAGTCGATCAGGGCCGCGCCGTCGAAGCGGATGCCGGTCAGCCGGGACAGGGTGGCCGAGAGCAGCCGGGTGCCCGGCTGTCCGCCGCCGCCGTGCTCGTACGCCGCGTTGATCTTGTCCTGGCCGCCGCCGTAGCCGTTGCCGGCGGGGATGGCGACGAGCAGGTCGCGGGGGACGGAGACCAGGTACGCCTCACGCCCGCCGGCGGGGACGTGCACGATGAGGATGGTGTCCGACCGGCGGCCCGCCGCGCTGCTGCTCTGCCACCGGTCGGTCCCCACCAGCAGGTAGTTCAGCGGCCCGTCGGGGTCGGTGCGCTCCCGGCGGGCGGTGGGGTCGAGCAGTTGCTCCCGCACGACGCTGCGCTCGTACCGGTCGCTCAGCGATCGGAGGCCCACCACGGCGAGCGCGGCCAGCAGCACCAGGGCCAGGCCCAGGCCGAGCAGCAGCCGGGGCCAGCGGACGCGGCGCGGCCGGGCGGCCCGGGCGTCGGCCCCGAACCGGCCCGGACTGTCGCCCGTCGATCTGGACGTGACGCCTCCCCGCGGCCCGTACGTGAATCCTTCTCACGTCAGGCTACGAGTCGGCCCCGGCGGTCCGGGCCGCTTCGCCGACATTGCCCCGGCGGCGCCGGCGCTACTCGCGGCTGGAGACCACCTCGGGGTTGGCGAAGACGAATTCGGCCAGCTTGTCCTGCTTCACCGCGCGGAACATGTCCAGCGTCTGGGCGCTGAGCGTCTCGCGGCTGCCGTCGCTGTGGAAGGTGCCGCCGTTCGTCTTCAGCATCACCAGGTCGTTGCCGGTCACCCCGCGCATGGTGAAGACGAAGTCGGGGACCGGCACGCCGGCGGTGTCGAGGATGAACGCCTTGCCGGCCGCCTCGATCAGCTTGTTCAGCTTGATCGGGTTGGTCAGCGTCCCGTCCTGGGTGGCCTTCCTCGCCATCGCCTTGATCAGCTGCTGCTGGTTCTGCTGCCGGTCGTAGTCGCCGTTCTTGAGGCTCTTGCGCTGCCGGGAGTAGTCCAGCGCCGCCCAGCCCTCCATCTCGCGGCAGCCCTTCTTGTGCACCACGGGCGTCATCCGCTTGCCGGTCTTCTTCGCGTCGGCGTTCCACATCGGCTTGCCGTCGACGTACGACATGTGGATCGACTCGACCTCCTGCTTGACGCAGATGCGCACGGTGCCGAGGGCTTCGATGACGTTCTTGAATCCGCCGAAGTTGATGATCGCCGCGCCGTCGAAGCTGATCCCGGTCATTTTCTTGATCGTCTGCGCCATCAGCTGGGCGCCGCCCTCCCAGCCGCCGCCGTTGCGGGCGCCGGCCTGGAACGCCGCGTTGATCTTGTCGGTGCCGCCCTTGTAGCCGCTCTTCTCGAAGGCCGGGATCTGGGCCTCGGTGTCCCGGGGGATCGAGATCAGGTAGGCCTGGTCGTGCGTCGCCGGGATGTGCAGCACGATGATGCTGTCCGCCCGCACGTCGTCGGCGGCCCACCGCTCCCGGGCGTCCACCCCGAGCAGCAGCATGTCGATCGGGCCGTCCAGGCTGGCGCCACCCTCGGCGTCGGTCTTGCCCGCGTCGCCGAGCAGGTTGCGCTGGGCGATGTTGCCGGTGGCGCTGCTGATCAGCGCCTTGCTACCGACGATGGCCGCACCGCTGGCCACCATCAGCACGGCGCCGAAGATCAGGGTGAGTCGGGCCCAGAGCGGGTCCTTGCGGCGGGCCCGCTTCTTCGCGGATCCGCCACCGGGCCTACCGCCCTTGACGGGCTGCTTGGGAATGCTCGTGGAGGCCCGGACCGGGCCACGGGGGGACTCCAGCGCCGGAGGGCGACGGCTGGTCTGAACCGGCATGCGTGCTCCAGCTCGCGTTGTCAGGGGGCGGGATCACTTTACGGACGCTTTCCCGTCCTGGCGAGGTCGTCCGGCCGCCAAATACCGTTCGCGTGGCCGTCATCCAGGGAAACTGACCGAACGGGCAGATCGATACGGCCGCTCGGCGGTTGGCTCACAGGAAGCGGCCGGCCGGCCCTCCGAATCGTGATGACGTCCGTCGATCACGGAAGGGCCGGCCGGCGGCGGCTGGTCAATTTCCGGTGCCGTCCTTCTTCTGGTTGGCCTCGACCCAGGCCGTCATGGTGTCGGCCGACATGGCCTTGTACATGGCCAGCGCCTTCTCCTTGTCCGACACCACCACCGACTCCCCGTCGATGGTCTGGCTGCCGACGTGCGGGCTGGTCACGAAGGTGAGGTTCTCGCCGCGCAGGTTGCGGAACTGGACCGCCATGTCGACCAGCGAGAAACCCTCGTCGACGGTGACCGCGGCGGTGACCGACTTGAGGAAGTCGTTCATCTTCTTCGGATTGGTCAGCGTGCCCGTGCTCGCCGCCTTGTCCATCAGGGCGCGGAGGAAGTCCTGCTGGTGCCGCATCCGGGCGAAGTCGCCGTCCGGGAACTGCTTGCGCTGCCGGATCCAGTCCAGCGCCTCGGCGCCGTCCATGTGGTTGGTGCCCTTGGTGAACGTCCGGTACGGCTTGTGGATCGAGGTGACGGTCCGCTCGACCTTCAGGTCGACGCCGCCGAGGGCGTCGGTGACCTGCTTGAAGCCGGCGAAGTCGATCGCCATCACGTGGTCGAGTCGCACGTCGGTGAAGCACTCCACCGTCCGGACGGCCAGCGGCAGCCCGCCGAAGGCGAAGGCGGCGTTGATCTTTCCCCGCTGCCCGCTGCCGCAGTCCGCGTTGGCGCCCTCCGGGATCGGCACGTAGAGGTCGCGGGGGATGGAGACCAGGTAGGCCTTCTGGTGGTCGGACGGGATGTGCATCACGATGATCGTGTCGGCCCGCCACTTGCTGGACTTGTCCACCGGGGCGTCCGGGTCCCGGGAGTCGCTGCCGACCAGCA
Source organism: Micromonospora sp. NPDC023644 (assembly GCF_040640115.1). Classification (NCBI taxonomy): domain Bacteria; kingdom Bacillati; phylum Actinomycetota; class Actinomycetes; order Micromonosporales; family Micromonosporaceae; genus Micromonospora; species Micromonospora sp. NPDC023644. The sequence goes on along the minus strand of NZ_JBFABA010000012.1, from coordinate 141,614 downwards.
GGATGTTCAGCGCGCCGTCCACGGCCTTCGCCGGGCGGCCCCCGGTGATCTCGGAGAACGGGTCCGTGCGGGCCAGGTCGTCGTTGAGGCCGCGGGCGTAGAACCAGGCGCCCGCCCCGCCGAGCAGCGCGAGCACCAGCACGGCCACGCCGGCCACCAGGGCGATCCGGCCCCACCGGGGGCGCACGCCGCGCCGGCCCGGCCGGTCGGGCCCGCCCGGCCCACCCGGGGCGGCCGGTCCATCCGGCCCGGTGGGACCGCCCGGGCCGCCGGCCCGTGGCTCGTCCGCCGACGGGGACCAGGGGGCCTCGGCCGGCCGGGTGCGCCCGGCGTCCCGGCCGGAGCCGGGCACCGAGGCGCGCCCGGCGCGGCGGTGCAGGTGCGGGAGTGGAACTCCGGCGGGCGTGGTCGCTGACATGTAACTCAGGGTACGTACGTGCGGCCACCATCGCCCTGAAGCGCCGCCGACGTCTGCGCCGGCGGCGGGCGCGGTCGTCAGACCAGCCGCTCGCGGAAGTACTCGATGGTGCGTCGGAGGCCGTCCTCGGGCGCCACGGTCGGCTCGTATCCGAGCAGCTCGCGGGCGAGGGTCAGGTCCGGGCGGCGCATCTCCGGGTCGTCGGCGCTACGGGTGATGTACGTCACCTCGGAGCTGCTGCCGCTGAGCGACACGATCGTCTCGGCCAGCTGCCGCATCGTCATCTCGTGCTCGGTGCCGCAGTTGATCGGCCCCGTCTCGCGCGAGTCGAGCAGCAGCAGGATGCCGCGCACCAGGTCGGACACGTAGCAGATCGAACGGGTCTGGTTGCCGGTGCCGTGCACGGTGATCGGCTCGCCGCGCAGCGCCTGGGAGATGAAGGTCGGAATGGCGCGGCCGTCGTCCGGGCGCATCCGCGGACCGTACGTGTTGAAGATCCGGACGATGGCCGTGTCCAGCCCCCGGCTGCGGTGGTAGGCCATGGTGGCCGCCTCGGAGAAGCGCTTCGCCTCGTCGTAGACGCTGCGGATGCCGATCGGGTTGACGTTGCCCCAGTACGACTCGCGCTGCGGGTGCTCCTTCGGGTCCCCGTACGCCTCGGAGGTGGAGGCCATCAGGAAGCGGGCGCCGTCCGCGACCGCGCGCTCCAGCAGGTGCAGGGTGCCCACCGAGCCGACGCGGAGGATCTCCACCGGCAGCTTCTCGAAGTCGGTCGGGCTCGCCGGCGAGGCCATGTGCAGGATGGCGTCGAACCGCTCGGCCATCGCCGGGTGGCCGGTCGGCAGGCCGTCGGAGATGTCGGCCTCGACCAGGGTGAAGTTCGGCTCGTCCAGCAGGTGGGCGACGTTCTCCTTCGACCCGGTGACGAAGTTGTCGAGCGCGACCACCGTGCAGCCGCGGGCGATCAGGGCGTCCACCAGGTGCGACGGTACGAAGCCGGCGCCGCCCGTGACGAGGATGCGGTGACCGGGTCCGAAGCGGGCAACAGCGTTCATGCCGGTCAGCCTACCCACTGCCCCGGGTCGCCCCCTCGTAAGGAAGGGCCCCCTGTCGCCGCCCGGCGACGACAGGGGGCCGCGCATCCGTCAGTGGGCGCCGGCGCCGGTGACGGCACGCACCTCCAGCTCCGCGTACTTCTCCTCGTCGTGCTCCTTGGAGATCACGGTGCCGATCCACCCGCACAGGAAGCCGAACGGGATCGACAGGATGCCCGGGTTGGACAGCGGGAACCACTGCCAGTCCTGCTCGGGGAACATCGAGGTGGGCGCACCGGAGACCACCGGCGAGAAGAACACCAGCAGGACGGCGGAGAGCAGGCCGCCGTAGATGGCCCACACCGCACCCGAGGTGTTGAACCGCCGCCAGAACAGGCTGTAGAGGATCGCCGGCAGGTTCCCCGAGGCGGCCACCGCGAAGGCCAGCGCCACCAGGAAGGCCACGTTCAGGTTCTGCGCGAAGATCGACAGCACGATCGAGATCGCGCCGATCACCAGGGCGGAGACCCGGGCGACCCGGACCTCCTGCCGCTCGGACGCACTCCCGTTCTTGATGACGTTGGCGTAGAAGTCGTGCGCCAGGCTGGACGAGGAGGCCAGGGTCAGGCCGGCCACCACGGCCAGGATCGTGGCGAAGGCGACCGCCGCGATGATCGCGAGCAGGGTGGCCCCGCCCAGGTCGCCGCCGAGGAAGTCGATGCCGAGCGCCTCGGCGAGCTGCGGCGCGGCCGTGTTGCCGGCCTTGTCCTGGGCGATGATCGCCTCGCTGCCGACCAGCGCCGCCGCGCCGAAGCCCAGGGCCAGGGTGAGCAGGTAGAAGGTGCCGATGATGCCGATCGCCCAGAGCACGCTCTTGCGGGCCGCCTTCGCCGTCGGGACGGTGTAGAAGCGGATCAGGATGTGCGGCAGGCCGGCGGTGCCGAGCACCAGCGCGATACCGAGCGACAGCAGGTCCATCTTGTTGTAGAAGGTCTGCGGCGGGTTGCCGGCCACCTCCACGCCGTACCGCCCGCCCGGTTTGAGGAAGCTCTCTCCCTTGCCCGACGCCGCCGCCGCGTCGCCGAGCAGGGCAGAGAGGTTGAACTTGTAGTGCGCCAGCACCAGCAGGGTCATCACGAGGGCGCCACCCATGAGCAGGAACGCCTTGACGATCTGCACGTAGGTGGTGCCCTTCATGCCGCCCACCGTGACGTAGATGATCATCAGGGCGCCCACCATGATGATGGTGGCGACCTTCGCGGTGTCGGCGTCCATGCCGAGGAACGTGGTGCCCGGCTTGATGCCGAGCAGCAGCGCGACCAGCGCGCCCGCGCCGACCATCTGCGCCAGCAGGTAGAAGATCGACACGGTGATGGTGGAGACGGCCGCGGCGGTCCGCACCGGGCGCTGGCGCATCCGGAAGGCCAGCACGTCGGCCATCGTGTAGCGGCCGGAGTTGCGCAGCAGTTCGGCGACGAGCAGCAGTGCGACCAGCCAGGCGACCAGGAAGCCGATGGAGTAGAGGAAGCCGTCGTAGCCGTACAGGGCGATCATGCCGGCGATGCCGAGGAACGACGCGGCCGACATGTAGTCGCCGCCGATCGCCATGCCGTTCTGGAACCCGGAGAAGGAGCGCCCGCCGGCGTAGAAGTCGGTGGCCGTCTTGGTCTGCCGGCTGGCCCAGATGGTGATGACCAGGGTCACCGCCACGAAGACCAGGAACAGGGCGATGGTGAGGTTGCGGGCGGTGGTGTCGCCCGCCTCAGCCGCGAGGACCGTGTTCATGGCCCACCTCCCCCATCTCGGCGCGGATCCGGTCGGCGACCGGGTCGATCCTCCGGTCGGCGAACCGCGCGTAGAGCCAGGCGATGAGGAACGTGGAGACGAACTGGAGCAGGCCGAAGACGAGGGCGACGTTGATGTTGCTGCCGAAGAGCTTCGTGCCCATGAAGTCCCGCGCGTACGCGGACAGGATCACGTAGAGCGCGTACCACAGGAAGAACGCGACGGTCATCGGGAAGATGAAGCCGCGCAGCGTGCGCCGCAACCCGGCGAACTCGTCCGACCGTTGTACGGCGAGGTACCGGTCCGCCGTCGAGGCCGACGGCGTGGACGCGGGTGTGTCCGTGGACATGTGTGGATCACCACCTTCACAGGCGTGGGGAGTTTCGCGCACGGTAGAAAGCGCGCTCCCCGCCCGGGAAGGGCGAGATCGACGCCGGTCGGTGGCTGCGCCGAACGGCGCGGTGGCTGCGCCGAGTGACGCAGCTCACTCCGTTGAGCGGTCGCCGTCGCGGGCCGGCCGGCCGGTCGGCGGGCAGTCAGGTCAGCTCGCGGTACCGGCCCCGGTAGTGCAGCAGCGGGTCCGTCTCCCCGGTCAGCTCGACGGCCTCGATGGTGGCCTCCACCAGCAGGCCCCAGCCGTACTCGCGGGCGGTGTCGAGCCGGCATCCCACCCAGCCGCCGGCGTCGGCCGGCACCGGGCCGTAGGGCGTGTCGGTCCACGCGCCGGTGGCGAACAGGCCGCCGGGAGACGGGAAGAGACCCGCGAACCGGTCGGCGAGCTGCCGGTGCGACGGGTTCAGCGGGGTCACCGCGAAGCGGCCGGCGGACTCGACCGCCGCCCACAGGTCGGACTCCGGGTCGACCAGGCCGAGCAGCCGGTCCGGCTCGCCCTCCGCGACCAGCGTCGAGGAGACCGTCAGGCCCGCCGGCTCCGGCGCCGTCCAGAGCGTCACCGGCGACGCCAGCCGACCCCGCAACCGGCGTACGGGGGAGCGTTGGTCGGCGGGCACGGCGAACGGATCGGTGTGGTGGATCTCGGCGCCCGGCTCATGATTCACGTGAAACATTGTGCCGCCCCGGGCCCGCGCCCGGCGGGCGTACATGATGTGGCCCTCCGGTCCTATCGTGCCGGACATGGCTCACGTGACGCCGCAGCAGCTCGCCCAGGCCCGTGCCGTCGGCGCCGACGCCGTGCTGCGCAACGAGGTCGACTTCCGCGGCTACCCCTACCGGCACCTCGCCCTGGTCGCCCGGGCCGGGTTCGCGGACAACCCCGTCACCCAGCTGCTGGCGGCCGTCGAGTACCTCTCGCAGTACGGGTGGGAACTGGTCAACGTGACCGCGGCGAGCGGCAGCAGCCAGCTGTACGCCTTCATCCGCCTCCGCTGAGACCGGGCACCCCGGACGGCGGCGACGGCCCGGGCCGCCGGGACACGGGGCGACCGGCTCAGCCCGCGCCCCGACCGTCCCGGTTGTCGTCGGCGAGGGCGCGGCGGGCGGCGGCCAGCACCTCCGGGTCCGTGCAGCCGGCGGCGTACCCGGCGATCCGGCGGCGGATGTCTCGGCCGAGCAGCCAGCATCCGATCCGGTCCGCGACCGGGCGGAGGAAGGCGGGCCGGCAGCGGAAGCTGTACCGCCAGGTGGCGATCGCGTGGCCGGGCTCCGGGGCGGGCGCGAACCGCCAGCCTCCGGCGAACATCTCGAAGAACCACGGCCCGCGCACCATCTTCATCCCGACGTGGCTCGGCGGCGCCCAGGAGACGTACTCGCTCACCATCGCCAGGCCGTGCCGCGACCGGGTGAAGGTCCGCACCCCCTTGCCGGGCCGGGTCGCCCCGTCGGTGAAGTGCTGCTCCCGGACGAACGGGTCCCACCGGTAGCGCACGGGCGCGGTGGTCTGGGAGACCGCGAAGGCCAGCTCGGGTGGGACCGGCACGGTGACCATCGCTTCGACTACGGGCATCAGGCCATTGTGCCGCCGGCCGGCAGGCGCCCGACAGGACCGGTGGAGGGATGCCGGGCGCTCTCCGGGTCAGCCGGTGACCACGATGTCCCCGCTGGTCGAGTTGTCCTTCGTCGCGCCGGTCGGTTCGGGATAGGGCACGTCCTCCGCGGTCCTGCTCCACCACACCTTGGCCGAGTACTCGCCGACGACGCCCGTGCCGACCTGCGAGCGTACGACCGAGATCGGCAGTTCGAAGGTGGCTCCGCCGCCCACGGGCAGCGCCTTCAGTTCGCACCGGTAGCTGACGCGCTGGCTGGAGACGAACCGCGTGCAGGTCGAGGGCAGGGGCCTCACCTCGAACCCCTTCGGGACATCTACCTGGACCCGCGGGGCGGCCGCCGGCTGAGGGCCGGCATTCCGTACGGTCAGCCGCAACGTGCCGGTCGTCCGGTCCCCGTCGGGCGCGAGCCGGAGCTCACTGCCGGTGACCGAGAGGTCCGTGACCCGCGGGTTGGGCGGGAACGCATCCGGTCCGCCCGTCTGGACGAACCTTCCGCCCGACCGGGAGTAGATCCGCCACTGGCGCTGCGCGAGGCTGTCGGGAGTGCCGTCGCCGGATCGGTCGGTCACCTCCGCCGCGACCGACCGGTCCTCACCCCGGATCCGGCGGATCCCCCCGATGTCGCCGGTCTCTCCGATCACGACGCCCATGGTGATGATGGCTCCGGCCGGATCCCGGTCGAAGGCCAGTACCCGAGCCTCACCCATCTCCAGCCCGCTGCAGTCGAGCAAGGCCGCCGTCTCCTGCGTCCCGTCCCGATCGAGGTCGGCGTGGACGACCTGGACGATGCTGGCCCGGAGTTCCGCGCTCGCCGAACGCTGCGCGCGGCCGTCCGAGAACCGGACCCGGCCGGACGGGCACTCGTCCGCGAGGTTCCCGGGCCAGGCCGGCAGGTCGAGGGTGGCGTTGGCGAGGGTCTTCGCGTGGATCCGGCCGTCCGGCGGTGGCTCGGCAGAGGGCGACGTGGCCGACGGCGTCGGCGTGGCGGGGACGGTGGTCGTGGGCGCGGTAGGCGACGGGGACACGGTCTGGGCCGGCGGCACCGGTGGATCCGGGTCGCCGCCGGCGTTTGCCAGGACCGGCACGGCAACCAACACGGCGGCGGTCACGCCGGTCGCCACCAGCCGGTTCGTGCGGCGGCGTCGGGCCACCTTTCGGGCTGCCCAGGCCCCGGCGGGCACCACCAGCGGGCCCCCGGACCGGAAGGCGGCGAAGGCGTCGTCCAGGCCGGGCGAAGTGTCGTGGTCAGACATGGTGGTCCTCCGTCCTCGGGTCGGAGAGTTGGGCGGCGAGCGCGGCCCGGCCCCTGTGCAGCCAGGACTTCACCGTGCCGGGCGCCACGTTTTCCTGCTCGGCGATCTCGACGATGCTGAGGTCGGCGACGTAGAAGAGCACGACGGCCCGCCGCTGGGTCTCCGGCAGGGTGGCGAGGGCGCGGGCGAGCGCGACCCGGTCCGGCCCGGGCCCCTCGACCACCTCTTCGCGGCGGAACCTCGCGTGGGCGCGGGCGGCCCGCAGCCGGCGCCAACGGTTGCGCACCACGTTCATCGCGACCGTGCGGACCCAGGCCGCCGGGCGCTCGTAGTGGACCAACCCGTCCCACCGGGCCCAGGCGCGGCTGAACGCCTCCTGGACCGCGTCCTGCGCCTGGCCGACGTCCGACGTGTAGGCGTACAACTGGAGCATCAGCGGCTGGAAATTGGCCGCGTAGAACTCCTCGAAGCTGTCTCCCACGACCCCCGCGGCCGTGGGAGACGCCCCTCCCCGGACATCGCCGGGGTCGTGCTGCCGCACCCCCACCGTGGCGCCTCCCCTGCTGGTCCGCCGCCCTGACCGGTGCGACGTCTGACCAGCACACCCCGTGCCCGTACGGGAGGTTGCGGCGTGACAGGGTCCGTTCTCAGCGGCGGGGGGTCACCGTGGCGACCAGCTCCGGCATCCGGCGGTCCAGCACGTCGCCGGCCAGGTAAGCGCCGAGCAGCGCCGCCCCCACGCCGTACGCCGCCCCGACCGGCAGGGCCAGCCAGAGCCAGGCGTCGCCGAGCAGCCCGGCGGCCACCACCATCGGCACCGCCGCCACCGCCGTGGTGAGCATCGCCAGCAGGGTGAGGAAGCTCTTCGCGATCCCGGCGCCGGTGTTCAGCGCGAACGGGTTGCTCGTCTCCGGCAGCGAGTACGCCCCGAGCACCGAGACGAAGCCGTTCACCGCCAGCCCCGCGCCGTAGGTGGCGAACAGGGTGCCCGCCATCAGCCCGATCCAGCCGGGTTCGCCGATGACCATCGCCACGACCACGGAGATCACCGCCAGCATCGGCAGGACGTAGATCGAGAACGCGGCCATCCGGGCGCGCAGCTCCTGCTGACCGGAGACGCCCGCGATGACGTTCGCCGCGTACGCGCTGCCGTCGAAGCCGAACTGGTTGGCCACGGTGACGGCGGCGAGCAGCCCGACGAAGAGCATCGAGAGGCTGGACACCAGCGGGGACGAGTCGAAACTGGCCGTGAAGCCCTGCGCGCTGTCGACGGTGAAGCCCGAGCCACCCAGGTTGACCATGACCGGCACGAAGAGACCGACGACCGCGACGGTGATCAGGTTGGCCCGGCGGCGGGCGTCCCGCCACCAGTAGCGGACCTCCCGGGCGACGAGGGCGCCGAACCGGTCCCGCCGGGCCCAGCCGACGGCCCGGGGAAAGAGCTGGGCGACGGCTCCGCCGGTCACGCCGCGCGGGGCGCGGGCCGGCCCGGCACTGGCCGCGCCCACCATCGCGGACTCGAGCGAACGGGACCACCAGGCGAGCAACGCGACGATCGTCGCCGCCGTGATCAGCAGCTTCACCGGCGCGGCCCAGAGGCGGCCCTCGGCCACGTCGATGCCGGCCGTCCAGGGGGCGCCGAACGGGGTCCAGCCGACCACCTCGGCCACCCCGTCGAGCCGGTCCCAGTCGGTGTCCCCCAGGGCGGCGATGCCCAGGAGCTGCAACGGACCGAGCAGCGCGGCGAGCACGGCGAGCAGCACGGCGGCCAGGTCGCGGACCCGGCGGGAGCGCAGCGCGGTGGCGAAGGCGCTGGTCACCGCCCGGGCCGCCGCGACGCAGAGCAGCAGCCCGGCGACCACCCCGACGATGGCGACCGCGGCGGCCGACCAGCCACCCAACGCCCCGGCGGTGACCACCAGTCCGCAGAGGGCCAGCAGCACCGCGATCGTGGGGACGCTGACGAGGGCGGCGGCGAACAGCCCGGTGACGAGGGTGCGGCGGGGCAGCGGCAGCAGCGCGAACCGGGCCGGGTCCAGGGTCTCGTCCACCCCGAAGAAGACCAGCGGCAGCAGCAGCCAGCCGAGCACCGTCAGGCCGCCGCCGAAGGCGGCGACCATCAGCGCGTAGCGGCCCTCGTCGGCCAGGCCGGGCGCGGCGAAGAGGAAGAAGCCGGTGCCGGCGAACCAGAGCCCGGCCACCGCGCCGCCCACGAAGAGGGCGACCCGCCAGGCCTGGCCCCGGAAGTTGTTGCCCATCACCCGCAGCTTGAGCCGCACGAAGTGCCGGGCGGAGACCCGCCGGACGGGCTGGGTGGAGACGGTCGGTCCGCTCACCGCGACAGCCACGCCAACTCCTCGCCGGTCGCCGTACGGCCGCCGACCACCTCGACGAAGACCTGCTCCAGCGAGCGGCCACCGCGCACCTCGGCGATGGGGCCGACCCGCTTGATGGTGCCCGCCGCCAGGATCGCCACGTGCGAGCAGAGCCGCTCGACGACCTCCATGACGTGGCTGGAGAAGACGACGGTGCCGCCCCCGGTCACGTACCGGTGCAGGATGTCCCGGATCAGCGCGGCCGAGACCGGGTCGACCGCCTCGAAGGGCTCGTCCAGCACCAGCACCCGGGGCCCGTGCAGCAGCGCGCAGGCCAGGCCGATCTTCTTCTTCATGCCCGCCGAGTAGTCGACCACCAGGGTCCGGCCGGCGTCGCCGAGCGCGAGCACGTCCAGCAGCTCCGCCGCGCGCTGGTCGACCACCGCCGGGTCCATCCCCCGCAGCAGGCCGTGGTACGCGAGCAGCTCCGCGCCGCTGAGCCGGTCGAAGAGCCGTACGCCGTCGGGCATCACGCCGAGCAGCTGCTTCGCGCCCACCGGGTCGGCCCAGACGTCGTGACCGAGCACCCAGGCCCCGCCGGCGTCCGGTCGGAGCAGGCCCACCGCCATCGACAGGGTGGTGGTCTTCCCCGCGCCGTTCGGGCCGAGCAGGCCGTAGAAGGAACCGGCCGGGACGTCCAGGTCGACACCGGCCACCGCGACCTTGCCGTCGAAGTGTTTCGCCAGGCCACGCAGGGAGAGCGCCGGGTGCTCAGCAGTCATGCGTCGACCGTATCCGGCCGCGACCAGCCGTTGCTCCGGCCGCAGGATGATCCCCGGTCATCCCCGAGGCGTACCCCGCACGGCCCGCGTCGTCGCCGTGGCGACCAGCGCCCTACAGCCGCAGTGCCTCCGGGGCGTGCAGGCGGAGCATGGTGGCCCCGACGTCGGCCGGCGCCCGGCGGCGGGTCGCCACCGAGACCGCCACCATCACGGTGAAGGCGAGCGGCACCGTCCAGGCGGCCGGCTGCGCGGTGAGCGTGGCCGGCCAGCCGGACAGCGGCGGGCCGAGCACCGTGACGAGGACGGCCCCGACCGCGGCGCCACCGCCGACGAGGATCCCGGCGGCGGCGCCGAGGTCGGTCAGGCCCCGCCACCAGATGCCGAGCACCAGCAGGGGGCAGAAGCTGGACGCGGCGACCGCGAAGGCCAGCCCGACCACCTGCGACACGTCCAGGCCGGCGAGGTTGAGCGCGAGCACCGCCGGCACGGCCCCGGCGATCACCGTGGCGAGCCGGAAGCCGCGTACCGAGCCGCGCCCCAGCACGTCCGTCGAGATCACCCCCGCGACGCTGGTGAGCAGCCCCGACGAGGTGGAGAGGAAGGCGGCGAACGCGCCGGCCGCGACCAGCGCGGCGAGCAGCCGGCCGGTGGTGCCGTCGCCGAGCGCGGCGCCGGGCAGCAGCACCACCACCGCGTCGGTCTGCCCGGTCACCAGCAGCTGCGGGGTGTAGATCCGGCCGAGCACCCCGTAGATGGTGGGCAGCAGGTAGAACGCCCCGACCAGGGCGAGCACCACCAGCGTCGTGCGGCGGGCGGCGGCGCCGTCGGGGTTGGTGTAGAAGCGGACCAGCACGTGCGGCAGTCCCATGGTGCCGAGGAACGTCGCCAGGATCAGCGAGTAGGTGGCGAACAGGCCCCGGTCGTCGTCCCCGGCGGCGCTGGGCAGCAGCCAGTCGGCCGCGTCGGTGGCCACCCCGGACACCTCCGGCACCGGTTCGCCGGCGGCGAAGGAGAGCTCGTCGCCGGGGCGTACCTCGTGGATCCGACCGTCGGGGAGGGTGAGGGTCGCGCGGTGCTCGACCACGACGGTGGTCGCGGTCCGGAACGTCGGCCCGTCGGGCGGGGTCACCGCCGGCCGGGCGTCGGCCTGCCACTGCAACGCCAGGAAGACCGCCGGTACGGCGAGCGCGGTCAGCTTCAGCCAGTACTGGAAGGCCTGGACGAAGGTGATCGCGCGCATGCCGCCGAGCGCGACGTTCGCGGTGACCACCACGGCCACCAGCAGGGCCCCCAACGGGTACGGCGAGCCGGTCACCGTGGCCAGCGTCAGCCCCGCCCCCTGGAGCTGTGGCACGAGGTAGAGCCAGCCGATGAAGATCACGAAGACGGTGGCCAGCGTGCGCAGCCGACGCGACCCGAGCCGCAGTTCGCAGAAGTCCGGCAGCGTGAACGCGCCGGAGCGGCGCAGCGGCGCGGCCACGAAGAGCAGCAGGGCCAGGTAGCCGGCGGCGAAGCCGACGGGGTACCAGAGCACGTCGACGCCGTACTTGAGGATCAGCCCGGCGACCCCCAGGAAGCTCGCCGCCGACAGGTACTCCCCGCCGATCGCGGCGGCGTTCCAGGTCGGGCTGATCGCCCGCGAGGCGACCAGGAAGTCGGAGGTGGTACGCGCCAGCCGCAGCCCGTAGAAGCCGATGCCGACGGTGACCAGGGTGACCGCCACGATCGCCGGGACGACGAAGCCGTTGCCCACCTCAGCGCTCCGGCCGCTGGACCAGGTCGGTGAAGTCCTGCTCGTTGCGTTCGGCCAGCCGCACGTACGCCCAGCCGACGGCGATCAGGAACGGGAACGACGCCACGCCGAGCAGCAGCCAGGGCAGGTTCACGCCGAGCACGGTGACCCGGCCGACGGCGGGGGCGACGGCGAAGAGCCACGGCAGCCCGCCGAGCCCGATCGCCACCACCAGGGAGAGCCGCAGGGCCAGCGCGAACTGGGCGCGGACCAGCCCCCGGACGAGCGCGTCGCCGACCCGGGTCTGCTGGGCCAGCTCGGCGCGGGTGCGCTCGGCCCGGTCCTCCCGGCGGGACACCTCGGCCAGCACGATCCGGGTTCGAGGCTGGGGTGGCGTGGGCAGCCCCGGCACCCCGGGCCGGGGAGTCTGCTCCGGCACCCCGGGCCGGGGAGTCCGGGGCGCCGGGACGGGATCGTCGGCAGCGGCCACCTCGGCAGTCTCGCCCGATCGCCGCGATTGTCAAGGGCTTCCGTGGGCGTCGCGCCCGCCGCCGGCCGGCCCGGGGGGAGCCGTCCACACCGGGTTGTGGACAACCTGTGGAGAACGGGTCACCCCTGTGGATAACTCCGTGGAAACCGCCGTCGCCGGCACCTCCCTGCGGGACGGCCGGGCACCAGCTCCCCGGCCGTCCCGGCGATCGTCACTCCAGCCCGATGCGCTCCGGGCGGGCCGAGGCGGAGCCGAGCCAGGTGTGCGGGTTGCCGTACCAGCACCAGCCGAGCTTCGGCGCGCCCTGGCTGATCCAGATCGCCGGCACCCGCTTGTCGCCGCAGCGGGAGCCGACCAGCGAGAAGCACTTGTTCTTCGCCAGCGCCTCGGGGTGCAGGGTGACGAAGGCGAGCCCCTCGTCGATGGTGAGCGGCAGCCGGTCCTGGCCGGTGATCATCTCCATCGCGGCGGCGGGTGCCAGGTTCAGCGTCTCCTCGCCCCGGTCGACGTCGAAGAGCAGGTACGCCGGCCCGGCCGGCACCTCCAGCTCCTTGATCGGGTCGAACTTCGGCAGGTCGCCCTCCGCGTAGTGCCGGTCGACGATCCCCGGCTTCCGCTTGCCGGCCAGCGTGGTCAGCGCGACGCGCTCCTCCACGGGCACCAGGTCGCGGGTGATCACCAGCAGGAAGGGCACCCGTCCCTCGGTCGGGGCGGGCAGGTCGGCCGCCCCGGCGACGGCCGCCGCGCGCAGCGGCGCGACCAGGTCACGGAAGGCGTCCTCGGTCAGCTCGGCCAGGGCCGGGTAGCCCAGCTCCACCAGCCGGTCGAGCTGGCGGTCGAATTCGGTCGCGGCGTCGAACAAGGCGGCCTCCATTTGTCGTACGGAGTACCGTACAGCGTACGACGAGGCGCGCGTATTCCCGACCGGGAGGAAAATCCAAGCACGATCTACCGGGTTCCCCGGCGCTGTCGAGCTGCCCCGTCCATTGGACCAGGCGGCGCCCCCGGTCTCTGGTCTCACGCCCGCGCCCTCTGGTCTCACGCATGGGGCAGCTCGACAGGCGCCAGGCGGGCGATGTCCTCGCCCCCGGAACCGGCACGCATCGGGGCGGCACGGGTCGGGGGCGCGCAGATCGATCAGCGGTTCCAGTCCTGCTTCGCCGCGCGGACCAGCCTGTCCTTCAGCTCGCGGGTGTGCCGGCGGCTCACCGGCAGCTCCGCCGAGTCGATCACCACGACGTAGCCGGAGTTGACCAGCCGCAGCTCGGTGATCAGCTTGAGCTGCACCAGGTACGACCGGTGGATCCGGACGAAGCCGGCGTCCGCCCAGCGTTCCGCGAGGGTCGCCAGGGACACCCGGACCAGGTGCGAGCCGTCGGCGGTGTGCAGCCGGGCATAGTCGCCCTGCGCCTCCACCCAGCGCACCGCCGAACGGGGCAGCATCCGGGTGGTGCCGGCCAGCTCGATGGGGATGGTCGGATCCTCCTCCGCCCGGGCCAGCGCCGCCGGGTGCGACGGCACCACCCGCGCGCCGATCACCCGGCGCAGCGACTCGGCGAGCCGCTCGGCGCGTACCGGCTTGCGGACGTAGTCGGTAGCACCCAGGTCGAACGCGTCCACCGCCCCGTCGTCGTACGCGGTGACGAAGACGATCGCCGGCGGCCGGGCGAAGCGGCGCAGCACCCGGGCCAGCTCCATCCCGTCCAGCCCGGGCATCCGGATGTCGAGGAAGACCACGTCCACGTCGCCGTCGCGGAGCACCCGCAGCGCCTCGGTGGCGTCGCCCGCCGTGTGCAGCCGGGCCACCCGGGGATCGGCCCGCAGGTGGTACGCCAACTCGTCCAGCGCCGGCGGCTCGTCGTCGACCGCCAGCACCCGCAGGAAACCCGCCGCGCTCACCACGCCGCTCACGAGCCGGCCCGTACGCCGGGGTGGAACTTCGGCACCCGCATGCTCACCCTCGTACCCGAGCCGAGGCCCGTCTCGACGACGAGGCCGAAGCCGTCGCCGAAGACCGACCGGAGCCGCTCGTCGACGTTGGAGAGCCCGACGTGCTGGCCCGAGTCGTCTCCGACGCCGGCCAGCGCGGCGTCGCCCGGGTCCCCGGCGGCGCCGGCCAGCTCGGCGATGCCGGCGGTCAGCGTGGTCGGATCCATCCCCACCCCGTCGTCCTCCACGGTGATGTGACACTCGGTGCCCGCGTCCCGGGCCTCGATGCTCACCATGCCCGTGCCCGGCTTGCGGGACAACCCGTGCCGGACGGCGTTCTCCACCAGCGGTTGCAGGCAGAGGAAGGGCAGCGTCACGGGCAGCACCTCGGGGGCGATCTGGAGGCGCACCTGGAGCCGGTCGCCGAACCGGGCCCGCTCGATGGTCAGGTAGCGGTCGATCGAGCGCAGCTCCTCGGCCAGCGTGGTGAACTCGCCGTGCGCCCGGAACGAGTACCGGGTGAACTCGGCGAACTCCAGGATCAGCTCCCGGGCCCGGTCCGGGTCGGTGCGGACGAACGAGCCGATCGCGGTCAGCGCGTTGTAGATGAAGTGCGGGCTGATCTGCGCGCGCAGGGCGCGTACCTCGGCGCGGGCCAGCCGCTCCCGCGAGGAGTCCAGCTCGGCCAGGGCGAGCTGGTTGCCGGCCCAGTGCGCCGTCTCCAGGGTGGCCTGCACCAGGCCCGGCTCGGGCTGGCCGTCGGCGACCGCGACCAGCGCCCCGAGCCTGCGCCCGTCCGCGCCGGTCAGCGGGGCGACGACCGCGCCGCGCACCGGGCAGTCCACCCGGTCGCAGTGCAGCTCCGGCTCGCCGAGGACGGTCGAGCGGCCCGTCGCCACCGCCCGCCGGGCCGCCGCGACCAGTTGCGCGTCGTGGTGCCCGCCCCGGCCGTCCAGGGCGAGCAGGCTCTCCCGGTCCGTCAGCGCCAGCCCGGCCGCCCCCACCAGCGCCCGTAGATGGCGTACGGCCTTCGCCGCGTTCGCGGCGCTCAGGCCCGCGCGCAGCGGCTCGGCGGCCAGCCCGGCGGTGTGCAGCACCTCGTACGTGGCCCGCTGGGTGGCCGTGGCGATGCCCCGCCGCCCGCGCAGCCGGACCACCGCGAACAGGGCCGCGCCCAGCGCGGCGACCAGCGAGACGACGCCGAAGACGCCGGAGAGGTTGCCACCCACGCAGCGATCCTGGCCCCTGCCGGCCCGTACGCCAAGGGTCAGTACGCGCCCTTGCGGGCCAGCACCACCCCGACGGTGCGCCACAGGATGCTCAGGTCGTACGCCAGCGACCAGTTGTCGACGTAGTAGAGGTCGAGCCGGACCGCCTCGTCCCAGGAGAGGTCGGAGCGGCCAGAGACCTGCCACAGCCCGGTCATGCCCGGCCGGACCAGCAGCCGGCGGCGGACGTCGCCGAGGAAGTCGCCGTCGTCGGCGGGCAGCGGGCGCGGCCCGACCAGCGACATCTCGCCCTTCAGCACGTTGATCAACTGCGGCAGCTCGTCCAGCGAGGAGGCCCGCAGGAAGCGGCCCACCGGGAAGACCCGGGGATCCTGCTTCATCTTGAACAGCATGCCGTCGGTCTCGTTCCGGTCGACCAGGCTCGCCAGCCGGTCCTCCGCGTCCACGTACATGGTGCGGAACTTCCAGACCCGGAAGGTGCGCCCCTCGTGGCCCACCCGGGGCTGGCGGAAGAAGACCGGACCGGGGTCGGAGACCCGGATCGCGATCGCGATGGCCAGGAGGACCGGGGTCAGCATCAGCAGGCCGAGCCCGGCGGCCACCCGGTCCATCAGGTTCTTGGCCAGTAGCGCCGGCCCGGAGAGGGTCGGCTCCTCGACGTGCAGCAGCGGCAGGCCCTCGATCGGCCGGATGTGCACCCGGGGGCCGGCGATGTCGGTCAGCTGCGGGGCGACGACCAGGTCGACGCCGGAGCCCTCCAGCTGCCAGGCCAGCCGGCGCAACTCGCCCGGCTCGGCGCTCGCCGAGCCGCAGACCGCGATCGTGTCGCCGCCGACCTCCCGGACGAGGGCGAGGACGTCGCGGCCCGCGTACACCGGGACCGGGGTCTCGATGCCCTTGGCCGCCGCGTAGCCGTCGGTGATGTGGATGGCGACCGGCATCAGCCCGGCGGCCGGGTTGCGGGTGACCGCGGTGTAGACCTCCAGGCACTCCGGCAGGGTGCCGATCAGCACCATCCGGTGACCGGCCTGGCCGATGTTGCGCCGGACCACGTGCAGCACGAAGCGGCAGAGGATCCGGTTCAGCAGGATCAGCAGCAGCGCCGCGAGCAGGGCGGTGCCGACCGTGTACCGGGACAGGTCGGTCTTGGTGGCGAAGGCGAGGAAGGACACCGTCGCGGCGACGGCGACGCCGGCCCGCATCACGCGCTTGTATTCGTCCGGGCCGAGTCCGAGGTAGCGCCGGTCGTACGCCCGGTTGGCCCAGAGGCTGATGATCCAGCCGAGGGGCAGGAGCACGAACGCCACCGTGTGGAACCACGTCGGGTCCTCTTCGGCGTTGTAGAAGCCCGCCCGCGACTGGTCGAACGTCTCGATGGCGATCAGGCTGGCGACCGCGGCGGCGGCGAAGTCGAGCAGCAGCAGGAGGGTGATGTAGGGACGGTGCCAGCGGGACACGCGACGGCGGGCCCGAGCCCACGCGGACCGGGGTACGCCGTTGTGGGACGGCGGTGCCGGCGGCTGGATCTCGAAGCTGTCGACGTGCCGCACGAGTTTGCTCCGGCCTGTGTTGGTTACCGGGCGCTGGAGGCTTGTCGTCACCTCACCCATGTCCTCCCGCATGACACGTGCCGCTCACTCGCCGTGAGGGCCCGGTCGCCCACCGTCCCAGTCTCCCATGCGGCCGCCGAGCCGTACGCTGACCCGAGGGACAACGCGCCGGTGTGGTGCCGCCGGGCGTCTGGCCGGCTCCGCGCCATTTCAGAAGCCGGGGACCGAGCCACTATACCGATGGATGACGGGCCCGGTAGAGCCGCAACTCAGACCTTCGGCGCGGGATGGCCGATTCCGTTCCGTAGTCGGCAGTGTCGTCACTCACCGTACTAGCCGCGACAACCGCCGGTCAGCGAGCGGCTTGCCGTCGGTCTGGCACGTCGGGCAGTACTGGAGGCTCGAATCGGCGAACGAGACCTCGCGGACGGTGTCCCCGCAGACCGGGCAGGGCTGCCCCGTGCGGGCGTGCACCTTCAGCCCCGAGCGCTTCTCGCCCTTCAGCTCGGCCGCCCGCTGCCCGACCGACCGGCGCACCGCGTCGCCGAGCACCTCCCGGGTGGCCGCGTGCAGGGTCGCCAGCTGCTCGTCGGTCAGCCGGTGGGTCAGCGCGAACGGGGACAGCCTCGCCGCGTGCAGGATCTCGTCGGAGTACGCGTTGCCGACGCCGGAGAGCACGGTCTGGTCGGTGAGCACCCCCTTGACCTGGCCCTTGCGGCTGCGCATCCGCTCGGCGAAGGTGGCCAGGTCGGCGGCGAGCGCGTCCGGGCCCAGCCGGGCCACCCCGGGCACCGCCTGAGGGTCGGTGACCAGGTAGACGGCGAGGCTCTTCTGGGTGCCGGCCTCGGTCAGGTCGAAGCCGGAGCCGTCGTCGAGGCGCACCCGCAGCGCGACCGGCCCCTTGCCGGGGCGCAGCGGGGCGGCGGAGGCGAACGCCTCCCGGTAGTGCAGCCAGCCCGCCCGGGCCAGGTGGACCACCACGTGCAGGTCGCCGTCGAGCACCACGTCGAGGAACTTGCCGTGCCGCCGGGCGTCCGTCACCGTCCGCCCCGCGGCGGCGGTCGGCGCCGGGTCGTACGTCTTCAGGGCGCTGATCGCGGCGACCTCCAACCGGTCGACGCGCCGCCCCACCGCGCGCTCGCGCAGGTATCCCGCGAGCGCCTCAACCTCCGGTAGTTCGGGCACCAACCAACGGTAGCCTTCTTTCCCGTGAGCGCGAGGAATGAGCTTGCGAGTCCCGCAGTCGCGAACGAAAGGCAAGCTGCGTGAGAATCGTGGTGGCGCACAACCGGTACCGGCAGGCCCAGCCCTCCGGTGAGAACACGATCGTCGACGCGGAGATCGCCCAGCTCACCGCGGCCGGGGTGGAGGTGCTGCCGTTCATCCGCAGCTCGGACGAGATCCCGTCGATGTCGAAGACGGCCAAGGCGCTGCTGCCGATCTCGCCGATCTGGGCGCCCCGCGCGCAGGAGGAGCTGAGCCGGCTCATCACCGAGCACCGACCGGACGTGCTGCATCTGCACAACCCGTACCCCCTGATCTCGCCCTGGATCGTGCGGACCGCGCACCGGCACGGCGTGCCGGTGGTGCAGACGGTGCACAACTACCGTCAGGTCTGCTCCTCGGGGCTCTACTTCCGCGACGGGATGATCTGTCAGGACTGCCGGGGCCGGGCCCTGGGGGTGCCGGCGATCGTGCACCGCTGCTACCGGGGCTCCCGGGCCCAGAGCGCCCTGATGGCGACCACGCTCGCCGTGCACCGGGGCACCTGGCGCTCGGTGGACCGGTTCGTCGCGCTCACCTCGGCGGTCGCCGACCACCTGCGCGACTACGGCATCCCGGCCGAGCGGATCGTGGTCAAGCCGAACGGCATCCCCGACCCGGGGGCGCCCGCGCCGCTCGGCGACGGCTTCCTCTACATGGCCCGGCTCTCCCCGGAGAAGGGGCTGGACCTGCTGCTGGACGCCTGGCGGCGGCACCCGGACGGGGCGCTCGGTCCGCTGCGCATCGCGGGCGACGGCGAGTTGCGCCCGCTGGCCGAGGCCGCTGCCGCCGAGCGCGCCGACGTGACCTATCTCGGGCCGCTGGACCGCACCGGGGTACGCGTCGCGATCGAGGCCAGCGCGGTCATCATCGCCGCCTCCACCTGGCACGACGTGCTGCCCACCGTCATCATCGAGGCGCTCGCCGCCGGCCGGCCGGTGCTCGGCACCGCCCTCGGCGGCATCCCGTACCTCGTCGGCGCCGACGCGCCCCGCGAGCCGGCCGGCACCGGCCCGGCCGCCGTCGCCTCCGCCGCGCCGGGGGAGGGCCGGGTCGCGCTGCCCACCGGCGTGGCGGGGGGCGAGGCGGGCTGGGTGGTGCCCCCGGAGCCGGCCGCGATGGCCGCCGCCCTGCCGGTGGCCCGGGCCGGGGCCGCGACGCTGGCCCCGGCGGCCCGCGCCCGCTACGAGCGCACGTTCCACCCCGACGTGGTCACCAAGCGCCTCCTCGACGTGTACGCGGACGTCTCGCCCACCGCCGCGCCCCGCTAGACCACCCCGCCCCCTGCATCGTTTGCGGCTGCCGGGCTCCTTGATCGTTTGCTGCTCACCCGGTGTGACATGCGGGCGGGACACGGGTGATCGACAAACGATCTTGGGGTGGCGGTGACGGCCGGCCAGAGCGGGCAGGCCGGGCATCCAACTCCCGCAGGGGGCGGTACGCGGACTGCCGTTCCGCTCCTCAGGATGACGGGAGATCTTGGTATCGAAGCGCCCCTGGAGGGGCCGCGTCATACCTCAGCGCAGCGAGGCGCGGGCGGAGAAGGCAATGCTGGCGAGCAGGAAGCCGCCGTTGACGATCGTGAACGCCACCATCACCCAAAGAACGAGGGCGGGGGCGAAGGCCAGCACCAGGCCGGCGGCGAAGATCACCGCGCCGTAGTCGCGGACCAGCTTCACCAGGCGTACGGGCAGCGAGGTCGAGGTGACCATGCTGGCGGCGTTCGGGCCGGCCTGCATCACCGAGGTGACCAGGTTGACCATCCAGGTGCCGGCGAAGACGGCGACCAGCCAGCTCGGCGTCGACGGCTCCTGCGCCACGGCCGTTGCCGCCAGGGCGGCGACCAGGGCGATCTGGGCGGCGACGTCGGCGAGCACGTCGACGCGGGCACCGGCCGGGCTGCCCTGCCCGGTCACCCGGGCGAGCTGGCCGTCGGCGCAGTCCAGGGAGTACGCGACCTGCCAGCCGACCAGGGCGAGCAGCCCGACCGCCCAGGCCGGCACGTCACCGGCGGCGACCCGGCCGGCGAGCGCGACCACGGTGACCGAGGTGGCCAGGCCGAGCACCAGGTTCGCGATGGTCAGCGCGGTCGGGCGCAGCCCGAGGCGCTGGGCGACGAGCGCGAAGACCGCGCCCAGCCACTGGCTGATCGATTCGCTGAACAGGCCGCCGCCCCGGTTCACCCGGTGGAAGTCGGCGACGGTGGGACGGGGCTCAGCCAAGGTGGTCGCGGATTGCACCGGCGTAGTCTGCCAGCCGCTCCCGCGTCTCGGTAGGCGACATCGCCAGGTGTTCGAGGATCGTGTAGCGGTCCGGCCGGGTCCGGGGCGCGAACTGCACGGCATCGACGAACTGCTCGTCGGTCAGGCCCAGGTCGGCAGGGGTGGTGGCGAGACCGTGCCGGTGCAGGCAGCGGGCGAGCCGACCGAACCGGTCGGTGTCTCCGCGCAGGAACGTGCAGAAGAGGGCGCCGAGCCCCACCTGCTCCCCGTGGGCGGCGGTGCCGGGGTGGAGCCGGTCGATCGCGTGCGAGATCTCGTGGTCCCCGCCGCTGGCGGGGCGCGTCGACCCGCACACCGAGCTGGCGATGCCGCCCATGATCAGCGCCTCGGCCAGCGTGGTGAGGAAGCTGTCGTCGGTGATCTTGCCGGGGTGGTTGAGCAGCGCCTCCGCGCCCGTCCTGGCCAGGGTCACCGCGAGCCCGTCGATGGGCTCGCCGCGTACCTCGTGGGCCAGCTCCCAGTCGGCGCAGGCGTTCAGGTTGCTCACCGCGTCGCCGATGCCGGCCTGGGTCTGCCGGTCCGGGCCGTTCTCCACGAAGTCGAGGTCGACGATGACCGCGATCGGGATGTGCACCCCGTAGGAGCCCTTGCCGCCCTCGTGGTCGAGCGAGGCGGTCGGGGAGGCGATGCCGTCGTTCGCCAGGCTGGTCGCCACCGTCACCATCGGGATCCCGTAGCGGGTGGCCGCGTACTTGGCGGTGTCGATGGTCTTGCCGCCGCCGATCCCCACCACGGCGTCGTAGTGGCGGCGGCGCAGCCGGTCACCGAGGTCGTTCGCCGCGTCGATGGTGCCGCCGACGACCGTGAAGACGTCGGCCGCGCCGAGCGACGGCCGGCACAGCTCGACGATCCGCTCACCCTGCCCGGGGCCGACCACGACGGCCACGTCCCCGCCGGCCGAGATCCGCCGGTCGGCCAGCAGCGGCCCGAGGTCGGCCACCGCACCCCGCCGGACCTCGATCACGAGTGGGGTGTTGACCGTACGGGCTAGTAGTGGCACGCGATCTCCCGCGCCCGGGCAAGGTCGGCGTGGTTGTCGACCTCGACCCAGGAGACGTCGCCGATCGGCGCCGCCCGCACCTCGCCGCCTCGGTCGGCGAACTCCTGGTAGCCGTCCTCGTAGTAGAGGTTCGGGTCGCGCCGCCACGTCGCCTCCAGCGCGTCGGCGAGGGCGTCGGCCACCTGCGGCTCGATCAGCGTCGCGCCGATGTACTCCCCGTACGCGTCGCCGGGGTCCATCAGCTTGGTGATCCGGGTCAGCTGGCCGGCGGCGTCGAAGGTGGTCTTCATCTCCTCCTCGGCCAGCGGCTTGATGGTGTCGACGGCGAGCAGGATGCCGGGGCCGCGCTCGGCCAGCAGGGTCTTCTCCACGCTGACCGGGTGCACGGTGTCGCCGTTGACCAGCAGCACGCCCCGGGAGAAGTGCTCCCGGGCCAGCCAGAGGGAGTAGGCGTTGTTCCACTCCTCGGCCTTGTCGTTGTGCACCAGGGTGAGCGTGACGCCGTACTTCTTCTCCAGCTCCGCCTGGCGGGAGACGACCGCGTCGGCGGCGTAGCCGACCACGATCACGATGTCGGTGAGCCCCACCTCGGCCAGGTTGCGCAGCGAGATGTCCAGGATGGTGGTGTCGCCGTCCACCGGTACCAACGCCTTGGGCAGGGTGTCGGTGTACGGGCGCAGCCGACGCCCCGCCCCGGCTGCGAGCACCATCCCGATCATTGAGGCGTCCTCCCTCGTACGACTCCCGGTCACCGCTGGAGGATAGCCCCGCGTGGCGGCACCGCTGCGGCCAACCGGGTCAGCCGGGCAGCGCCGCCAGGTCCGCCAGCACCCCGAGCCGCTCCTCGGCGGTCAGCACGGCGTACGGCGCGGCGGCCCGCCGGTCGGTCTCCAGCTCGATGGCGAGCTGCTCCGGGCCGGGCGGCAGGGCGGCGGCGCTCGCCGCGCTGTGCCCGGCGGCGGTCCACGCGGCGGCGTGCGCGTCGGCCCGGTGGTAGCGCATCGTGCCGAGCCGGTTCAGCAGCAGCACGCCGGGCGGGGTGCCGTCCGGCTCGTACGGCGGCGCCGTCGCGGCGAACGCCGCACCCGCCTCGGCGCCCTCCTCGTCGGCCAGCACCAGCGCGCACGTGAGCACCCGGCCGAACGCCTCCACCAGCCGCAGCACCCGGTCCTCGTGCCCCGCCCAGAGTTCCTCGGTGACCTCCGCGTGCACCTGCCAGATCTCGGCGAGGAAGGCCAGCCCGCGCTCGGTGGCAGAGAGCCCGCCCTCCGGGCTGCGGTGGATCATCCCGTACGCCACCTGCTTGTCCAGGGCCTTCCGGCAGTCGACCGGGTCCCGGTAGCGGGTGACCGCCGTGAAGCCGGCCTCGTCGACCGTCCCGCCCGGCGCCGCGAGGCGGGTGCGGAACTCCAGCAGGAAGCCGGTGGCGGCCGGCCCGCCGTACCGCTGGCTCAGCTCGGCGCCCCCGCCGTCGCGGCCGGCGAGGATGCCGGCGACGAACGCCCGCTCGACCGCCGGGGCGACCAGGCCGGCGAACCGGTGCGGCGCCAGCTCGACGGTGTCGTTCACAGACCGATCGAACGCAGGGCGGCGAAACCTTCGTCCGCGATCCGCCGGATGAGGCCGTCGTTGACGTCGCGGTGCTCGTCGAGCAGGTCCAGCTCGTCGGCGGCGAGCCACCGGAACTCGGTGTGCTTGCCCACCTCGAGCGTCGGCCGGGCCAGGTCGCCGTCGACCCGGACCAGCCAGTCGCGCTCGATGCGGGCCAGGCCGTCGTCGGCGACGTAGTGGTACTCCCCGACGTGGCCGAGCACGTGGGACACCGTCCAGCCGGTCTCCTCGGTCACCTCCCGGCGCAGCGCGTCCATCCAGTCCTCGCCCGGTTCCAGGTGGCCGCCGACGATGTCCCAGCAGTTGGGAAAGATGCGCCGGTGGGGAGACCGTCGCTGGACGAAGAGTCGACCGTCGTCGTCGACGATCAGCGCGCCGGCGCAGCGCAGAGGCTCGGTGGACACGCCACGACAGTAGCGAGCGGTGGCCTGTTCCGGCGACGCCCGGTCTTGCCCGGAGCAGCCCACGGGCGCACCATGTCCCCTACCGGGTGCCACCGTCCCACAGGGGTGATGCGTGATGCAGGTTCGGGAAGCGATGTCCAGCGAGGTTCTCGTGGTCGGCCCGGAGCACACGCTCCGCCAGGCGGCCCGGATGATGTCGGCCCGCGGTGTCGGGTCGGCGGTCGTGATCGACCCGGATTCCGAGGGGGTCGGCATCATGACCGAACGCGACGTGCTCAAGGCCATCGGCGCCGACCTGGACTGCGACGTCGAGCGGACGGCCGCCCACCTGACCTGGGACGTCGTCTACGCCGGGCCGGAGTGGACGGTGGAGGAGGCGGCCGCGGCCATGGCCCGGGGCGGCTTCCGGCACCTGGTGGTGCTCGACGGGCGCGAGGTGGCCGGGGTGATCTCCGTCCGGGACATCATGCGGGTCTGGGCGGAGAGCCGGATGGTCGAGTCGACCTGAGCCGCCGCTCGGCAGAGGGTGTGGCGGGCCGATCGACGGGTAAGGATCCTCTGCGGGCGCGGACGGGCCGCGATCCGCGACGGAGGTCCTCATGCGTGGCGCGGATCGGCTGGTCGAGCAGCAGTACGCGATGCTCCTGCGGCGGGACGTGGCCCGGCTGCCGGACCTCTACGCGGCCGACGCCTTCTACTCCATGCCCGGCGTCACGGTGCGCCCGATCGAGTTGCCCGCCCTGCTGCGCACCTGGACCGGGGCCTTCCCGGACCTGACGGTCGACCCGATCGGGTCCGTGCAGACGGCCGGGGGCGCGGCCGTCGAGCAGCGGCTGACCGGCACCCACACCGGGGTGCTGCACACCCCGTTCGGCACCGTCGCGCCGACGGGCCGGCTGGTGAGCTGGGACGTGGTGGACGTCGTCCGGGTCCGGCGCGGCCGGATCGCGGCCTGGCGGTCCTACTTCGACTGGGGGCAGCTGATCGCGGCGCTCGGCCTGCACGTGGACGGGCTCTCCCGGGAGGCGCAGCACGACCCGCTCGGCCTTCCGGTCTGACCTGTCGCCGACCGGCCGACGCCGGTCACCCGTCCCGGTGGCTCAGGATGCGGACATCGCCGTGCCTTCCGCGCGCACCCCGTCGCCTTCCGTACGCTGAACAGCCATGACCGCCGAGCAGCTGATCTCCTTCGCCCGTGGCGCTCCCTCGCTGGACATCGTCGATGTCGAGGGGCTCAAGGCCGCCGCCGTCCGCGCCTTCGACGCCGATCCCGCCGGGGTGACCGCGTACGGCACCTCCGTCGGATACCTTCCGCTGCGGCAGTGGATCGCCGAGAAGCACGGGGTCTCCGCCGACCAGGTGCTGATCACCAACGGGTCGTTGCAGGCGGACGCGTTCCTCTTCGACCACCTGGTCCGCCCCGGCGACGCGGTGGTGGTGGAGCGCCCGACGTACGACCGGACGCTGCTCAACCTCCAGCGGATGGGCAGCGAGCTGCACGGCGTCTCCATCCAGCCGGACGGGCTCGACACCGCCGAGCTGCGCAAGCTGCTGGAGTCGGGGGTGCGTCCCCGGCTGGCGCACGTCATCCCGAACTACCAGAACCCGGCGGGCGTGACCCTGAGCCTGGAGAAGCGCCGGGAGCTGCTCGACCTCGCCGCCGAGTACGAGTTCACGATCTTCGAGGACGACCCGTACGCCGACATCCGGTTCCGGGGCGAGGCGCTGCCGTCGATGCTCTCGCTGGACACCCGCGGCGTCGTGGTGCACGCCTCCAGCTTCACCAAGACGGTCTGCCCGGGCGTGCGGGTCGGCTACCTGGTCGGTCCGGCGGACCTGATCGGCGACATCGCGAAGAAGGCGACCAGCCTCTACATCTCGCCGGGCATGGTCTCCGAGGCGATCGTGCACCAGTTCTGCGTCTCCGGCGACATCGGGCGCTCCATCGAGACCGTGCGCGCCGCGCTCGGCGAGCGGGCCCGGGTGCTGGCCGAGTCCCTGCGCCGGCACATCCCGGAGGCCCGCTTCGTGGAGCCGGACGGCGGCTACTTCCTCTGGGTCGAGCTGCCCGAGGACGTGGAGGTCGACAGGCTCGCGCCGGCCGCCGCCGAGCGCGGGGTCGCCGTGGTCAAGGGCAGCGACTTCGTCGTCGACGGCGGGCGGCACGCCCTGCGGCTGGCGTACTCGGCGGTGACCGCCGACCGGATCGACGAGGGCGTGCGGCGCCTGGCGGAGGCCATGGCGGCCGTACGGGGCTGAATTTCTGTCAGATTTCTGACAGTTGGACGATCGCGGCCGTCCCGGGTCTCCCGCCGGGGCGGCCGACGGCCCACAATGCTGCGAGCGTCACTCACCACGTGTAGCGGAACTCACCGCCCGGTGCCGGCCCCCGCCGCGCCCGGCGACGGGACCGGGCCGGCCCGACCGGCGGCACGTGGAGCGGCGCGACCAGCACAACCCCCGCCCCCAAAGGGCGTCGGGTGGGCCGGGTCGTCCCCTCACCCCCCTGAAACGACCCGGCCCGCCCGGCGCCACCCTCCCGGCGATCGTCACCGGCGGTGATCATCCACGGCGGCGTACTGTTCACCCGCGGCAGCGCGTGGGAGGGGGCGGGATGACGGACCGGGAGCAGCAGGGGCGGACGGCCTCGCCGAACGGCGGACGGGTGCTCAGGCCCCGGGACTGGGTGGCGCCGGTGCGGGCGATGACCCGCCGGCTCAACTCCGACAACCCGCAGCAGGTCCCCGCGCCGGCCGGCCCGCAGCGCAACGCGGTGGTCGACTGCGCCCTCTACGTCGACGGCCGCCGGCAGCCCGGCGACTGGCGGTACGCCGAGGCGCTCGCCGCCGCCCGCCGCGAGGAGCACGGCTTCGTCTGGCTCGGCCTGCACGAGCCGGAGCTGGCCGAGATGACCGCCATCGCCGCCACGTACGGGCTGCACGAGCTGGCCGTCGAGGACGCGGTGAAGGCGCAGCAGCGCCCCAAGCTGGAGCAGTTCGGCGAGGTCAGCTTCCTGGTGCTGCGCACCGCCCGGTACTGCGAGCACGCCGAGCTGACCGAGCACTCCGAGGTCGTCGAGACCGGCCAGGTGATGCTCTTCATCGGCCCGAACTTCCTGATCAGTGTCCGGCACGGGGACGCCTGCCGCCTCGCACCCGTCCGGGCCGACCTGGAGACGAAGCGCGACCTGCTGCTGCACGGCCCGTGGGCGGTGGCGTACGCGGTCACCGACCGGGTGGTGGACATCTACCTGGAGGTCGCGGACCGGCTGGAGGACGACCTCGACACGCTGGAGGCCGACGTGTTCGACCGCCAGTCCACCGGCCGGATCCAGCGGATCTACCAGATGAAGCGGGAGCTGGTGGAGTTCAAGCGGGCGGTGATGCCGTTGCAGCGCCCGCTGCTGACCCTCACCGCGCAGATGAACCGCGACGTGCCGAAGGAGATCCGCCGCTACTTCCGGGACGTGCAGGACCACCTGAGCCGCACCGTCGAGCAGGTCAACTCCTACGACGACCTGCTCAACTCCATCCTCCAGGCGCGGCTGGCCCAGGTCACGGTCGACCAGAACAACGACATGCGCAAGATCGCGGCGTGGGCCGCCATCGCCGCCGTCTGGACCGCCATCGCCGGCATCTACGGGATGAACTTCGAGGTCATGCCGGAGCTGAAGATGACGTACGGCTATCCCGTCGTCCTCGCCCTGATGCTCGGGATCTCGCTGGCCCTCTACCGCTGGTTCCGCCGCAACGGCTGGCTCTGACGGCCCGGGCCTGCCGCGCGGTCCCCGCCGCACCCGGCGCCGCCTGACCCCGCAGCTTCAGTCGTCGGGCGCGGAAGCGCCGGCGGGACGGCCGAAGCCGCATCGCCGGCGCTTTCCGGGACCGACAGTGATGTCAGCGGCGGCCGTTGGTCCTGGCGCCGCCCTTGCGGAGCGCCTCGGTCAGGTCGTCCGCCGGACGCCCCGAGGTGTCCTTGGCGCCCTCGGCCACCGACGGGACCTTGTCCGTCGCGTGGACCGTCGGCTGCTTGCCGGGGGTGGTGGTGGAGGCGCTGTCGCCGCCGGCCACCGCCGAGCTGCCGGCGCCGGTCGGGCCGCCGGCCACGCCCGAGCCGCTCGACGTCGTCGACGCGTCGGTCACCGGGGTACGGATCTCCATGGTCTCCACCTCGTCACGCATCGGCTCCAGCTTGCGGGTCGGGTCGTACTCGGCCCACTCCTGCTGCTCCCGGCGCCGCCGCACCGCCATCGCGGCGACCCCGGCCACCGCGCCGGCCGCGAGCAGGCCCGTCATCATGGACCCGCCCCGACGGGAGCTCTTCTTCCGGGACGCCTTCATGTTCTTCGCCTTGGCCTTGCGGCTGGCCGCGGTCTGCCTGGCCGCGACGGCCTTCCGGCCGGTGACCGCCTTGCCCGCCGCCTCGGCCTGCGCCTTGCGCACGGCCAGGGCGAGCGGCGCGAGCGCGGCGACCGTGGACGCGAGGCCGCTGGACGCGCGGTCGCGCACGATGACGGCCGTCGGCGCGACGGCGCCCCGGGCCGCCTGGACCCGCGGGGCGACGGTGGCGCCGGCGCCCTTCGCGGCGTACGTCGCGGCCTGCCTCAGGTGACCGAGGCCCTGGTTCAGCTCCACCTTGGCCAGCTGCCCCTGGGTCTTACGCCGCCCGATTCCAAACACGGTCCCACCTCCTGGGAGTTGTTCCTTCGTCATCCTCCACCTTCGGATGCCTCCGCACTGCCAGATCGGGCACATGGGAGGATCCGCATGGAACTGACCAACGAGTGAGGAGTACCCGTGGCCGAGGCTGTCTACGCCACCTTGCACACCAACGCTGGCCCGATCCGGCTGGAGCTCTTCCAGAACCACGCCCCGAAGACCGTCAAGAACTTCGTCGACCTGGCGGAGGGCAACCGCGAATACACCGACCCGCGTACGGGTCAGCCGGGCAGCGGGCCGTACTACGACGGCACCATCTCGCACCGGGTGATCGGTGGCTTCATGATCCAGATGGGTGACCCGACCGGCACCGGTCGCGGTGGCCCGGGTTACAAGTTCGGTGACGAGTTTCACCCGGAGCTGCGCTTCGACCGGCCGTACCTGCTGGCGATGGCGAACGCCGGGCCGGGCACCAACGGCTCGCAGTTCTTCATCACCGTCTCGCCGACGCCGCACCTGAACAACCGGCACACCATCTTCGGGCAGGTGGCCGACGAGCAGTCCGCGAAGGTCGTCGACGCGATCGCCAACACCCCGACCGGCCCGAACGACCGGCCGCTGCAGGACGTCGTCATCGAGCGGGTCGAGATCGAGCGCACCGCTGCCTGAACGGTCCGCGAGGTACCTTTGCCGACATGACTGAGCGCTCCGAGGGCCGGGACCGGTTGGTGGGCCGCGCGGTCCGCGACGGCGGGCGGGCGCGGTGAGCGAGTCGCCACCCACCACCCCGGTCTGCTACCGGCACCCCGGCCGGGAGACGTACGTGCGGTGCACCCGCTGCGACCGGCCGATCTGCCCGGACTGCATGCGGGAGGCGTCGGTCGGGTTCCAGTGCCCGGAGTGCGTGGCGGAGGGACGTCGTAGCGTGCGGCCGGCGCGTACCGCCTTCGGTGGCGGTGCCGCCGGCCGGCACGGCTACGTCACCAAGGCGCTGATCGCGCTCAACGTGCTGATGATGCTGCTCTCCATCGCCTCCGACCGGGGCGGGGACGCGGCGGTCGGCGGCTCGGGCTTCGGCGGCCTCATGGGCGGCAGCACCCCGCTGACCGACTGGGGCTCCGTGCTCGGCGGCGCGATCTTCCCGGACGGCACGGTCGGCGGCATCGCCGAGGGCGAGTGGTACCGCCTGGTCACCGCGATGTTCCTGCACTACGGCGTGGTCCACCTGCTGCTGAACATGTGGGCGCTGTGGGTGCTCGGCCGGTCGCTGGAGGCCAGCCTCGGGCCGCTGCGCTTCCTGGCGCTCTACCTGGTCGCCGGGCTGGGCGGGAACGTCGCCGCCTACCTGTTCAGCGCGCAGAACCAGCTCACCGCCGGGGCCTCCACGGCGATCTTCGGCCTGTTCGCCGCGCTGGTGGTCATCGAACGGAAGATGGGGCGGGACATCTCCCAGGTGTTCCCCGTCCTGGTGATCAACCTGGTCTTCACGTTCACCGTGCCAGGAATCTCGATCCCCGGGCACCTGGGCGGCCTGGTGGTCGGCGCACTGCTGGCGCTCGTGTTCGCGTACGCCCCGCGGTCGCGCCGGACGCTGGTGCAACTCGCGGGCGGCGCGGTGATCGTGGCGGCGCTGGTCGGCCTGGCCCTGGTCCGCACCGCGGCCATCGTCGGCGGCTGACCTCCCGCCCGGGCTCCGCCTCCCGGGCGCGGGTTGGCCGGGGACACCGCCGCGACCTGCCGGTCAGCGCGGGCGGGCCTCGTGCAGGGCCTCGGCGACCTCGGCGGGATCCGCGCCGAGGTCGTGGCGGCCGAGGAGGTGCAGCGACTCCCCCGCGTCGATCTCCAGCAGCTCGCTGGTCAGGCCCCGCCGCGCGCGGCGGTCCACGGTCACCTTCTCGACCGCCGACCAGGGCAGCCGTCGGCGGCCCGCGAAGCCCTGGACGACCGTGATCCCGTCCGGGTCGACCGCGAGCCGGACGGGTGCCACCAGGTCGCGCGCCGCCCAGCCGGCGAGCCCGGCGGCCGTGAGCACGGCCAGCGCCAACCGGATCCGGTCGCCCCCGTCGAGGAACAGCGCCAGCGCGAGCAGCGCGACCGCGCCGGTCAGCTTGAGCGCCGGCAGGGCGGGCGGCACCCGCCACTGCCGGGCCGGGGCCGGGTCTGGATGCATCCGTTCAGCATGCCAGGGCACCGGGGGAGGACGCCCGGCCCGCCGACGACGTAGGATCGGGGCCAGCCCAAGTTACCGGGGAGTAGTCATGAGTGACGCAGTCATCGTCGGCGCGGTACGCACCCCGGTGGGGCGGCGCAAGGGCAGCCTGGCGGCCGTGCACCCGGTCGACCTCTCGGCGCACGTGCTGCGCGCCCTCGCTGAGCGCACCGGCATCGATCCGGCGCTGGTAGACGACGTGGTCTGGGGTTGCGTCTCCCAGGTCGGCGACCAGTCGTGGAACGTCGCCCGCAACGGCGTGCTCGCCGCCGGCTGGCCCGAGTCGGTGCCCGGCACCACGCTCGACCGGCAGTGCGGCTCCAGCCAGCAGGCCCTGCACTTCGCCGCCGCCACCGTCCTCTCCGGCCAGGCAGACCTGGTCGTCGCCGGCGGCGTCGAGTCGATGACCCGGGTCGCGATGGGCTCCAGCGTGGCCGGCGGGTCGCCCTTCAGCGACCAGCTGCGCGACCGCTACCGCGGCGTCGAGGGCTTCGCCGACGACGCGCCGCTGCCGTTCAACCAGGGCGTCGGGGCGGAGCTGATCGCCGAGCGCTGGCGCCTCTCCCGCGCGCAGCTCGACGAGTTCGCCCTCGCCAGCCACGAGAAGGCCGCCGCCGCGCAGGACGCCGGCGCCTTCGACGCCGAGATCGCCCCGGTCGCCCTGGCCGACGGCGGCAAGTTCGCCGCCGACGAGGGCATCCGGCGGGACACCTCGCTGGAGAAGCTCGGCGAGCTGGCCACCCCGTTCCGCCCCGACGGCGTCGTCACCGCCGGCTCCGCGTCGCAGATCTCCGACGGCGCGGCGGCGCTCGCCGTCACCACCAGCGAGTGGGCCAGCCGGCACGGCCTGCGCCCGCTGGCCCGGGTGCACACCGCCGTCGTCGCCGCCGACGACCCCGTCACCATGCTCACCGCGCCCATCCCGGCCACCGCGAAGGCGCTGCGCCGCGCGGGGCTGGGCATCGAGGAGATCGGGGTCTACGAGGTGAACGAGGCGTTCGCGCCGGTGCCGCTGGCCTGGCTGGCGGAGACCGAGGCGGACCCGGAGCGGCTCAACCCGCGCGGCGGCGCGATCGCCCTCGGCCACCCGCTCGGCGGCTCCGGCGCCCGGATCATGACCACCATGCTCGCCCACATGCGGGACAACGACATCCGCTACGGCCTCCAGACGATGTGCGAGGGCGGCGGCATGGCCAACGCGACCATCGTCGAGCTGCTGTAGGCGGCGGGAAAACCCCTGGCACGGCGGCGGGGCGGCGGTTAGGTTGCCGGGCGTGACCGACGCCGCCACGCCACGCGCCGACTGGGTCGACCCGCACTGGCGGGACACCGCGCTCGACTGGATCGGCGACCGGCTCGGTCGGCACGGCCGCCGGATCGCCGGGCCGATCGAGCCCCGGGTCCGGCCCTGGTCGCTGGTCTGGCGGGTGCCCACCGACGCCGGGGACGTCTGGTTCAAGGCGAACAACGCCGGCACCCGGCACGAGGCCGCGCTGCTGGCCGCGTTGGCCCGGCTCGTGCCCGGCCGGGTGCTCGACCCCGTCGCCGTGGACACCGACCGCGGCTGGTCCCTGCTGCCCGACGGCGGCCGGACGCTGCGCGCGGCGCTGGGCGGCGACCGGAGTCTGCTGCCCCGCTGGGAGCGGGTCCTGCCGGAGTACGCCGACCTCCAGCGCGCGGTCGCGCCCGGGGTCGGCGAGCTGCTAGCCCTCGGCGTACCCGACCACCGGCCGGAGGCGCTGCCGGGGCTGTTCGAGGCGCTGCTCGACGACGAGGAGGCGCTGCTGCTCGGGGCGGCGGACGGGCTCACCGTCGAGGCGTACGAGCGGCTGCGCGCCCACCGCTCCGCGTTCGCCGAGGACTGCCGGCGGCTGGCCGCCTCGGGCGTCGCGCCGACGATCCAGCACGACGACCTGCACGACGGCAACGTCTTCGTAGCCGGCGACGGGCACCGCTTCTTCGACTGGGGCGACGCCTCGGTGGCCCACCCGTTCGGCACCCTGCTGGTGACGCTGAACTCGGTCGCGGACACGTTCGGGCTGCCCGAGGGCGACCCGGCTCTGGCGCGGCTGCGCGACGCCTACCTGGAGCCGTGGTCGGCCGGCCACGACCGGGCGACGCTGCACGAGACGGCCCGCCTGGCCGTCCGCGTCACCCGGGTCAGCCGGGCGCTCTCCTGGCGCCGCGCCCTCTCCGGCCCCGACCCGACCCGGGCGGAGTACGCGTCCGCCGTGCCCGGCTGGTTGCAGGAACTGTTCGCGCCGGACCCGGTCTGAGCCGGCGCGGCGACGTCCGGCGGCCCTCCGGCGGTCGGCGGCGAAGCCGGACAGGCGGTGCGACGCGCGCGCGTGGAAGTTCCAAAATTCCCGCGTGACCCGCGTCACCCCAGGTCGCGCCTCGTTGGGCAGGGCATGGACGTCTTCTCCCGAACGTTCCTCCCGGCCGCCTCCGAGGCCGGGCTGGCGGTGCAGACCGTCACCCGGCACATGCCGGTCTTCCGACGCTGCGTCGGCTCCGGCGACGCCACCATCCTCGTCACCCGGTGCGCCCGGCCGGACCGCCCGATGGCCGGCGAGTACCTCCTCCTGCTGACCCACCGGCGGCTGGTCGTCACCCAGCAGACCCGCGTGCTGCACCGGCTGCGCCTGCACCTCAACACGGAGCTGCGGGAGCTCAGCAACGTCACCTGGAGCCCCGACCCGCGCCTGCACTCGGTCGAGCTGGCCGCCACCGCGATCGACGGGATCCGCGAGCGGTTCCTCATCCGCACCCGCCACCCGAAGCAGGTGTGGCAGCTCGACGCGCTGCTCAACCACGCCTTCCGGACCCGGCTGCGGACCCCCCGGGAGCGACTCGTCGCCACCATCGGCGAGGCGCCGCCGGTCGCGCGGCCCGCCGCCTTCCGTCCCGCCGTGGTGCGCTGACCGGCTTCTTACCGAACCCGAACATCCGCTGCCCCTCCGGCGGCGCCGCGTCGGCAATCATGGGTCGGTGACCGTCGACGCCCCGCCTCGCGGGCTCGTCCTCGTGGTGGAGGACGAGCCGGCCATCGCCGACCTGGTCCGGCTCTACCTGACCCGGGACGGCTTCGGCGTCCACCTGGAACGGGACGGGGCGGCCGGGCTGGCCGCCGCCCGCCGGCTGCGCCCGGTGGCCTGCGTCCTCGACATCGCGCTGCCCGGCCTGACCGGCACCGAGGTCTGCCGGCGCCTGCGTGAGGCCGGCGACTGGACGCCGGTCATCTTCCTCACCGCCCGCGACGACGAGGTGGACCGCGTCGTCGGGCTGGAGCTGGGGGCGGACGACTACGTCACCAAGCCGTTCAGCCCCCGCGAGCTGGTCGCCCGGGTGCGGGCGGTGCTGCGGCGCAGCGCCGGGACGCCCGAGGGGCCGGGCCTGCCCCGGGTCGTCGGCGCGGTGGCCCTCGACCCGACCCGCCGGACGGTGACCGCCGCGGGGACCCCGGTCCAGCTCACCTCCACCGAGTTCGACCTGCTGGCGTACCTGATGGCCCGACCGGGCCGGGTCTTCACCAGGGAGGAACTGCTCGCCGGCGTCTGGGGGTACGCGGCGCACGCCGGCACCCGCACCGTCGACGTGCACGTCGCGCAGGTCCGGGCGAAGCTGGGCGCGGCCGGCGTGATCCGCACCCACCGGGGCGTCGGGTACGCCGCCGATGGCTGAGCCGACCGGCGCGCCGCCGCCGGCGCCGCGACACCGTCCCGGGCGGACGCTGACCTCCCGCGCGGTGCTGGTCACCTGCGCGGTGGCCCTGGTCTCGGTGCTGGTCACGGCGATCGTCGCGGTGCCCCTGGCGGTACGCGGCGTGGAACGGCGCGACCAGGAGGCGCTGGCCGCCCAGGCCCGGCTCGCGGCCGAGGTGCTGCGTCCCCGGCTGGAGACCGGCCGGACCGCCGACGAGGAGCGGCTCGTCCGGCAGTTGAACGCCCAGGGCGTCGACGCGTACCTGGTCCGGGGCGGGGTCGCGGAGCGCCCCGGCCTGCCGCCGCGTGTGGTGCGGCGCGTCGCCGAGGGGCGCAACGTGTCGACCCGCCGCCCGCTCGACGGGCGGCGCACGCTGATCGAGGGACGCGCCCTGCCCGGCGGCAACGGGGTGGTGCTGACCCGTACCCGGTCCACGGCGCCGTGGCGGCAGGTCGTGCCCAGCCTCTGGCTGCCGCTGCTGGCGGGGCTCGCCGCCGGGGTGGTCGCCGGGCTGCTGCTCGCCCGCAGGCTGGCCCGGCCGATCCGGCGCGCCGCCGACGCCGCCGCCCGGCTGCGCGCCGGGGACCGGGCGGTACGCGTGCCGGTGGAGCCGCCCGACGAGGTGGCCGACCTGGCGTACGCGCTGAACGGGCTGGCCGCCGCGCTGGCCACGAGCGAGGGGCGGCAGCGGGAGTTCCTGCTCTCCGTCTCGCACGAGCTGCGCACCCCGTTGACGGCGATCCGAGGCTACGCCGAGGCGCTGGCCGACGGGGTGATCGGGCCGGCGGACGCGCCCGGCGCCGGGCGTACCGTGCTCGCGGAGGCGCAGCACCTGGACCGGTTGGTCAGCGACCTGCTGGCGTTGGCCCGGCTGGAGGCCGCCGACTTCCCGCTCGAACCGGTGCCGGTGGACCTCGCTCGGCTGGCCGCCGACGCGGGTCGGACCTGGGCCGACCGGTGCGCGGCGGTGGGGGTGCCGTTCCGCGCGGAGGTCCCGGACGCGCCGGTGCCGGCGTACACCGATCCGGGCCGGATCCGGCAGGTGGTGGACGGGCTGCTGGAGAACGCGCTGCGGGTCGTACCGCCGGGGGCGCCCATCGTGCTCGCGGTCCGGGCGGCCGGCGCGGACCCGGTGGCGGGCGGCGTCGTCGAGGTCCGCGACGGCGGACCGGGCTTCACCGACGACGACCTGGCGGTGGCCTTCGAGCGCGGCGCCCTGCACCAGCGCTACCGGGGAGTGCGCAAGGTCGGCAGCGGGTTGGGGCTGGCGCTCGCCGCCGGCCTGGTCCGCCGGCTCGGCGGGGAGATCGCGGCCGGGCACGCCCCGGAGGGCGGGGCCGCGTTCACGGTCCGGCTGCCGGCGGATCCTTACCGGACCCGAACATCGGCCTGACCTGTCGCTCGCGGGGCGGCGGGAGGCTTGGGCTCCACGGACGAGAGGGAGACTCATGGCACGTTGGGGAATCGTCACCACCACGCTGCTCGCGGCGGTCGCGCTCGGCGTCGGCGGCTGCGGCTCCGCCGGGCCGGCCGGTCAGCCGGCCCGGGAGACCGCCGTCGAGGTCGCTGCGGCGCTGGGCGCGGAGGGTCAGGCGCTGGCCGCGCTGGGCTTCGACGCCGGCGACCTGGACGTCGAGCCACTGGCCGCCCCCGCCTCGCCGGAGGCGTCGCCGGGCGCGGCCGGGGAGCAGCGGCGGGAGCGCGCGGAGGAGCGGCGCGAGCGCCGGCAGGCCCGGGTGCTGCTGCGCCGGGGCGCCCTGCACGGCGAGGCCGTGGTGCGGACGAAGGACGGCGGTACGCGGACCGTCGCCGTGCAGCGGGGCGAGGTGACCGCGGTCGACGGCGACTCGATGACCGTGAAGTCCGCCGACGGCTTCACCATGACCTGGACCTTCGGCGACAAGCTGCGCGTCGTGGAGCGCCGCACGATGATCCGATCCGCCGACGTCAAGGTCGGTACGACGGTCGGCGTGGCCGGCGCCAAGGAGGGCGACGGCGGGGTCGCCCGCCTGATCGTCGTGCCGGCCAGGCAGAAGTAGGGAAGTGCGGCCCGTCGGCCGGCGGGCCACACCCCGCCGGCCGACGCGGGCGGTGCCGCCCGGGGTGGCGGCGCCGCCCGCGCGGGCGAATCGGTCTCAGTAGACGCGGGAGCCGATGAAGTCGTCGTGCCCGTAGCCCACCGGGTTGGCGAAGTTGCGGGACTCGAAGGACCACTGCTGGCGGGTGCTGGTGGAGCAGGTGGCCAGCCGCAGCCGGGGGGTGCCCAGCAACGGGTTGTCGAACGCCACGCAGAGGTTGCCGTTGCCGGCCGTCCTGAGCTGGTTGCCGGCGAAGACGAACTTCTGGTTGGCGCCGCCGTGGCAGTCGTGGACGTTCACGGCCGTGCCGGCGCTCAGCGACCCGCCCGAGACGTCCAGGCAGCGGTCGTGGGAGAGCTCCGAGTGCAGCGACTGGCGAGTCGGGTCGTACCAGAAGCCCTGGTTGCGCCCGCCGTGACAGCCGTACGACTGCTGGGGGGTGCCGTTGCGCGAGTCGTAGCCCTTGCCGTCGACGCAGGTGCCGGTGGCGGCGTTGCGCAGCTGCCTGAACTCGAAGAGCCCGTCGTAGAGCACGCCGTTGCCGGTGCTGGCCGGGTCCACACAGGTCGCCCGCTCCCGCCCCGAGTTGAAGAACTGGGTGACGCACTGGGCGAACATGCCGTGCCCCCGGTTGTTGGGGTGGAACGACTGCCGCGCCGCGTTCTCGTCCCAGATGCCGAGCTCGATGTGCAGCCCGCGCACCGACGTGTTGTCCGTGCACACCTCGTGGCCGTGGAAGAGCCGGCTGGCGTCCAGGTAGCGGGTGCCCGTGTTGGTCGCGGCCGCCCGCAGCGCCGACTCGAACATCGGCACCGCCTTGTTCCGGGCGAACGCGGCGTCGGCCAGGTAGAGCAGGCAGCCGCCGGCGTACCAGCCGGGGAAGTTCGGGTTGTCCTCCACGTCCGGGCTGCCCGGGCTCGGGTACGACATGAGCACCAGCTCGTAGTCCGAGCGCAGGTAGCCGGCGCCGGTCATGGTCTGCCGGATGTCTTCGAGGGCGTCCTCGACCGCCTGCCGGCTGCCGTCGGTGCGGACGGTCCACTGGTCGGTGTAGGTGGGGTAGCAGGCGCCCTGGAGGAGGACCCGGCGGACGGTGCAGTCGGTGGCGACCGGGCCGAACTGGATCGTGCCGTCGCCGTTGGCGCCGACCACCACCCAGATCAGCTTGATGTGCGTGTTGCGCGCCTTGATGGCGAGGTGGTCGCCCTGGTTCAGCTCGTTGTGCTGGGTCGGCCCGCCCCGGATCAGGTTCCACGGGGTCGCCCCGGAGCAGGCGATGTTGTACTTCTCGTCGGCGGCGATGCCGGTGCGGAACACCGCCTGGTCGTACGAGCGGTCGCACCAGTTGCCGGGCTGGTGGGTGCCGGGGACGTAGTTCCCGACCCCCTCGCCCGAGATCTCGCTGTCGCCCATGGTGATCAGCGCGGTGCGGCGCTGCTCGATGGGGCGGACGGCGGGCGCGCCGTAGAGCGCGGTGGCCTCGGCGGCGCGGATCGTCTCCAGGTTGGCGGGGAGCGGCTGGATGGCCGGACGGTCGGCCGCGGTGGCGGGGGAGGCCGTTCCGGCGAGCATGGGCAGGACGAGAGCGGCGGCGGCGACGACGGTGAGCGCCCGTCGTCGGGTCGCGCGTTCGCGCCTGGCAGGGGAACCAAGCATCGACGCACTCCTTTCGGCTCGATCGCGGGACGTCGATCGAGTTACCAGAAGGTAGCGTCGGCTTCGAGGTATGTTAATGCGTCTCGGAATCGTTGCGCGCAGAGTGCAGAACCGGGCGATCCGGGCGAACCGCGCGGCGTCACCGGAGCGATCGGCCGGGCTCCCGGCGGATCGGCTGGCACCGCGGGGACCGCGCGGCGGCTTCCCGGCGGGTCAGCTGCCCGGCGGGAGGGCGTAACCCACGTAGCCCCGGAACTGCACGAGCCAGCCCGCCGGCGCCAGCGCCGCGCACGCCGGCCGGCTGCCCGTGCAGACGACGGCGTCCACCGAGGCCGGGTCGGCCGGCGGGCGCCCGGGCAGCACCGACTGGAGCGCCACCAGCTCCGGCGGGCGCCCGTCCGCGTCGCGCAGCAGCAGCCACCAGGGGTACTCCCAGTTGTCGTTCTGCTGCACCAGGCCGATCCGGCGGGCGCCCGTCGCGCGTACCGCGTCGGCCGCCCAGCGGAACTCCTCCGCCCACTGGGGACGCCGCAGGAACCGGGTCTCCCACTCGGCGGTGGTGAAGACCGAGCCCGCCCCGACCAGCCGGCGCGGGAAGCCGTACGACACCGCGAGCACCCCGGCCAGCGCGCAGGTGGCCAGCACGCTCACCGCGAGCCCGGCCGCCACCGGCCGCCGTCCGCCCGCGCCGCCGGCCCGGCGCCGGAACAGCGCGTCCAGCCAGAGCCCCGCCAGCGGTACGGCCAGCGCCAGCGCGTAGAGCAGCAGGCGGTTGCCCCACGGCTGCCACTTGATCATGGCGGTGTGCAGCAGCAAGGCCGCCACCACGACCACCGCGTACGCGCGCAGCGGCCCCGCCCGGGTCGGGCTGACCCGGCCGGGTCGGGCCAGCGCGGCCGCCGCCCCGATCGCCGCCAGCGCCCCGGCCAGCGGAAAGGCCACCCGGTCCTCGTCCGGGTACCAGGACGGCACCGGGAACCGCTCCCGGCCGAAGGTGGTGGCCCGGTCCTGCGGGTCCACCCCGATCAGCCCGGCACCGCCGATGATCGCCCCGGCACCGGCCCGGCGCAGCGGCGCGAGTGGCGTGTCGAACGCGGTGTGCGCGATCCGCAGCGTGTTGACCAGCAACGACGGCGGGTCGTGCCGTTCCATCGGAATCGACTCGCGCAGCCGGGGCGGCCCGAGCGGATGCCCGAACTCGGCGGTCACCCGGGCCAGGAACGGCCCGACCACCACCACCGCGACCAGCAGGATCAGCGCCGACCCGGCGACCGTCCGGCGCACCTGCCACCGCGACGGGCCGCCACCGGTCCGGGACGCGTCGGTGCCCCGGCCGGGCGGGCCGGGGCGGTCCGGCGCGGAGCCGGTCCGGGCCAGCCGGAGCTGGGCCAGCCCCCAGAGCAGCAGCAGCGGCCCGACCGCGGCCAGGCCGCTGGTCTTGGTCAGGGCGGTCAGCCCGGTGGCCGCCCCCAGCGCCAGCGCCGCCCCGAGCCCGGCGCGCCGGCGCAGCCCGTCCAGCGCCAGCGTGCCCGCGCAGGCCACCCAGGCGGCGCAGACCAGATCCGTCTGGGTGCTGGTCGCCTGGAGCGCCACCATCGGGGTGGTGGCGAGCACGAACGCGGTCAGCAACTGGGCCCGCCGTCCCCCGCCGAGCTGCGCGGTGATCCGGGTGACCGCCAGCAGTACGCCGACGCCGGCCGCCCACTGCACCAGGTTGTGCAGCGCGTCCCCGCCGGTGAACAGGCGCAGGTGCAGCAGCAGGTACTCGGCGCCGGGCGGGATGGTCACCTGCCGGTGGATGGCGGTGGGCCAGAAGTCCAGGCCGCCCCGGGCCACCCAGTGCTCCACCTTGGGCAGGTGGTAGGTCTGCGAGTCGAAGTTGTTCGGCTCGGCCAGCAGGGCGATGAGCAGCTCGACCAGCAGCAGTCCGCCGACCGTGCCGGCGAGCAGCCGCTCGCCCCGACCCGCCGTACGCCAGGCGTCGGCCAGCCGGGTCGGCCAGCCGGCGGCGTGGGGGGACGCGCCGCGTCGCGCGGCGGCCACCGGCGCCGGCGGCGGGGCCGGGGGACCGGCGGCCGGGCCGGCCGTCGCGCCGACCAGCGCCGGCTCCGGCGCGGCGACGACCTCGACCGCGCGGCGCGCGACGACGATCCCCGCCGCGCGGCGCTCGGCGTCCCGGCGGCGTCGCCAGCCGAAGCCGGCGACCGCGGCGGCGAGGAGCAGCAGCCAGGCCACGGCGAACGCCGGCGGGGTGAGCAGCCGCAGCACGCCCAGCAGTTCCACCGTGAGCACCGCGTACGCGCCGGTGACCAGAGCCGCCCGGACCAGCGCGAGGCGGAGCCCCGCCGTGGTCCCGGCCGCGACCGGGCGGAACGCGACCGCGAGCAGTCCGATCGCGGCGACCGGCGCCAGGGCGAACGGGTAGCCGACTGCCGACATGGCGGCAGTAAACACCATGAACCTGGGGCCGCCGCGCCCAATGCCCGCAGTGCTGAGCAACGCGTCGCTGGCAGCCAGGTTAGGCTAGGGCCGACATGCCGTCGCCACCGTGGAGATTCCCGTGAAGCTCTCGATCCTCATGCCGGTCTACAACGAGGAAGAACGCATCGCGGATGCCCTCAAGCAGGCATTGGCAGTCGACTATCCGTGCGAGATCGAGCTGGTCGTGGTCGACGACGGCAGCCGGGACGGCACCGGCGAGATCCTCGGCCGGGCCGACGACGCGCGCCTGCGGGTCATCACCCACCAGCGCAACGCCGGCAAGGGTGCCGCCATCAAGACGGCGGTCGACAACGCCGAGGGTGACTACATGGTCATTCTCGACGCCGACCTGGAGTACGACCCGCAGGACATCCCCAAGCTGCTCGACCCGGTGCTCGACGGGCGGGCCACGGTGGTCTACGGCAACCGCACCTTCGGCAGCCACAGCGCCTACAGCTTCTGGTACGTGATGGGCAACAAGGGCGTCACGATGGCCGCGAACGTCCTGTTCAACTCCTACATCGGCGACCTGGAGACCTGCTTCAAGCTGATGCCGGTCGCGCTCTACCGCTCGCTCGAGATCCGCTCGCGCGGCTTCGGCATGGAGGCCGAGGTGACCGGCAAGCTGCTGCGCCGGCGCATCCGCCCCTACGAGGTGCCGATCAGCTACCGCGCGCGGGGCCGCGAAGAGGGCAAGAAGATCACCTGGAAGGACGGCGTCGAGGCGATCTGGATCCTCGGCCGCGAGCGCACCCGCCGCCGGACCGGCGCCCCGACCCGCTGACCCCCCTCCCGCGTCGCCCGCCGGCGCGGCCCCTCGCCGCCGGCGGGCGTCGACGTCCGGCGTGACTCAGCGGCCGGCCGGCACCAGCGCCGGGTCCAGGAACCCGGCGACCGAGCGGCGCAGCCCGGCGGCGTCCAGCCCGTGCCAGCGGGTGTGGTCCTCGGCCGAGCCGTAGCGGCGCAGCTCCTCCCGTCCCACACCGAGCGCCAGCAGCCGGTGCGGCCGGTCGGCCAGGGCCGCCGACACCACCCGGGCCGACGTGCCGGCCAGGTAGGGCTCCACCAGGATCACCGCGTCGCCGGCCAGCGCCCGCAGCCCCACCGTGTCGAACGGCCGCGGCCGGTGGGTGTAGGCCACCGTGACCCCCAGGCCGGCGACCGCCGCCAGCGCCGCGTCCAGCACCGGCCCCACCGCGACCAGCAGCGGCGCGCCCGGTCCCGCGTCCAGGACCACCCGCAGCGCCCCGTCGCCGCCGTACGGCCGGGCGTTGTGCAGGGTGGACAGCCGCAGGTACGCCGAGCCGTCGGCGGCCACCGCGTCCCGCAGCAGCGCCGGCACCTCGTCGGGGTGGCCGGGAACGTGCACGGTCCAGCCGTGCAGGGAGTCGATCAGGGAGACGTCGGCCGGGGACAGGTGGGTCCGGCCGGCGGCCGCCCGGTCGTACGACGCGCCGATGCTGACCAGCACCGCGCTCGCGCCCTGGTGGTCCAGGTCGAGCTTGAGCTGCTCGTACGCCCGCTCGACGAGGAACGGGGCGTAGCTGTGCACGATCGGCCGGAGCCCGGTCAGGGCGAGCCCACCGGCCACGCCCACCATCAGCTGCTCCCGGATCCCGACGTTGAGCACCCGGTCCGGGTGCCGGTACGCGGCCGGGGCGAACGCGTCGGCGGAGATGTCGGCCAGCACCAGGGCCGTACGCGGATCCTCCGCCAGCAGCGCGGTGGTGGTGTCGATGAAACGGTTCCGCACGGTCACTCCCCCTGGTCGACGACCGCGACGACGACGTGCGGCCGGTGGTTGTCGTGCCCGGTCAGGGCGGTGTGCAGGGCCTCGTGGTCGTGCCCGTCGACGGTGGTGGCGGTCCAGCCGTTGACGGTGAACCGCGCCGCGGCGCCCCCCGGCCAGCCGTGCGTGGCGGAGCCGTTGTCGATCACGATCGCGGTCAGGCTGGCCAGCCCGGTCGCCCCCGCGTACGCGATCGCCTCGTGGTTGGAGCCCTCGTCCAGCTCGGCGTCGCCGAGCAGCACGTGGACCCGGGGCGTCAGCAGGCCCTGGGCGCGCAGCCCGAGCGCGGTGCCCACGCCGAGCCCGAGCCCGTGGCCCAGCGAGCCGGAGCCGATCTCCACGCCGGGCACCAGCATCCGGTCGGGGTGGTCGCCGAGCCGGCTGTCGGGCCCGCCCTGGTCGTCCAGCCACTCGGCGGGGACGAACCCCTTCGCGGCGAGCACGGCGTAGTAGCCGGCGACGGCGTGCCCCTTGGAGAGCAGGAACCGGTCCCGCCCGGGGTCGTCGACGGTCTCCGGGGTGATCCGGAGGATCCGGTCGTAGAGCACCCAGAGCACGTCGACGGTGGAGCGGACGTTCGGGCCGAACTCCCGGCCCGCGCGGATCCGCTCGTACAGCGGCGCGACGGGTCCTGGCAGCGGCGGGGCGCTCGGGTCACGGGGTGGCGCGGCGCTCGGGTCACGGGGTGGCGCGGCGACCGGGGCCGCGCTGGCGGTGGTCGTTGTCATGCCGCTAGCCTGCAAGTTGAAGTCCCCTTCAACTCAAGGCGACGTGATGCACGAGTCTCTGACCATCGGCCAGCTCTCCAGCCGCAGCGGCGTGGCGCCCTCGGCGTTGCGCTACTACGAGCGGCTCGGGCTGATCCGGGCGGAGCGGACGGGCGGCAACCAGCGCCGCTACGCCCGCACGGAGCTGCGCCGGGTGGCGTTCGTCCGGATCTCCCAGCAGGTCGGCATCTCGCTGGAGGAGATCCGGGAGGCGCTGGACTCCCTGCCGGCGTCCCGCACGCCCACCGCGGAGGACTGGGCGCGGCTCTCGGCCACCTGGCGGGAGCGGCTGAACGAGAAGATCCGGCTGATGACCAAGCTCCGCGACGACCTCGACGGCTGCATCGGCTGCGGCTGCCTGTCCCTGCAACGCTGCACGCTGAACAATCCCGGCGACTCGCTCGCCGGCGAGGGCCCCGGCGCCCGCCTCGTGCTCCCCCGCGCGGCGGAGGAGTCGACGCCGGCGCCCTGACCAGGGCATCCCCGTCGAGGGAGAGCGCCCGCCCACGGCGGACCCGCCTCAGCCGGTGGTGAGCAGCACCTTGCCGACGTGGTCGCTCGACTCGACCAGGCGGTGCGCCCGCGCTGCCTCGGTCATCGGCACCCGCCGGTCCACGACCGGCCGGACCGCCCCCGACTCGACCAGCGGCCACACCTCCTCGCGGACGCCGCGCACGATCTCCGCCTTCTCCGCCAGCGGCCGGGACCGCAGCGCGGTGGCCGCGATCGTGCCCCGCTTGGCCAGCAGCGCCCCGAGATCCAGCTCGCCCTTGCGGCCACCCTGCATGCCGATCACCACCAGCCGGCCGCCGGTGGCCAGCGCCGCCACGTTCCGGGGCAGGTAGGCGGCGCCCATGATGTCGAGGATGACGTCGGCGCCCCGACCGCCGGTGACCCGCCGGACCTCCTCGACGAAGTCCTGCTCCCGGTAGTCGATCGTGTGCGTCGCGCCCAGCTCACGCAGCCGCTCGTGCTTGCCCGACCGGGCGGTGACCGCCACGGTGGCGCCGAGCGCGACCGCGAGCTGGACCGCGAAGGTGCCGATCCCGCTGCCGCCGCCGTGCAGCAACAGCGTCTCGCCCTTGCCGAGCCGGCCCACCTGCACGACGTTGGACCAGACCGTGCAGGCGACCTCGGGCAGCGCCGCCGCGTCGACCAGGTCGACGCCGGCCGGCACCGGCAGCAGCTGCCCGGCCGGCACCGCCACCCGCTCCGCGTAACCGCCGCCGGCCAGCAGCGCGCAGACCTTCCGGCCCACCTCCCAGCCGGCCACGTCGGGGCCGATCGCGCTGATCACCCCGGAGCACTCCAGCCCGGGGTACGCGGGCGCGCCCGGCGGCGGCGGATAGTGCCCCTGCCGTTGCAGCAGGTCGGCCCGGTTGACCGCGCTGGCCCGCACGTCGACGACCACCTCGCCCGGCCCGGGCTCGGGATCGGGCACCTCGCTCCAGACCAGTGCGTCGGGTCCGCCGGGCTCCGGGATCGTCATCGCGCGCATGTTCCGTGTCTACCCCACCCGTCCGTCGGTCCACGCCCGGGTCAGGATCTCGTCCACCGTCTGCGCCGGGGTCAGTGCGGAGGTGTCCAGCCAGAGCCCGATCCGGGGCGTCTCCGCCCGGAAGTCCGCGTCCAGCGCGGCGACCGGCCAGTCCCCGTACCCCTTCTTCTCCCGCGCGTCCTCGCGGGCGGCGACGACCTCGGGGCTCGGCGCGAGCACCACGACCGCCAGCGGCCGGTGCCGGATCCGGTCGACCATCGCCGGCAGCTCCGCGCCGAGGACCACGTCCTGCACCACCACGGTGAAGCCGGCGGCGGCGTACCGGTCCGCCGCCGACGCGGCGAGGTCGTAGCGCAGCCGCAGCTGCCGCCACGCCTCCACCGACGGCTCGGCGGTCATCTCCTCCCGGCCGCTGACCAACATCCGCCGG
The DNA here is from genome assembly GCF_040640115.1 of Micromonospora sp. NPDC023644. Classification (NCBI taxonomy): domain Bacteria; kingdom Bacillati; phylum Actinomycetota; class Actinomycetes; order Micromonosporales; family Micromonosporaceae; genus Micromonospora; species Micromonospora sp. NPDC023644. The sequence continues at coordinate 97,260 of NZ_JBFABA010000012.1, read as the reverse complement.
AACACGTCGCCGCGCAGGTGCACCGCGCGGGGCAGCCGCCGGGCCAGCGATTCGGCCACAGTGGACTTTCCGGCCGCCATGATTCCGCTGATCAGCACCACCGACGGGATCTCCCACACGCCGCCGATCATCCCAGTGCGGGTGCGGTGCCCGCTCGCCCGGCGCGGGTCCGTGGCAGACTAGGCACGGTCGCGCACCTCACGGGGGCGTGGTCCGGGAGGGTTCGCCTAGTGGCCGATGGCGCTGGTCTTGAAAACCGGTAGGGCAGCGATGTCCTCGTGGGTTCGAATCCCACACCCTCCGCATCCCGAGCAGCGGAAATGCCCCTGACCAGCGCGAATGCCGGCCAGGGGGCATTTTATGGCTCGCGAATCAGTCTCACTTCGTCCCGTTGGGGTTCGTCGCGTCTCACTGGTCGTGTCGTATGCGTGTCGGCGCTACCCGGCCTCTCCGGTGCCCAACGCCCCCTCGATGCGCTTCCGGGCCGCTTCGTCCTGGCCGTCGATGCACGAGGCGTAGACCTTCAGCAGCACGTGCACGCTGTGCCCGGCCCACTGGGCTACCTGCGTCGCCGGTACGCCAGCGTTGAGCCACAGCGACACGGCGGCGTGCCGCAGGTCGTACGGCCGGTGCGCCAGCGGTGACCGCTGCTGCGTGGGCGTCAACGCTGTCTCCCGGGCCTGCCGCCAGGCTCGCAGGTAGGTGCTTTTCGACACCGGGGCCGCCCTGGCGCCAGCGGCGTGGAACATTCGACCGTTGGCGTTCCGGCAGTGCTCCTGTCGGTGGTGCCGCAGGATGCGAACCAGCTCGGGGCACGCCGGTACGTCGCGGGTCGCCTTCTTCGCTCGGTGCTTGAGTTCCCGGTCTTCCAGCGACGTCCCGCCGTCGCTCCAGTCCTCCCCAACCTGCTGCGTCGAGCCGCTGAGGTGCAACCAGCCCCAACCGTCGTCGGGTAGCTCGCATTCGTCGGCGCGTAGGTGGATCACCTCGGACGGGCGTAGGGCAGCGAAGTACATGCAGGCGAAGAAGCCTTCCAAGTGCGGGTCGCGCTGCCGTACCGCCGTGAGCAGTGACCGGGCCTGCTCTGGGTTCACCACCACCTTCCGGTCGACCTGGTCGGTGTTCTTCGGCGCTCGCCACTGAATGAAGTCCATCGGATGCGCGTCGAGATACCGCAGTTCGACGGCGTACTTCAAGGCGCTGTAGAGGACTGCGCGCTTCCTCGCCACGGTGTTGGCGGCGGCCGGGCCACCGTCAATTCGAGTGGTCAACAGGTCGAGCGCCTTCCGCATGGTCGCCGGATTGGCTACTTCCGACAGAGGTAGCGTGTTCGCCTTGAGCCATCGAACAACCGGCGCGATATTGTCCGGCGGCGTCTCCTTGTCGCGGTCTCGCTGCTGCTTGTTGAAGACCCATGTGTAAAGAGCGTGGCGTGTCTTCGCTTCGTCGGGCGCGCCACGCGACGTGGCGAGCAGGGCGGGCGTGACCGTGGTGAGCGCGTCGGCAATGCTCTTGCGCTGAGTCGCGGCGGCACGCGGCCACTTCATGTCCACGAACGCCTTGGCCAGGTCGTACCAACTCCGGCTGTTCAGTTCCCGGGCCATCGGTTCAGGTAGCCCGGTCTTTTCATCGAACGCCGTTCCTTCGCGCTGTGCCACGACCAGCTTCGACCGAAAGCTCTCGGCGAGTGCCCGGGTTGCAAACGTGTGCCGGAAGGGCTTATCAGCGACCTTCCACCGGACCGTATAGGACTTCTTCTTGCCGGCCAATTCGTTCGTCAGGATCGCGTGAATTCGTACGCTGTAACTGCTCAAGCGGCCTCCTCATGATCGTTGAGCCAGGCGTCGAGGTCGCGGCGACGGACGTACAGGCTGCCGTTGGGGTACTTGATCGTTCGGGGTGCGCGGCCGGTGGCCTTCCAGCGGAAGAAGGTCGAGCGGGGCACGCGCAGCTCGTCCAGGACTTCGGCGAGGGTGAGCAGGTTCCCGGTCGTGGTGCGTCGGGTGGTCATTGGCGGGTGTCCTCCCTCGGGGTGGCGTCGAGGTAGATGCGGTGCCAGGTGGACGGCGGTCGGTCGGGGTAGGGCCGGCTGGCCCGGCGAATGGTGAGTACGTAGGCGAGTGCGGCGAGGGTGGCGGCGGTTTCGGCGTGGGTGCCGTGCAGCCTGATTCGCATGCTGGCGGCCTCTCGGGTCTCGGGCGGGTCCGCTGGTGGGTCCGGGGTTCGGTTCGGCAGGAGGACGTAGGGCGACTCGCTGAGAGCGCCGTAGAGGCAAGATCTCGGCCTGGTTGGTGTTAGCCCATGCACAGATTCGTCTCTGTGGCTCTCAGCAGGCCGGCCTCCGGGAAGTCGGCGTGCGGCGCGACGTGTGCGTGCTGCGCCGGGCGGGGTCGGGGCGGCAGGATGTGCTGATGAGCTATGAGATCTTCGATCCGTTCGAGGGCGCGCCGGACACCGTTGAGGTGACGGGATGGCTGGAGGGGCAGGGATGGTCGGAGTTCCTAGGGGTCGGTGATGAGGATTCGGTTCTGCGTGTTCGGTCGTTTCGGCGGACGGTCGATGGGCGGGATGAGTTCATCGTCGATGTGTGGGACGTGGTGCAGGGGTCTCCGTGGGTCAAGGTCGACAACTTCGGGGACTTGATGGACTTGTTGGCGCGGTGGGCTCCGGCGGTTCAGGCGGCTGCCATGGTGGCGGCGGTGGATGACTTGCGCTCCTACGGCCTTGACAAGGACGGCCTCGCCGAGTTGGTGGCGGCGAAGGTCGCGTTTGGCGCGTCGGACGCTCTGCCGGCGCTTCAGCGTCACGAGCAGGAGCAGGCGGCGCACCGCCGGCAGGTCGCGGCGCAGCGCAAGGCGGCCCGGGAGGCGACCACGCGGCCCTCGTCGTAGTCGGGCTGAGCGGCGTGGGTTCAGCCCTTCTCGTTTGCGAGCGGGGCTGAACCAACTCGGCAACTCGGCAACTCGGCAAACGTGCTGTTGACCTGCGGAAACGTGTGCCGAGTTGGCTCCGGTTGGCAGCTCGGCAACTCGGCAAACGGGGTTCAACTCGGCATGATCATGCCGAGTTGCCGAGTTGAACTTTTGTCGATGACTTCAACTCGGCAGGGTGTTTTCCCAGCTTGGAGGCCGGTTGTGCCGAGTTGCCGAGTTGCCGAGTTGGTTCAGCGGTTTTCAGTCGTCGCGGTGTTCGGCCCAGTAGACGGCGCGGCCTCGTTCGTTGGTGCCGGTCCGTACGACGTACTGGCCGCGCCACCGCCCGGACTGCCCGGTCAAGAGTTTGCCGAGATGCAGCGGGTTGGGCAGGCGGCCGGCGTCGGTGGTGATGAACTGCCCGTCCCACGGGTCGTGCATGTCGCTGCCGAAGTGCGTCGGTTCGGCGTCGCGGCGCAGCTCGGCGGCGGTCATCGGTCGGTCGCCGTGGCGTTCGTGCCAGGTAGCGAGGAACGCCCCCCACCGTTGTTCACCCTGGTCGATCTCACGCACATCGGCGGCGTTGGCGAGGAACCCGTCGATGTCGTGGTGGGCGAGGAACCCACCGAGGTACTGCGCCCACGGCGTGAACTGCCGCATCGACACCCCCGTAACGCGCGGGGCTCCCTGGCGGGTCCAGTCGAGCACGAGCACGAGCAGGTGCCACAGGACGATCAGTTGGTTGGCCGGGTTGGTGATCCACTGGTCGAGATGCGGAATGCCGAACCCGGACTGGTCGCGCAGCTCGGGACGAGGCATGTCCGGGTCGAGGTGCACGCGCACGGTGCGACTGGCCATGTCGCCGCCGACTTGCAAATTGTTGCCGGTGGCCATCCACAGGCGGTCGTTGGCGGTGGCGATGTTGCGGGACGCGCCCAACTGGCGGTCGGACCATTCTCCGGCGGTGACGAGTAGCGCGAGGGTGGGCGAGTCGATGACGGTGCCCTCGGCCAGGTTGTCCCAGATGACAACGCCGACCTGTTCGGCGAACACGGCCGTGATGGACTTTCGTAGTTCCTCTTCGGCATAGGCCCAGGGCATGACGCGCTGGCCGTAGAGCATGCCGGGACCGGCAGTGAGGATCGATTTGCCGGATGACGGCATGGTGGCGTCGATCAGCGCGAACGGGGTTAGGGAGCGGGTGAAGTGCCGCAGGATTGGCGTGGCCAGCAGTGCAATGTAGTTCGCCCGGTCGGCGGCGCTGGCCCAGGGGAAGTCGCGCAGGAACCGGCCGAGCAGGAATCGCCGCGCCTCGGCCACCTGCTCGGCGGTGGGCGCGTCCGGCACGGGGGGCAGCGCCACCTTTGAGGCGAGGTAGAACCCGGTGGCCGGGTCGTAGCCGGGGGCCTGCAACAGGGTGCCGTCGCGGCGCAGCACCGGGGCGCCGATAATCCCGCGCAGACCGGGCACGCCAGGCCACGTCTTGCCGGCCAGCACCGACGCCAGCACCTCCCGCGACGGGGTGGCCTCTTCCTCGTAGGTGGTCGGGTTGCCTTGCTCGTCCTTGCGGGACTTGATCCGGTAGACGTAGGCGTGCTCGGCGAGTAGCCCGGCCAACCTGGCGGCGGTGATCGTGCTCGCGCTGACCGGGAGCGGGGAATCCTCGTCGGCGGCGGCGGCCACCCCGCCGGAGATGGCCTCCATGTGCACCAGCGACCCACCCGACACGTACGTGTCGGGTAGCAGCCCGGCTACCAGGGCAGATTTCAGTGCGCGGATGCTCTCCGGTCCGGTGCCGATCTGCAACCGCTCGGTCATGCTGCCTCCCGGATGTCGCGCAGGTAGCGGGGCCGCCGCGCGCCGGCTCGCAGGCCGGAGGCGATCGTGCGCGCCACCTCACGCGCCGACAGCCCTGTGGACAGGGCGGCGGGTTCCAGCACGGCGTACACGTCGACATCGGTGAGCGCGCCGCCAGCGACCAGCTCACCGAGCACCGCCGCGCTGATGAACAGCACGTTGTTCCGCTCCCCCTTTGGGGCGGAGGTCAGGTGGTCGACCTGCCGGCGGATCGCGGCGGCGACGTAGCGGCCGTGCCGGTCAGGCGGCAGCGTCAGCGCGGCGGGCCGGTGGGTCTGCCGCGGGGTGGGGGCGAGCAGCGTGGCGACCCATGCGGGCAGCGGCGCGGGCTCGCAGTCCAACACCGCCTCATAGGGGCGTCCGTTGACGGTCGAGCCGGCGGCAACGACGTAGCCGCCGTGCGCGCGGGTGTCCACCTTCCAGCCCAACCCGCCTCGGTCGCCGGTGGTGTTGCGCAGCTCCGGCCCGCCTTCGGGGTGCTGGTAGTACAGGTGGCTGCCGCCGCTGGCCGTGGACACCGTGTACGTGGCGTCGATCCCGCCGCGCGGCGGCGCGTCGGGGCCGAACCCGTCGAGCGGGTCGATCGGTGTGCCGTGGCGGGCGGCGAGGGTGGCGAACACGTCGAGGCCGTCACACGCTCCGGCCCACTCCGGCGGCGGGGTGTCGTCGGGGTGCTTGGGCACGTCCAGGTCGACCACCACCAGACCGGACGGGCCGCACGCGAGGCCGACGCCGTAGGGGCGCGTCGACCACGCTCGGCGGATGCGGTCCGGGTCGGTGGTGGCGCGCTGCTCCCACCCGGTGTGGCCGGCGCGGCAGCGCGGGTCGCGGCCGGCGCAGTCGTCGGCGGTGTGGTCGGGGAACGCGGGCCGCTTGTCGTCGGGGCGCAGCGGGAACACGTGCCAGCCGCGCGCGGCGTGGGCGAGGGCGGCGGCCAGCAGCGGCGAAAGGTCGGGCATGACGGTCCTTCCTGGCAGCGGCGTGCCGGTGGCCAGCGCCGCACGGGCGCTGGCCACCGGAGGTGAGCGCGCGAAGCGCGCCGGTCAGGGGTTTCGGGTCAGGTGAAGCACGCGCCGTTGTCGCACAGCGCGTCATCGTCGGCGGGGTCGAAGCCGGGCAGCATGTCTTGCGCCGTGGCGACGGCGGCGGACAGCGGCCGGTTGAAGCGGGTGAGGTAGACGGGGTCTTTGCCGAGCGCGGCCCGCCGGGCGTTGAGCAGGTTTTCCAGGTCGCATGCCCGGTTGAACAGGTCGGGTCGGTCGCGGCGGGTTTCGGCCCACGTGGCGGGCCGCCGGAACGGGCAGAACCAACACGCGGACTTGGGCGGCACGGGCAGGCCGGCGGCGGTGATGATGCGGGCGCAGTCGTGGCGGCGCAGCGGCGGCGCGTGGTCGAGCAGCGGGTAGACGGTGCGCTCGTAGGGTTCGGAGCGGCGGTTGTTGACGCGCTCGATCTCGTCCAGGCTGATGCCCACCCCGACCGTGGCCGGGTGCTGGGCGCTCGCGCCGTGGGCTTTGAGCCACCGGCCGATGACCTTGATTTTGAAGTCGGCCGTACACGAGCGGGTGCCGGGTGCGCCGTTCGACATCCGCACCGGAATCGGCAGCGACCGCGAGCCGGGCGGGTCAGCCTGCCGTACAGCGTCTCCCGGGTGCCGTCGCGGCGCTCGCGGTGCAGCTCGTGGAGCTGGATGCCGTGCCGCGCCGCGTACGGCTTGGCGTGCCGTTCCAGGTAGTCCAGGGTGGTCGGGTCTTCGGAGTCGTTGCCGACGTTGGCGAACAGGAACACTGGGAAGTCGATCCGGCCCGTGGCCGCGAGGACCAGGGCAGCGGTGGACTGCACCCCGCCGCCGTAGGAGAACACCCTCACGCCGCACCCCCGGAGAGCAGGTCGGGGAACGGCAGCACGGTCCCGCCGTCACCGCTGACTGAGCGCGTCGGTCGTCCGGTCCGCCAGGTGGGGGTGACGTTCAGGCGCAGGTAGAGCCGGACGCGGCCGGCGTCGGCACCGGTCAGCGGCCGGTGCGGCCCGCGCCACGCGACGTGGCCGGCGACGGCCAGAGCGCGCGCGGCGGCGTCGAGTTCGGCCGGCGTGCCGGTCAACCACACCTCCAAGCCGGACAACGGCGCGTCACGCCTTGAGGGCCGGTCGCCGTAGCCGCCGGCCATCAGACGCCCTCGGGCGGAAAACACACCGGGCAGGCCAGCGCACCGAGGTGGTCGGCCCACCCGGCGGAGTACTCCGCCCAGCCCCGGCCCGCGTGCGGGTCGGCGGGGTCGGGGGTGGGCTGGCAAGCCGGGCCGATCACCCACCGCCGGTCGGGGGTGAACACCGGCCGACCGCCGGTCGGCGGGTTGCCCTCGGCACCGATGCTGTGGTGGGCGGCCTTGTGCGCCAGCACGCCCGGGGCGAGCTGGACGGGCGCGCAGACGATGATGGCGGCGCGCTGGCCGTTGGTGAAGCGCGCCCCGGTGGCTGTCGTGGTCACGGTGTCTCCCTCGCGGGTGGTCATCGGGTGCCCTGGCGGCGCAGCCGGCGGAAGTGGTTGAAGACGCGGCGGCCGATCCGCAGCCGCAGTCCGGTGCCGGAGCAGCGGCGGCAGTCGGGCCGCCCCCGCAGCGCGCGGGGATTGACCGCGCGACGGCGCAGCCGCTGCCACCAGGTCGGCGGCGCGGTGCCAGAGCCCTTGCAGCGGTGACAGGCAGTGAACGGCTTGACGTAACACGCCCCGGCGTAACCGATAGCGACGATAAGGGCAATTCCGGCGAACAGGACTTTGGACATTTCGGGTGCGTTTGCGCTGGTAGCGGCCATGACGGGGGTCACTGGATGCTCCAAAAAGGGGGGTTACCGGCGGTAGGCGGCAGGGGCCGCTACCGCTACCGGTGAAGATCGGTGCTGGTAGGGCGGGTAGCGGGTCGGGTAGCGGTGCCGCTACCCCTGTTCGGTCCGCTACCCGCCGCGCTACCGGCTGTCAGCCGGCGTCGCCGTCGCGTTGTTCGGCGGCGGCGGTGATGTCGGCGAGGTACGCGCCCTTGCGGGTCGCACCGCCGGACTTCACGTTGCGTGACTCGACGCCCTTGCCGCGCACGAGCGCGGACAGGGCTTCCGGGGTGAGCGCGGAGTACGCCTCGGGGAACCGGTCGGCCAGCCGTCCGGCGAGGGTGTCCCAGTGCTGGCCGCGCTCGGCTGGCACCCACACCGCCCGGAGGTCGTCCAGCACATCTCGGGCGGCGGGCAGGTCGGCCGGGCCGGTGATCCCGCCGCGCAGCGCCACGCCGCGGGCGCAGATCTTCTCCACCGCCGCCCGGTCGAGGTACGCGGCGCGCACGGAGGTCATCGGCCCGTAGCCGACCCGCACGCCCCATCCGGCGTCCACGCCGATCTCGAACTGCGTCGGCCGGGCACCTTGGCGGTACGCCCCGGTGCCCAACGCCAGGTCGGTTTCGACGTGCGACGGCACGGCCAGGCACGTGCGCAGCGCGACGTTGGACGTGACGCCCTTGGGCAGCGACTGCGCGTCGATGCGCTGCGTCATCAGCACCAGGTGGATGCCCAGCGCCCGGCCGCGCTTGATGATGCTGGTCATCGCGGCGGTGGCGGACTTGCCGATCTCCGGGTCGGTGATGAGTTCCTGCACCTCGTCGATCGCGGCGACGATCGGCCGCAGCCGGGCGTCCTTGGCGGCGATGGCCCGGTTGAGCTTGTTCTCGCTGTTCATGCCCTGCGTGGCGTAGTGCTTGATGCGCGGGCCGCGCACGTCGCACTCCTTGAGCAGCCACATCAGCATCCGGTAGGCGTTGGCCTTGGTTGCCTCGTCGGCGCCGGAGCCGAACAGCTCGGTCGCGCACAGCGGTTCGAACGCGTCGAAGTCACCGCGCCCGGCCAGGTCGAACACCGCGAACTGCACCAGCGGGTCCAGCGCCATGCCGGCCATGACCACCCGCGCCGACAGGCTCTTGCCGGAGCCGGGGAAGCCGGCGAACAGGCTGTTGCGCTCGTCCATCCGGTACTCCACCGGTCGCATGCGGGGGTCGAACCCGTACACGAACGGCTTGAAGTAGTCCGTCTGCCCGCCGCGCAGCAGCGGCCACGGGGGCTGCTTCATCGCCGACACGGGCCGGTCGGCCACCCACAGGGCCAGCCGTGACGGGTGCTCCCGGGGCATGACCTCCGGCCACACCTGATCCATCGGCAGGCGCAGCCCACCGGCCAACTGGTCGCGCTTCTCCACCACGTCCACGGCGATCACGCCGTCGGGCAGGTCCACGATCGCGAGGTAGCCGGGGCCGTCGCGGCGGATCTCGCCCACCCCGGCCGGGAACACGATGTCCTCCGGCCGCTTGACCAGGCCGGTGGCCATGATGCCCTTGCGGGTCAACTCCGCGGTGAGCTTCCGGTACGCCGGGCGGACCACGGTGCGGGCCAGGATCGGCTTATCGAGGGGCCGCCCGTAGCGGGCCAGCCCGACCAGGCCAGCGGCCAGGATCGGGGCATGCACCCACCACGGCGTGATGTCCGAGGCGAGCACCACACCGCCGGCACCGGTGGCCAGGGTGCCCGCGCCGGTGACCCACCACCGCCACGACGCCTGCCGCATCCGGTGCCGGTCCAGGTCCAGCCACGTCTTCGGGTCGTTGCGGTTCGCCGCGTCCTGCCGCAGGTGCCAATTCCCCGTCTCGGCGCTGGTCCACCCGAGCACCCGCGAGGCCAGCCGCGCCGCGCCCTTCGGCGCGTACCAGGCGACCTTGCCCAGGTAGACCGGCGAGAGCACCACGTGCGTGCCAGCGTGGTAACCGGCCGCGCCGACCGCGCGGCGCAGCATCTCGCGGCGCTGGTAGCGGTCGGTCAACCACAGCGGCAGCACCGGCCCGGACCGCCGGTCCAACAGCTCGGCCAGATCGGGGCGGCGCTCCGGCGGGTCCACCGGCCCACCGAGGGTGGCCGGCTCCGGGGTGACGGTTTCGGCGTCGGCCGCGTCGGCGGCGGCAAGGCCCTGCGCGGCGGCGGCCCGGTCCGCGCGCCGCTGCGCCAGATCCACGATCCCGGTGACCATGGCATCACGCGAGCAGTGGAGGATGCGCTCTGCGCGGCGGAGCGCCGTGCCGTCGAGACTGCCAGGCCAACGCCGTACGGGCGGGAGGTCATAGTGGCCGCGCGGCAGGCCGGGATGCCGGTCGCAGTGGTTAGCAACAACTCGGCCGGCGCAGTGACCGCCTACCTGACAGCGCACCGGCTGGCCGCACACGTCTCCCCAGTGGTTGGCCGGGCGTACGTTGAGCCAGCACGCATGAAGCCCAACCCGGAACCGATCCTGCAAGCCGTGAGAGCGCTCGGCGAAGAGCCGGACCGCTGTGTCCTCGTCGGCGATTCGCTGTCGGACATCGAGGGGGCGCGGGCCGCCGGGGCGCGGGTGATCGGCTACGCGAATCGGCCACCCAAGGTCAAGGCGTTCTGGGCCGCTGGCGCGGACGTGGTCGTCACCAGCATGGGAGCCATCGCAGGTGCTCTCGTCGAGCGGTCTGGTAGCTGAGGAGCGGGCCTCCGGCCGCGGCGACTCAGCCTACTCAGCGTTGAGGGCTCGCCCGAGGACGAGCCCTCAACGCCTATTTTACGCGCCGTAGGTGACCCTTGATCGGAGGAGTCAACTGGCCTTGACCGGAGATTGGCGCGACCGCGAGGCCGAAAACTAGCTCGTCTAGCGTTCGTTCATACACGCACAACTCTTCCGCGATCCGCCGCAATGTCCAGCCGTCTTCACGCGCCGCGCGAAACAACTGCTCAAGCAGCATCGACTTCTCCGGATGCATGCCGTCGGGCTCGGACGTGCGGTATCCGCGCTGCGATAGGGCGACCAGCCATTGCCGTCTGGTCCATTCGCTAATGAGTTGGAGCTGAAACAGTCTTTCGACCATTGCGAGCGCCGAGACTTTCCAATACTTCTTGAGAGTGAAGACATCCTCAAGGCGGGGAGTTCCCCTGATCTGGGAGTACAGTGCATCAGCCGGAACGAGGAAGCTGGAGGCAAAGTCGTTAGCTTCTTGCTCCAACTGCCGCGAGCGGCTCTTATTCTCATGTGGATGCAACACAAGGTGACCCAGCTCGTGAGCTAGGTCAAAGCGCATGCGTTCGGCGCTCTTCGTTGTATTAATGAATACAAACGGGCGACCCTCTCTCGTAAAGGAGAATGCGTCAATCTCCCTGTCGTTCATTGGAAGTGAAAATACTCGCACCCCTCTCTTCTCAAGGAGTGCGAGCATATTTTTCACTGGCCGTTCATGAATTCCCCACGTTGACCTGACGTCTTCCGCTGCCAGGGTAGGGACTAAGCCCGGGGTTTCCCCCAGATCAGGTAAGTCCGGCGCAGGTGTTCCGTATCGGGCATCGATCCAATGACCAAACTCGACAGCCAAGGAACTGACCGCCAAGATGCGGTGAACCTGGCGAGAAGTCATCGAGGAGAGCGCACGGAAGCTAACCCAGTGTTCCGGCACTTCTGGGATGTCGTCGGCAAAGAAGAACTGCTCCGGGAAGTCGAGCACCTTCGAGATCAGGCCCACTGGGGGATGATCCACATCGCCTGACTCCCACGCGGTAACAGCCCTTCGGCTTACTGCACATAGTTCAGCAAAGGCCTGCTTTGTTAGCCCCCTCCGTTCCCGAGCGGCAGCCAGACGAGTTGGGTTGAATGGTTTCCCTTCATGCTGGTCGAGTGACCAAAGTGTCGCCGTCATCATCGTCCTCGTCTGGCTGCACGGGCGCGATAGCCCCAGAGATCGCAACTGGTTCCATGAGAATTCGCTCAATCCAACTGCCGACAAACCCATCATCGTCGACCTCGGTTGCCAGCGAGACCTCAATCCTTATCTCGTCATCAGTAGGATGAACGAGCAGGAACCAGGTTTGACACGCTTCGTCCGGGGGAAGCGTCGCAGCAAACTCAGGGATTTCAAGATCTAGAGCCAACTGGCCCATGATGACGTTACGGTCGATTCTTTGCTTGGTCTTTGGTCCGCGTTTCCGCTTCAGCTTGGGATGGCGCGTCTCGTCCTTGCCGGTGTAGCGGTCGGCGGCAACGACAGCGAAGGCTAGGCGTCGCTCTTCGGAATACACCGTCTCATAATTACCGGTGTAGCCGATCTGCCAGCCCTGACGGGTCTTGACCAACTCCCGACGCAGTCCGGCAAGCGTTTCACCCCACATTGTGACGCCGGCGAAATTCCGAGGGTAGTAATTGGATCTAACGCGCTGCCGCGCATCATCGCCGTTCTTGATGCTGCGATGAATCTGCTCGACAGTTAGGCCCAACTCCCGCAGCCGAGCATCAGCTTGAGAGGGGGGCACTATCTTGCAGCGGCTGGGGCCGCTCGCAGGGGGATGCCCTGCTGAGGGGTGGAGTGACATCACGCCTCCATCTGATCAACTTCCTCATACCGTACCTCACCTGAGGCGAGAAAAGAGGAAGGAGTGCGGCGTGTCGTAGCAACAAGCCATGGGAAGGATGTCCATTGAGAGAGGTTAGGTCCGGGTTCGTTCCTGCTCTCATGAGGAGATGCCCGCCTCTGCTGCTGGCCCGGCGACGGCGGTCCGATGGGACGACGGACACGCCCGCTTCCGCCTCAGTTGTCGTCTCGTTCGACCGCGCTCAAGGTAGCTCGGCTAGGCAAGAGCCGCGCCTGCGGCTGTGCCTGTGGGTAACGGGGGGCTTTGCCTCGGTTCACAGTGCGGCGCACATGCAACTGCACCACCGGCGCTTGCCCGTTCGCATATTGGTAGAGCGGGCAAGACGCTTTAAAGCTACCTAAGGGCGCAAATCGGGCTACGCTGTGGGCAGGGCATGTGAGGCGGCTCTAGAAAATGTCAGAGGGTCGTGTCATGGTTGACACAGGCGGTTAAGGGAGGTAGAAGCATGTCCCCCGCGATCCGTGTCCGGCATACCGAAGCCCCAGTCCCTAACGCTTGCCGTTGGTGTGGCGTTCCTGAGCGTGAGCATGCCCGCCGTTGGGCACCGTCCAAGCAGTGGCACGCTTGGGAGGTTCCAACGTCAGCACAGCGCAGGGCTCGGATGCTAAGTAGGCGTTCCCGAGCCTCAGCTCAACTATCCAGCGCCGCCAGGTCCTCTAGGTCCGAAAAGATCGACAGAATCTCCTGAGGGATCTCCTCGCGGCTCTTGAGTCGCGAAACCAACTCATACACCATTGCAGTCTTCCTGCTCGGTCCTTCTTCGCTTCCTTCCTTAAACATGGTCAAGAGTTCGTCGGAGAATTTTTTCTTGCTCCGCAGGCCCTCTACATCGCCCGCAGACCAGGACTCACCGTCATTCCGAGGCCAGGCGGCGTTGGCAACGCTAGCCCACTGCTCGTCGGTGAAGACGAATTCCAGTTCTTTGTCAGGCTCGCCGATCAAATGCAGATGTTTCTTAGGGTCAAGTCCAGCCGCCACCAGCCTAGCGTCTGAAAAATACTTCGTCTTGCGGCTATCTGCGTCGACTACGAGAGCTACCTGGCGGCCATTCTTCGCGAGGTGGCCGGCGAATAGCAACGCCCCGTCGTTATTGTTGCAACCGACGATCACGATACCAGCCGATTGAAGAGATCGGCCGGTCGCGAGGCGAAAGAGAATCGGCATTGCCTGCTGTTCACTCGGACCTTCCACCCCGACGAAACACCGCTCATGCAATAGCACCGTGTTCCGGAGGCCAAGCGCCGCCGCGATATCTGCGAGATGGTGGTTGTTCTTCTCGTCGTCGGATTCGTCGAGCAGCCGCTCCATGGTGGTGCGTTCGTCGACCAACTTCAGATGAATGATGTCATCTACCGCAGCGCCGTCGATCAAGTTCATAGAGTGAGTTGCGACCACCATCCCGACGCCAGCAAGTTGGCATTGCTCCCGAATCAGCTTCATCACTCGGCGCTGCTGCAAGTAGTCGAGGTGAGTATCCGGCTCATCGTATGCAATCACGATGTCCGGGATCGTCGGCGGTCCATCATTGCTCGCAAGTACCCGGCCACGAAGAACGTCGCTGGTCCATTCCCAGATTGCAAGGCTGATGCGGCGCGCACGGCCAGCACCAGAGGATGCGATGCTTACCTCTTCTCCGTCTACCTTGGCCAGCCTCAAGCGAGTTGCCCGTAAACCGTGGTTGAAGGAGATGTCTGGGTCAACCTCTACAACTACTAGGTCCGGACATCGAGCCTGGATGTGGTTTACAAGCCCCACTGCGTCTGCGCGAACACGACTTCTCAGTTCATCCTCTAGTTCCTGAACTCGGCCGCGAAGATCCTCATCGTCAAGGTGTGACTTGTAACTGTTCGCCAGTGCCGCTTTCACGGCCAGCTCGGCCGAGGTGGCGTCACCGAAACGCAGAAGTCTTGGCATAGCAGCAACGACTTCCGCCGAGGCGTTCGCCCATGCGACGACCTGCGGTTGAGAAGAAGCGTAATCGGCTACAGCCGCGTGGATCTCAGGTTTTAACGCGTTGGAGCGAATCGGGATGCTGTGCTCTGCGGCCAACTGCTTCAATTGCGCGACATTTTTCCTGTCGAGATCGCGAAGATTTGGATCCGCAGGTACAGTTGCCTCGATTTCAAGTGCGGTAAGCCCCGCTGAATCGGCCGTGCGACGGATGCGGACTTCATTGGAAAGACCAAGGGAGGACTGTTCTTCGCTTGTCAACAAGAAGAATCCCTCGACGGACGTGCTGCTCACCCGCGCTTCTCGGTCCTCACCGGACTCGGGGTTCAAGAGCGGGTCGCCAGGTCCAGCCGAAATGCTCGCAAACGTCCGATCTTCGTCGGTGACTTGCCGTACGCCTAGCAGGAATGCGAGCGCATCGAGGCATGCCGTCTTCCCACTGTCGTTATGCCCGGCAAGGATGGTGGGGCGCCGGATAGGAATGGGGCCAACATCGCCCAGGCTGCGGAAGCCACGCACGGTCATGGATGCGAGTCGCATCCGCACCTCCTCGGATCCCACCATCGATTAGCCGCTGGCCGTGAACTTGACCCTTGCCCGGGTCGAGCGCAACGGCCCAGATGCCGTCTGTCTACACAGGCATCCCGACTCTAGGGCCTCTCGCTGTCTGCCTCTACCACCCGGGCGCTAGAGGACATAGTGACCCGTTCGGGGGGAGACAGCGTAGCGGCCTCAGGGGCCCCGGCGTTGCGACGCGCCGCAGCGCTGCCCTACGTGATGCGAGGGGAAATCCGCAGGGCGGCGAGGTGGTGGCAGGGCATCTCAGTTGCGGTCGCCTTCACCACGATCCGTGGGCGCAGGCCGCATTTGTCAGCGACCGCCATACCTGCCCGGAGGTCGGTCTTGGGCCGTCTCAGTTGTCGTCTCGTTCGGCCACGTCCAAGGTGATCGGTGACGTTTGGTCCTGCGCCGGCGTCGCTGCCTCGTACGGCCGCGGGGCTCGGCGATCGCGAGACGACAGACTTGGAAGGCGTGTGGGTCACATTTTTATGACCGAGGCACCCCGCATTCCAGCGGCTCCCATGTCGCCCAGGCTCATGTCGCGTCCGTGTCGCAGAGGGGGCGATGGCTCGCATATCAGCAGGTCAGCCGCGTGAGCTTCGTGGTCTTGAAAACCGGTAAGGGCAGCGATGTCCTTCGTGGGTTCGAATCCCACACCCTCCGCTCTCCCACACAGCAAACCGCCATCAGACCAGCGCGAACGCCGGTCGGAGGGGCGGTCGGTGTGGGGTCCGGGTCAGGCGATGAGCAGGCGAAGGCCGAGCTCCGCCGCCTCCAGACCGACGAGGTCGCGGTTGCGTTCCGCCCACCGACCCGAGGCGAGGTCGTCGCGGAGGCTGTGCACCGCCCGCTGCTCGGCGTCCGGCCCGACTCTGGCCCAGACCGACACCCCGCGACGGACGCCCTCGTCCAGGTACGCCTCCGGCCGGCGCCAGTGGGCCTCGAAGAAGCCGTCGACGCAGTCCCACGGGATCGGCACCGGCTCCACGCGGGCTCCGATCGCGCCGGCCAGCTCGGTCAGCGAAGGCCGGCCGACAACGAGGTCCGCGGCCTCGGGAAGGTAGTCGCGGGTGAGCCAGAACCGACGAAGCCATCCGGCATCACTGGTGTCGTGCGTGAACACCACCACCCGGCGAGCGACGCGCCGCATCTCGCGCAGGCCCGCGATCGGGTCCTGCCAGTGATGGATGCTGGCGAAGGCCATCGCCGCGTCGAAGGACCGGTCCTCGAACGGGAGGCTCTCCGCGGTGGCGGCCACGCACGGCGCCGCGCCCGCGGGGCGCTGCGCACGCATGAGCGCCGACGGTTCCACCGCGGTGACCTCACGGTCGGCGGGCTCGTAGGAGCCGGTGCCAGCCCCGACGTTCAACACCGTCCGCGCGTCGCCGAGCGCAGCCCAGACCCGTGCGGCGATCCGCGGCTCGGTGCGCCGCGTCACGGTGTAAGTGGCTCCGATGGTGTCGTACAACTGCGTACCGGACATGTCGCCGCCTCCCTGGGTCTCACCAGCCCCACGCCCGCGCACGGGGCCTGGCGTCGCTGCCCCGGAGAGTAGGTCACGTTTTCGATTGCGGCTCGCGTCAGCCCGGAGCGCTTTCATCTCGACTTCGGGTACTGCTTCGCCACGTCCCCGGACAGCACGGCTAGGCCGTGCTCCGGTCGAAGAGGTCGGCCGTCGCAAGGTCGAACAGGCTGTGTACGCGAAGGATGCCCTCGGGCGCCGCGGCCCCGTACGTCTGCTGCCGGTCCAGCCAGCATCCCCGTAATCCCGCGGCGGCGGCGGCCAAGGCATCGCCCTGAAGATCGTCACCGACGTACAGAACCTCGGAGGGTTCCCAGCCCATCCGCTCGCAGGCGCCGAGGAAGCTTGTGGGATTTGGCTTCGAAGCACCGACGTCGGAGGGCGTGAACAGCGGTGGCGTCGAGGGGAGACGGAGCGAGGCCAGTTTAGCTTCCTGCTGCGCGCGATCGCCGTTGCTCAACACCGCCACACCGGCGGGTGCCCCGCCGAGGAAACGCATCACCTCGGGGACGTCGCCATACGCTGCCCAGGAATTCTCGTAGTGGCGCAGGTAGATCGTGAAGAGGTCATCGGCTTGGTCGTCGCTCACGGCTCCGGTGTCTCGTCCACAGGCGGACAGCACACCGCGGAGCCTGGCCCGCCGTTGTTCCTGGAAGGTCATTGTTCTGTCCAAGTACGCCCGCATGTGGATGGCCTCAAGCCGCTGCCACTCTGTGTGAGCCTCGTACCGCGCCTCCTCGTCGAGGTCGGGAAGCCATTGCAGGCAGGCGGCGAGGAATGCCTTCTCCGCGGCACCCTTGTGGTCCAGCAGAGTGCCGTCTAGGTCCAGCAGGACGGCTTTCACCCGCATCGTCATCACACGACTCTCTGGAAGTCGACCGCTGTCCGCACGACGCTCACGGTATCGCGGGTCATGGTCCATGGATTTCCCCGTAGCCGGACCCAGGGCATCACCGACCACTCGGCCGGAAGCGATGGCAGTTCGGCGTCCCGCGTACGGCCGGTCCTCAGCCGTTGCGGGATCATGGCGTCGCCGAAGTCCGTCATGTCGCGTTCCAGGACGGGCTGCGCCTTGGTCGACTCCCGTCCCATAGGGGAACGTGTCGCACGGCGGTGCCCCAGGTGCCGATGCAATCAAACGTATTGACGTCGCTCGACATGATCGTCCGGATGCAGAATACTGCTCGGGTAGTAGGGGCAGTTCATGCCATCACGGGAGGACTACTCATGAAGCGATTTGCGTCAGCGCTGATCGTCGCCGCGGCACTCGTGGTCGCGGCCACCGGCGTCCCCGCCACAGCATCCGCAGCCACCAGACCCGCATCCGTCACCGCCGAATCGGTCCGGGTGGCCGCTCCCCCGAGCCGCGACGCGGGCGGCATTCTCGTAACCGCGCCTCCGGCGCCCAGCGACATGGGCGTCGCCGCGACTCCCACGATCTCGCCATCCGTCAGCACTCTGGGCGTGGCGCCGGGGGACACCTACACCTGTCCCTATGGCTACTTCTGTGCGCAGGTCTGGGCCGGCTTCGTCTGGAAGGTCTTCTTCCTCTACGACTGCCAGATCTACGACCTGTACAACTGGACGGGTACGGGCTACTGGCGGAACAACCAGACCAGCAGCGCTCCTAACCCGTACCTCCTCGGCTCCTCAGGCATTCCGATCCGGGTCCTCGCGAAGAGCCCGTCCTCGGGTTCCGCCGACTGGGACCCGGTCTACTCCATCTCGCCCTGCTACTGACCCTGGCCAGGTGGCGTGAGTTCGGTCAGGGACGACGAGGTCGAGTCGCTTTGTCCCATGGCCTAGGCGACGATTGAGCGAGTGGTTCGAATCCCACATTCTCCGCCCGCGAGCAGTAGAACGCCCCCTGACCCGCGCAACGCCGGTCAGGGGGCTGCGCGCAACGGCGTGCGCCTGTTCAATGAGCGGCTTGCCAAGGCGTCCGAGCAGCTTGGATCGGAGAAGGCAGCCGTACGTCTCGCCGGGCTGTACGCGATGGCTGGCCCGAGTGGCGACCGGGACGAGGCGGGCCTGACTCGCCCGCGGTCCGAGCCCCGGACGCCGCTGAGGTAGCCGCCGACCGGGTCGTCGAGGGCCTCGGCCGGGGCGCGGCGGTCGGGACCGGACACCGGGCGTTCCCGGTTCGTTCGCGGGCGTCGAGGGGGTAAGAAGGGGCGGAGGACAACCGCTCACCGGAAGGACCGACCCGATGACCCTGGAACGACCGATCGCCCCGGACCCGTACGAGCTGCTGCCGACCGTTCCGTCGTTCACCCTGACCAGCGAGGACGTGCAGAACGGCGAGCCGATGGACGCCGCGTACGCCCACGGCAGCGTCGGGGGCGGCAACGTCTCGCCGCAGCTCGCCTGGTCCGGCTTCCCGGCCGAGACCAAGGGTTTCGTGGTGACCTGCTTCGACCCGGACGCGCCGACGGGCAGCGGGTTCTGGCACTGGGTGCTGGTCAACGTGCCGGCCGACGTGACGCGGCTGCCGCGCGGCGCGGCCGGGGACGACCTCGGCGGCGCCTTCACGGTCCGCAACGACTACGGCGACCAGGGCTACGGCGGCGCCGCCCCACCGGCCGGCGACCGGCCGCACCGCTACGTCTTCGCGGTGCACGCCCTGGACGTGGAGGGCCTCGACGTGACCCCCGACGCCACCCCCGCCTACGTCGGCTTCAACCTGGCCTTCCACACCCTGGCCCGGGCCGTGATCCGCCCGACCTACCAGGTCAAGGAGTAACTCGGAACCGGTCCGGCCTCTCCGCGATCTTGCACTTGTCGCCCCGGCGGAAGCGGTGACCGCCGCGGCGCGGGGGCCGAGAGTGCAAGATCGCGGATGGGACGGGCCGAAAGGGTCAGGAGGGGACGCGCGCCACCGCGAAGACCGACTGGCCGAACGGGGGGAGGACGCGCTGTTCCGCCGCCTTGGTGGCGGGAAGCACGAGGGTGTCGTAGACCTTGACCATCGGGCCCTCCTTCGGCATCAGCCGGAAGACCTTGGTCGCCATGAAGTAGCCGATCAGGCCGAGCGCGTTCGCGTAGTGGATCTTCTCCACCGTCAGGCCCGCGTCGGTCATCGCGGCGCCCAGGGTCTTCTTCGTGTAGCGGCGTACGTGGCCGGTGGCGATGTCCGCCGGGCTCATCGCGAACTGGAACGCCGGCACGATGATGATGACGTTGCCGCCCGGCCGGACCAGGTCGCGCATGCTGCGCAGCGCGCCCACGTGGTCCTCGATGTGCTCCAGCACGTTGTACGACACGGCGGCGCTGTAGTCGCCCCGGTCGGAGTGCGGCAGCAGCATCTGCCGGACCTCGATGCGGGGCTGGTCGGCCAGCCGCTCCTTCAGCGAGACGAGCCGGTCCGGGTCGGCCTCGGTGGCGGTGAAGCGGGGCAGGTGCTCCGCCCACTCCAGCGCGTAGTCGCCGAGCCCGCTGCCGATCTCGATCGGGTCGTCACCGAGGTACGGCAGGGCCAGCTCGACGAACCAGCGACGGTGGTTCACCGCCGTCGCGAGGCCCTCCAGGACCTCGGACTGCACACGCTGATCCCCAGTGATTTCTGCCATGCGTCGATTCCTCACGATATGAACTCGACCCGCGCCTGGACCGACAGAGTGAATCATCCGCACTGGCGGCAGAAGAATCGGGGCACCCGTGGTGGCCGAAATGCGGTCGGGGGTGGGCACGTGATCGGCGGTCGGCGAACCCGGCACATGGTACGCCAGTACCCCGAAACATGTCACGGCGGCGTCATAGCCTGACTACTCTACGAATCGTCATGACTACTCCTGAATCGGGCCTCCCCGCCGGCGACCCGGGGCCCGGTGCGTCGGCGGGCGCGCCCGACCGGGGCGTACGGCCCTGGAAGGGGTGGTGGACCGACGTCGCCGCGGTGGCGAGCTTCGTCGCGCTCGGCTTCTGGGTGACCGCGCGGCTCTGGCTGCGCCCGTCGCACGGGATTCGCGACAACCGGACGGACCAGTCGCAGTTCGAGTGGATGATGGCGCACGGCGCGCGCGTGGTGACCGATTTTGTTGATCCATTCACGTCGGACCGGATGAACGTGCCGGAGACCGTCAATCTCATGGCAAATACGTCCGTATTATCCGTATCTCTGCCAATGACGCCCGTCACGCTCCTGCTCGGTACCCGCGCGTCGTTTCTGCTCTTTCTCACCCTGGGCATGATCGCCACGGCGACGGCCTGGTACCTGCTGCTGTCCCGGGTGGTGGTCGGCGCCCGCGGGCCCGCCTGGCTCGGCGCGGCGTTCTGCGCGTACGCCCCGGCGATGATCTCGCACGCCAACGCGCACCCCAACATCGTCTCGCAGTACGTGGTGCCCCTGATCGTCTGGCGCACCCTGCGGCTCGCCGAGCCGGGGCGCTGGCTGCGCAACGGGTTGCTGCTCGCGCTGGTCATCGTCTGGCAGGCCTTCATCAACCTCGAGGTGCTGCTGATGACCGCCATCGGGCTGGGCGTGGTGGTCGGGGCGCTCGCCCTCGGCCGGCCCGAGCTGCGCCGCCGGGCCCGGCCGTTCCTCGCGGGCCTGGCGGTGGCCGCCGCCGTGGCGCTGGTGGCGCTCGCGTACCCGCTCTACGTCCAGTTCTTCGGCCCGGGCGCCTACAACGGCCTGTCCCGGCTGATCCGGGGCTACTCGACGGACCTCGCGTCGTTCGTGGCGTACTCGCGCGAGTCCCTGGCCGGCGACGCCCGCAGCGCGCAGGGGCTGGCGAAGAACCCCACCGAGGAGAACGCCTTCTTCGGCTGGCCGCTGGTGGTGCTCGTCGTCGCCCTGGTCTGGTGGCTGCGCCGGCACGTCGTCGTACGCGGCCTCGCCGCCCTCGCGCTCCTCTTCGGCCTGCTCTCCCTCGGGCGGGAGGTGCAGCTGGGCGGCAGGGGGACCGGGATACCCGGCCCGTGGGCGGCGTTGGAGGGCCTGCCCGTCCTGCACTCGGTGGTGCCGACCCGGTGGGCCCTGGCGATCACCCCGATCGTCGGGGTGCTGCTCGCCTACGGGGCGGACCACGTGCGCGCCCTGGCCGCGCGGCACCCGCGGGCGCGCCCGCAGATCCGCTTCGCCACCGCCACGGTGCTGGCCATGGCCCTGCTGCCGATCCTGCCGACCCCGCTGCCCACCACCCGGCTGGACCCCGTGCCCGCCTTCGTCACGTCGGGCGCCTGGCGGGCGTACGCGGACGGCGGGCGGAGCATCGTGACCCTGCCGCTGCCCGACACCCACTACGCCGATCCGCTGCGCTGGTCGGCGCGGACCGGCCTGGACATGCCCATCGCCCGCGGCTACTTCCTCGGGCCGGACACCCGTCCCGGCCGGGACCGGGTCGCCCTGTTCTCCGCGCCGCCCCGCCCCACCAGCGAGTTCTTCGCCGAGATCCGGCGGACCGGCGCGGTGCCGCCGATCACACCGCAGGCACGGGTCGACGCGGTCGGGGACCTGCGGTACTGGCGGGCGGGCGCGGTCGTCCTCGGGCCGCACCGGCAGGCCGACGCGCTGCGCCGGGGCATGACCGAGCTGACCGGGATCCGCCCCACGTACACCGGAGGGGTCTGGCTCTGGGACGTCCGCCCGCTCGCCGACTGACGGCCGGGGCCGGTCAGGCCTGGCGGACGCAGCAGCCCTGGCAGATCTTGGGCTTGGGGAGGGTGAACGCGAGGCAGCAGGTGCGCCGCTGCACGGTCGGCTCGCCGTTCGGGCCCGGGACCAGCTCCACCAGGTCGGCGAGGTCGAGCGCGCCGAGCAGCGTCTCGATCGTCTCGACCGACGAGCCGGGCAGGCCGTCGGCGGCCCGGAGGATGCCGTGGGCGATGCCCGAGGCCACCGAACCGAGCAGGGTGCGCGCGCCGATCCGGACCTCGGCCTGGATCGCGGCGACCATCGGGGCCAGGTGGGCGTCGAGCAGCGAGGCCCGGAGCGCCTGGAGCAGTTCCGCCTCGTCCGCGACGACCCGCACCTCGGGCAGCCCGGCGAGCGCCAGCGGGTCGCTCGGCAGCACCGCGACGGTGGTCGAGCGGCGCAGGCCCATGGTGAGCAGCGGTCGGTGGTCCTCGAAGTGGATCAGCACGTCGGCCGGGTCGAGCAGCGGCACCCGTCGGGCCGAGGCCCAGCCGAGCGCCACGGGCAGCGCCGTCCAGTAGCTGTACGACTTCCAGGCCAGCGCGGCGCAGGCGTGCGGGGTGCCGCCCCAGCGCGAGCTGGCCGAGCGCAGGAACTCCGGCAGGAGGGTGCCGTCGACCAGGGTGGTCGCCGGGCTCCAGCCGAGCTCGTCGCGGACCAGCAGGCCGGGCGCGAGGCCGGGCACGTCGTCGGTGCCGAACATCGCGCGCAGGGCGGCGGTGACCGGCGCCAGCGGCGCGGCGGCGACGTCCCGCTCCGGCAGCACCGCTGTCACTCGACCCACCCCGCTCCGTCATCGCCGTCGGCGGGCAACCCGCCCGTCGCTGAGCTAAGGCTAGCCTAACCACAGCTCGCGGGCTAAGGGAAGCCTCACCTGTGTCGGATCCGGAGGGGCCGGTCACGCTGCCCGCGTCGGCGTACTACCCGGCCAACCGGGCGGGAAACGGGCGCCCAGTATCGACAGTCATCTCTTCCTGTCAAGATTCGTGTCGGCAAGGTGCCAGTTCCGTGTGCGCGCCGCCACAGAACGTGAAACTGATACTCCCGGCCACGAGGAAGCTGATGACCTCACCGCTCGATCGGGCTGCCGAGTCCTTCGCCGCCGAGATCGCCCGGCACCGCACGGGGCGGGGGCTGTCCAAGAAACAGCTCGCCACCCTGATGGGGTTCGACCCGTCGTACGTCAGCCACGTCGAGGGGCGGCGGCACCGCCCCACCGAGGACTTCGCGCGCCGCGCCGAGGCCGTGCTGGAGGCCGGCGGCGCGATCTGGCAGCGCTTCAAGGAGTACGACGAGCTGCGCCACGCCCGCTCCGAGCGGGCACACCGGGACCCGCCCGTGCCCGGCCAGTGGATGCCGCCCGGCACCGGCCTGATCGTCGAGCGGGAACTCGCCACCCTCACCCACCTGGACGACGCCTACCGCTGCGTCATCCGGCGCGAGCTCTACAACGCCGGCACCGAGCCGGTCACCCGCTACCTGGTGCGGGTCGCCGTCGACCGCTACCCCAACGACCCGGGCCGCTCCAACCTGCACCACCGGGAACACCCGCTCACCTTCGCCGAGCTGCGGCTGCGGGCGTACCGGGAGGAGGGGGACGAGCGGGAGGCGATGCACTGGCGGGCCAAGCACGACCGGGACGCCTTCAAGGAGCTGTGGCTGCTCTTCGAGAACGCCGACCGGCGCTTCCCGCTCTACCCCGGAAACCGGGCCACCATCGAGTACGCGTACTGCGTCGGGCACGACAAGTGGGGCCCCTGGTTCCAGCGGGCGGTCCGGCTGCCCACCCGGCAGATGGCCGTACGCCTGGACCTTCCGGCGGCCGTCGACCCGCAGGTCTGGGGCGCGGAGACCTCGCTCTCGGCGGAGGAGGGCCCGCTGCGTACGCCCGTGACCAGGCACGAGGACGGCGACCGGGTGATCTTCGACTGGGCGACCGAGGACCCCCCGCTCAACGCCCGGTACCGGTTGCAGTGGCGGTTCCGCAGCCGGCCGGAGGCCGAGCCGGAGGAGCCCGGGCGGGTCCGGCCCAGCGACCGGATGCGCGGCATCGGCATCGTGCAGCGCGGCGCCGACCTGCTCCGCCAGCCGGCGCGCCCGTTCGACCTGCCCCGCGAGGAACAGGCGGCCCGGGACGTGGCCGACCGCCTCGCGGCGACCCTGGTCCGCCTCGACGAGCTGCACCCGTTCCGCAAGGGGGTGGGCATCGCCGCGCCGCAGCTCGGCCTCAACCGGGCGGTGGCGGTGGTCCGGCCCCCCGACCGGTCGGCCGACCCCGTCGTGCTGCTCAACCCCCGCGTCGTCGACGCCTCTCCTGACAGCGACGAGCAGTACGAGGGATGCCTCTCCTTCTTCGACCACCGTGGCCTGGTGCCCCGCCCGCTCCGGCTCGACGTGGAGCACGCCCAGTACGACGGCAGCCGGATCATCACCTCGTTCGAGTTCGGCATGGCCCGGCTCGTCGCCCACGAGATCGACCACCTGGAGGGGCGGCTCTACGTCGACCGGATGGCGCCGGGGGTGCCGCTGGTCCCGGTCGAGGAGTACCGCGAGACCGGCCGTCCCTGGCGCTACTGACCTCCGCCCACCGTGCCCGGCGGCACGACCACGTCCGCGCGGGTGGGAAGGACGGCCGGGCGGACGTGGTCGTGCGGGGCGGTGCCGGTCCGCCCGTCGGGGGGACCGGGGCGCGTGCCCCAGGGGGCAGGGGCACGCGCCCCGGTTCGGGGGGAGGAACGCTTCTAGAGGTTGCCGAAGGTGTCGTAGCGGGTGTGCTCCGGCGGGACGCCGTCCTCGGCGAGGACCCGGAGGGTGGCCCGGACCATGCGGGCGGAACCGGAGACGTAGCAGTCGTGCGCCGTCCACGGGCCGTACCGGCTGACCACGTCGGAGACGTCACCCAGCTCGCCGTCGAAGTCGGGGTCCTCGCTGCACGCCGGAGTGACCGACAGCCACGGGTGGGCGGCCACCAGCTCCTGGAGCCCGGGCAGGCCGTACAGGTCCGCCGCCGTGCGGGCGCCGTAGAAGACGTGCACCCAGCGGGTCCGGTTGTAGCTGGCCAGCTCCTCCACCAGCGCCTTGATCGGGGCCAGCCCGACGCCACCCGCCACGCAGAGGATGTCCCGCTCCGAGGAACGGTCCAGCGTCATCGAGCCCATCGGCGCGGCCACCCGCAGCAGGTCGCCGGGCTTCACCCGGCGGACCAGCGCCCCGGACACCCAGCCGGCGCCCTCGGGCGTACGGACGTGGAACTCCAGCAGGTTGTCGTCGTTCGGGGCGTTCGCCACCGAGTAGGTGCGCCACACCCGGGGCAGGTGGCGCGGCACCTCCACGCTCACGTACTGGCCGGCCCGCCACGACAGCGGGTGCTGCAACGCCCGGCAGGTCAGCACCGCCGTGTCCCTGCCGTACCGCTCGTGGGTCAGCACCTCCGCGTGCCAGAACGGCGGGTTGTCGTCGGCCGCCGCGCCGGCCAGCATCTTCGCGGAGATCGCCGCGTACGCGTCCCGCCACGCCTGGTCGTACTCCAGGTTCCAGCCGTCGCCGGCGACGCTGCGCAGCGCGTCCAGCAGCGCGACGCCCATGGTCTCGTAGTGCGCCGCCTCGACGTGGTACTTCCGGTGGTCCCGGCCCAGCGAGCGCAGGTACTCGTCGAAGCTCTCCGGGTCGCCCACCGTCTGGGCGGCGGTGACGATCGCCTCCAGGATCCGGTCGCCCTGCCCGGTCATCTCCACCGGGAAGAGCTTGCGCAGCTCGGGGTCGAGGAGGAAGAGCCGGGCGTAGAAGTGACCGCTCAGCCGCTCCCGGTGCTCCTCGACCAGGGTCCAGCTCTCCTTCAGCAGCCTTGCGAAGTCGTCCACGGGGCGCGCTCCTTCTCCTGACGGCGGATCGGGCACCCATAGAATGTCCACGGAGCGTGTCGACCGGTCGCACAGAATGTGCGATCGGCTCGTGAGGCTCGTTCGGGCGGTGCCGGCGGCCGTCGCCGTCGGGCAGAGTGGTGCGGTGACCGTTGAGCTGGAACGCCCGGCGACCCGCCGGATGCTCGGCACCGAGACACTGCTCGTGCTCGGCCTCTCGCTCGGCCAGTCCGCCGTCTACGCGACGGTGTCGATCGTGGCGAAGCTGACCGCCGACGGGCCGCTGTCGAAGCAGACCGCCGCGCTCAACACCTCGGCGTCACCCCGGCCGTGGCTGGACCTGACGTACCAGCTGCTCGGGATCGTCTTCGCGCTGCTGCCGGTGCTGCTCGCCGTACACCTGCTGGCGCGGGACCCCGGCGACCCGGCACGGGCGCTCGGCCTGGACGCCCGGCGGCCCGGCCAGGACCTGGCCCGCGGCGCCGGCCTGGCCGCGCTGATCGGCCTGCCCGGCCTGGCGCTGTTCTGGGCGGCGGCCCAGCTCGGCGTCAACGCCACGCTGGTGCCGGCCGCGCTGCCCGAGCTCTGGTGGACGGTGCCGGTGCTGATCCTCGCCGCCGTGCAGAACTCGGTGCTGGAGGAGGTGATCGTCGTCGGCTACCTGGTCACCCGGCTGCGCCAGCTCCAGTGGCGGATCGGCGCGATCGTCGCCACGAGCGCCCTGCTGCGCGGCTCCTACCACCTCTACCAGGGCTTCGGCGCCTTCCTCGGCAACGTGGTGATGGGCGTCGTGTTCAGCCTCTTCTACCTGCGCACCCGCCGGGTCATGCCGCTGGTCGTCGCGCACACGCTGCTCGACCTCGTCGCCTTCGTCGGCTACGCCCTGCTGCCGAAGGAGTGGTTCGACTGGCTCTGACGCCGCCCGGCTCCGGTTCTGCTGCCGCCCTGCTCCGGTTCTGCTGGTAGATCTTGGTAGGAAAGCGCCCCTCCGGGGGCCGTTCCCTGCCAAGATCTCCGGCGATCCGCGTCCTTCCCGGGCGTGCTCCGCTCAGGCGGGTGGGCGGAGGTGGTCAGCGGGGCGCGGGCCGCCGGTAGGCGGCGATCGCGCGGGCGGCGAGCCGCTCGGCCGCCGCCGCGTCGCCGGACGCCGCCACGAGGACCGCCGCGCCCGGCAGTAGCCGGGACGCCAGCCGCAGCGCCAACCAGCCGCCGGCCTGGGCGACCAGCGGCGCCGCCAGCCGCCACGCGGCCTCCGCCGCCCGGGGCCAGCCCGCCGCACCGGGCTCCTCCGCCGCCCGGGCCGCCGCCAACGCGGCCCGCGCGCTCTCGGCGTCCGGGTGCACGCGGGTCAGCACCAACAGCTCCACCGCCCGCTCCGGATGGGCCGGGTCCCGGCCGTACGCCGCCGCCAGGTGCAGCACCAGGTTGGCCTGCGCCCACAGCACGGCCGCCAGCTCGGCCAGCGGCGCGAAGAGCCCCGCCAGCGCGGCGGTCGCCCCGCCCGCCCCGGCCTGCCGGACGAACCGCCGGGTCGCGAGCCGCGCCAACCCGTCGGCACCCGCGTCGGGGTACGCGTCGCGGAGCCGCTGCGCCCAGTCACGGGCGCGCGGCCCGATCGCCTCGACGGCGGCCAGGGCCAGCAGCTCCGGCGCGAACGCGGGATGCTCCAGCAATCGCGCGGCCGCCAGCCGAAGGACCGTTTCCGGCGTACGCGCCAGCGGAGCGCCCGCCGCCTCGGTGTGCGTGCCGGTATGGGTGTCGGGGCCCTGGGTCGGGACCGCGGCCGGTGTCGGGACCGGGGCCGGGGTCGGGGTCGCCGGGGTGGCCTTCTTCGCGGGCGCCTCCTTCCGGACGGGAGTGGTCCTCCGTGCGGGCGCGGTCCTCGCTGCGGGCGTGGTCTTTCGGGCGGGCTCGGTCCTGGCGGTCGGGGTGGCCTTCTTCGCGGGCGTGTCCTTCCGGGCGGATGCGGTCTTCCGGGCGGGTGTGACCCTCGTCGCCGCCGGGGGCGTCCCGCTCTCCGCCGCCTCCGGTGCCTTCGCCGTGTCCGGCCCCGCTGCTGCCGTCGCCGGCTCTGTCGCTGCGGTCGTCCCCGCTGCTGTCGTCGTCTCGGTTGCCTCCGTCGTCCCCGCTGCCGTCGTCGGTTGCGTCGAGGCGGCCTTCTTCGCGACCGCCCGCTTCCCGGGGCCCTTGCGGGGGACGGGGGTGGCGTCCCCGCCGGAGCTTCCGGCGTCCGGGGAGGGCCTGCCCTTGGTCGCCTTCCGCGTCGCGGGGGCCTTCCGCGCGGCGGTGCTCCCTCCGGAGGTCCCCGTGTCCAGGGCGGGCGGGCCCCCAGCGGTGGCGGACGCCGGCAGGTCCCCGGCGGCGGCAGACGCGCCGCCCCCGGTGTGCGGCACGTCACGTCCGCCGGCCTCCTCCGGCTGCCCAGGGCGCTTCGGCGGCCCCGGTTCGGCCGCGCGATCGGCCTGGCGGGGCAGCGGCGAATCGGCCGCGGGCGGTTGGAAGAGCACCGCAGGCGCCGGCCTCGCCCGCCGGGGTCGCTTCCCGGCGTCCTCCGGCTCGGCCGGCTCCGGCGGCGCGGGAGGCGGGCTGAAGGTCGCCTTCGGGGAGCGTCGGCGCGCTCCCTCAGCAGGCTCTCGGCGGGTCGGCTCGCGCGGCGGCTGCTCCTGCATATCGATGGAGCGTAGTCCTGATCACGCCGGCGCACAGCAGAGAAAGGCGAGGCCGGGGCGAGTCCGCGCCCTCCCGGAGACAGCTCGGCGCGGGTGCGCCGGGCGGCGGCCCGGTCGCTGTCGACCAGACGGTGGGGCGGACCCGGGCAAGTCGCTTTGCTCCCGGTGGGTGAGGCCCTGTATCCTCGGGCGCGGTGGTCTGAAGGGCCACCAGGGAGACTTCGCCTAGTCTGGTCTATGGCGCCGCACTGCTAATGCGGTTGGGGTCTTAAAGCCCCTCCCGGGTTCGAATCCCGGAGTCTCCGCGCGAAAGCCGGGTGTGTAGACTGGCCAAGCACCGAGCGCCCGTAGCTCAATGGATAGAGCATCTGACTACGGATCAGAAGGTTAGGGGTTCGAGTCCCTTCGGGCGCACAACTGATCGAGGCCGTGACCAGCCAGAAGGCTGATCACGGCCTCGAACTTTTCCCGGGATGTGCCGTGATCTTCCGCAAGGTGGGAGGCCGGTGCTCGCCGGACCGGCTGCCGCGCCGCAACTCGTGTCGCACCCTCCCAACGAACCCATCGTGATCCAGCCCTCGTTTGGCAGGCCTATCGGCGGCGTTGCTGCAACGATGCAAGACGTGGGAACTGCGAAAACTACGACGCCTGCCATCTCGCCCCTCGCCGGTGAGCCGATCAAGCGCGCTGATGCCGAGCGGCTCGCGGGAGTACTGAAGGCATTTGCCGACCCGGCCCGGCTGCGACTGCTCAGCCTGATCCAGTCGTCGCCGGAGGGCGAGGCGTCGGTGACCGACCTGACCGCGCCGCTCGGTCTCTCCCAGCCCACCGTGAGTCACCACCTTCGGATCCTCACCGAGGCCGGCCTGCTCGAGCGTGAGAAGCGCGGCGTCTGGGCGTACTACCGCCTGGTGCCGTCCGCGATCGCCGCGATCGCCGACGTGTTGACGCCACCCCGCAAGCGGGCGACGAAGAAGACCCGCTGACTGGCGCCGTCGAAGACCGGCGCCATGCCGGCTGACCCGACACCGAACCCGCGCACCTTTGGCCGGCTCGGGTGGCGGCGTTCGTCCACGCGGGGCGAACTGCTGACGCTGTAGCCGCGTCTCCCGGCACGATGAGGCAGGGTGCATCCAGGCGGTCGGCCGCCGCCGATCTGCGGGGAACGCCCGGGCGAGCGGTGATCACTCGCCGGCCGTCATGGCGGCCCAGGTCCTCCGTAGTTCGGCCAGGTGGTCCAGCCCCGCCAGGGCTGCGTCGGTGTCGTCGACGAAGTCGATGAGGCACGCCACCTCGTCCACCCCGATGTCGACCAGCCGCTCCAGCATCCGGGTCCCGTCCGCCACCGTCCCGAACAGCCCGCTGGTGTCGAAGTACCGGTCGAACGACATCTTCACCATCGAATCGACGTCCTCGGGCGTCAGCTCGTCGAAGTTCACCCCGGGCACCACGTCCCCCGAGTTGCGCATGATGAGTTCGATGGAGCTCCGGAGGTACGCGCTGAACGGCTCCCGGACCTTCTCCCGGACCGCCTCCCGGTCGTCGCCCAGGAGGGTGTGGAGCATCAGCACCACGTGTCCCGGACCGGCGGACCCGGGCAGCGCGCGCCGGTATTCGCGGATCTTTCCGGCCAGTTCGTCCGGGTCCTGCCCGAGCAGGTGCGTCAGCACGCCGGCTCCGAGACGGCCGGCGGTACGGAACGTGTCGGCATGCCCGGCGCTGGTCAGCCAGACCGGAACGTCCGGACGCGTCGGCGCCGGGTACACGCGGACCGGGGTGCGGTCGCCGGACCCGTCCACGAATTCGACGCTCTCCTGCCGCCACAGGCGGCGCACCTTCTCGACGGTGTCGACGAGGACCTGCTTGCGCTGGGCGTAGTTCTCCGGCTGCAGGGTGAAGTCGACCGCGTGCCACCCGGAGGCGAAGGCCACGCCCGCCCGTCCGCCGGACAGGTTGTCCACCACCGACCACTCTTCCGCGATGCGGACCGGATGGTGCAGAGGCGCCACGACGCTGCCGGCCCGGACCGAGATCCGACTGGTCACCGCCGCCACCGCCGCCGCCAGCACCGCCGGGCTCGGGTACCGGCCGCCGAAGCGGTGGAAATGCCGCTCCGGGGTCCAGACGGCGGCGAAGCCCTGCTCGTCGGCGAAGCGGGCCGCGTCCATCAGCAGGCGATAGCCGTCGCGCGTCGAGTCGGCGTCGTCACCGAAGAAGAACAGGCTCAGATCCATGGCGCTTCCTCCGGTCGTGGCGGGGCGGTGAAGCCGGCCCGTCACGCCACCGGTCACTGGACCGCGGGTCGCGTGACGGGGTCACCCTCCATCGCCGCCTCGGCGTTCTTCCGCGCGATCGGCCGCGACGCGCAGGCTGCCTGCCTCCGCGTCACGGGAGGAAGGTCAATCTAGAACCGTCGCTGGCCCGCCGCAACCGCCGAGCGCGCCCCGCACCGTCCACATTGCTCCGGGCTGCACTCTCGGGCGCGGACGGTCGTCCGGGGCGCCGCTCAGGGCCCATGGCCGCGCGCCTGCGACGGGTGCGGGTGAGCCGGTAGGGTGCGGCTCATGCCGCGAAGTTGACCGTCACGCCCTTCCCGCAGCGGGAGACCGGCTCGCCGCCGGGCGGCACGGAAGGGCTGCGCCCCGCACCACCCGGCGATCCGGCGGTGGTCCGTTTCGCCGGACGCGTGGTGCCGAGCCTCGGAGCAGGGAGACAATGTGGACACGGTGATGTGGTATCCGCTCCGGCCGGGCGGCGACGGCGGCGATCTCGTGCTTGCCGTCGACTTCGGCGGGGCGCGCGAGGAGGCCGGGTTCGAGGACCTGGCCGCCTGGCTGCCGTCCGACTGCGCCGTCTGGGTGACCCAGCCGCCGGACCACGTCGTCGACGGGCCGGCCGAAGCGGCCCGGCACATCGACACCTGGCGGGACCTGGCTCTCTCCGCCGGCGCGAGGATCTCCGCGGTGATCGGTTACTGTTCCGGCGCGGCGACGGCGGCCCACCTGGCGAGGGAGTTCGCCGCCCACCGACAGCCCGTCGGCCTGGTGCTGGTCGACCCCGCCTGGGCGACCCGGGAACTGCTCGTGGACGTCTACCGCAGCTCGGTCGAGGCGCTGGGGAGGGCGTGCGACCTCCCGCCGGAGCGAGACGGCCGAGGTGACGGCCCGGCGCCGGACGGGGCCGGCCTGGTGCACCTGGCCAGGCAGCTCGCCGACCGCTACGCCGGGGTGGCCGGGGACGTCGGCCGTGAACTCGACATCGAGGACGACCTCGTCGAGGACCTGGTCGTCCGGATGCGACGCTACCTGTCGTACCTGGTGGTGACCGGTCTGGCCAGGCCGCCCGCGCAGCTCCCGGTTCCCGCGCTGACGGTCATGTCCGCCGCGCACCCGGAGGAGAGCTTCCCGCAGGTCGGTGACCGGCGCGTCCGGTTCGACGTCGCACGCGCCGATCTGCTGGCGGACCCGCGGGTGGGTCAGCTGCTGACCGAGTTCGTGGCCGGCCGCGCGACCAGCTCCCGGTAGATCGTGTCACTGACCCGGTGCCAGATGGCCCTGCCCGGCACGAAACCGGGCAGCCCGTTGCCGTTGAAGACCACGACCAGTTCGTGCTCCGGGTCGACGTACGCCATCGGCGACGACCCGTGCCCCTGGTGACCGAAGGTACGTGCGGAGGTCTGCGTCCCGAAGTACGCGTACTCGTCGCCGTGTCGCCGGGACTCCAGGGTCAGGCCGAGCCCGAAGTCGATGAGGAGGGCCTCCCCGAAGAAGCTCGGCCGCTGAGGCGTCACCATCTGCCGGACGGTCGGCGCGTCGAGCAGGGCGTCGCGGGCGGCGCTCCAGCTGCCGCCGACGGCATGGCAGCAGAGCAGCTCGTAGAAGCGGCCGATGTTGCGGGCGCTGGACCAGAGGCCGTCGGCCGGGTTCCTGGTCGTGTGCACCAGGCCGCTGGCCAGCAGCCGTCGGATGCCGGCGGCCGTCTGCGCCTCCTGCGGGCTGCTGAACTCCGCCATCCGGTGGCGCTGGTACGCGTCGACCCGGCCACCGAACTCGGACAACTGGCGCGGGGAGAAGCCGTAGTGGTACGTCGCGCCGAGGGGGCCCGCCACCTCGTCCTGAACGAACTGGTCGAACTGCCGGCCGTCCAGCTGGCGCAGCACCTCCGCCAGCACCAGCCAGCCGGTCACCGAGGACGAGTAGGAGGGCTGCCGACCGGGTGTGTCCTCCGGGTGCAGCCGGGCCGTGACGGCCTCCTCGACCGCCTGCTCGTAGCCCCCCGCGTAGGGATCGGCCTCGCCGGGCCCGCCCGGGATCAGCCGCCCGGAACAGTGGGTGAGCAGGTGGCGGAGGGTGATCGCCTCCTTCCCGTGGACGCCGAACGCCGGCAGGCACGTCGCCACCGGCTCGGACGGATCCAGCATCCCGCGGCGCCACAGCTCGCAGATCGCCGCCGCGAGCACCGGCTTGCCTCCGCTGAACCAGGGCAGCACGTCGTCCGGTTCCAGGGGTTCGCCGTCCTCGCGCAGTCCGACGGCCCGGTCGTACACCGGCCTGCCGGCTATCGAGACATAGAGCTGGATGCCCTGGTGCCAGCCGCCCCGCACCGTCTCCGCGAGGATCCGGTCCAGCTCACCGGCGCCCGTGTCGGGGACGAGCCGGTCCACCGCCGGTTCACGCCGCTGGTGCTCGGCACGCAGCTCGGCGAGACGCTCGGCGATCCGGCGCGGCGTCGGCGCCGAGATGAGCGTGTCGAGGGGAATCGGGATGGCGAGCTCCCGGCGGATGCGCTGGACGAGCTGGATGGCGAGCAGCGATCGGCCGCCCGAGGCGAAGAAGTCGGCGTCCGCCGTGAGCTCCGGCCTATCGAGAACCTCCCGCCAGAGCGCGAGCATGTCGTCCAGGAGTTGGTCGCCGGGATCCACCGGCCGAGGGTGTGACGGCAGCGGCTCGTGCTCTCGACGGTCGTCCGCCTTGCTGTCCTGCATCTCGCCTCTCGACAATGAAGGCCGTATTTCCGGTGCGGGAATTCCACGGTGAACGCAACCACGGGCCGAGGCCGGCCGGCCGCGTCCCGAGATTGTAGCCATCGGGTCGGACCACGCGCGCCTTACCGCAGGTCGATCCGAGGATATCCGAACGGGACGAGGGCGCGTCTGTCCTGCTCGGACGCTGCAAAGTGGCCATTAATCACCGACATTGTTTCCTGTTGAGACACCGACCGACTCCTGCTAGCCTGAGCCGCGATTCAGGGCTTGCATGGTGGCGCACCGTCAATCACTCAAGCGGGTACGGGCCGTCGCCGAAAGGGTCCATCATGGGGGGACGGGCGACGTGATGACGCTGTGGCCGTGCGTATCCGTAATGACTCCCGGCCGAGCGGCGAACGGGCCGCGCCGCCACTCTTGTCTCGCCCGCCGCGCATTGTTCGTCACCCGGTGTGCCCCCGTCCACTGCTCCCTGTCGCCGGCCCGAAGGTGCGACAGGTGAGCGCAAGCGACCCCGTGCGGCCCGCCAGGGCGGTCAATTTCCTGTGCCAGCGGTGGGCGGCGTACGCCCATCGGAGCGGCGCAGGCCCGGTGCGGCGGAAGGGGCAGCTCTTCAGATGACGGGTCTCAGGGGCACCGCCGATCGGCTGACGCGCTGGTCGGCCGACATCCGGGCGCTGCCGAAGCCCGAAATGATCCTGCTCGTCAACACGCTCGTGGGATGCGTCGGGTTCGGCCTCTACACGGCGGTCAGCGTCATCTACTTCTCCACCTTCGCGGACGTGTCGGTGGTGCAGGTCGGGCTCGGCTTCTCCGTCACCGCCTCCGTCTGGATCGTCGCGGCGGGCCCCGTCGGCCGCCTGGTCGACCGGGTCGGGTCACGGGACATGACCGTCGGGTCCGGCGCGTTGCAGGGCGTCCTGCTCGTCGGCCTGCCGCTGATCAACGGGTTCACGTCGTTCCTCATCTTCATGTGCGTCCTGGGCATCGCCGAACGCGCGGCGAGCATCAGCCGGGAGGCCCTCCTGGCACAGGTGGTCGACGAGAAGCGCCGGGTGACCACGGCGGCGCGGAGCCGGAGCATCGCGAACATCGGCATCACGCTGGGCAACATGCTCGCGGCCGTCGCCCTCGCGCTGCACACCCGCACGGCCTTCGTCGTGCTGCTCATCGTCTACGCGGCGCTCACCCTGGCGGTGAGCGTCATCAGTCTCCAGTACCCACGGGTGCCCGGGCGACGGGGCAGCGTCCGGTCCGGCCCGCGCGGCGTCTTCCGGGACCCGCCGTTCCTCACGGTGGGCATCCTGTCGGGCCTCGTCGCCATCTACGACACCGTGCTGGTGGTCGGTCTGCCGCTGTGGATCACCCATCACACCAACGCCCCGGCCACGGTGTTCGCCGGCCTGATGATCATCAACACGCTCCTCGTCGTCTTCCTCCAGGTGCGGGCGGCGCGCGGCGTCGAGACCGTGCCAAACGCGCGCCGGGCCCTCCTCCAGGGCAGCCTGGCCGCCGCCGTCGCCTGCGCCGTCTTCGGGCTGACGGTCTGGACCGAGAGCGGTCTGGTCACCGCCGCGCTCCTGGTGGGTGGCGTGCTCGTCCTGACCGCCGGGGAGCTGCGAGCCTCCGCCGCCGACTGGGCCCTCCGCTTCGAGCTGGCCCACCCCGAGGCGCAGGGCGAGTACGGGGCCATCCACTCCCTCGGGTCGACGATGCGGTCGATCTGCGGCCCGGCCCTGGTGACCTACGTCCTCGGGGTGTGGACCGGCCGGGGCTGGCTCGTCCTCGTGGTCCTGTTCGTGGCGTTCGCCGTGGCGATCCAGCCGGTGGTCGGGTGGGCGCAGCGGACGCGCCCCCGCTACACGGCCGGCGGCGTCCCCGTGTGGGCGGCCGCGCAGCCCGACGGAGACGGGGAGTCGCAACCGGCGGCCCGGCAGCAGGAGGCGGTGCAGTGAGCTCATCGGTGCCGACCGGCCCCCACCGGGTGCCGGCCAGTCCTGAACAGCGGCGGTTGTGGCTGGTCGACCAGCACGAGGGCGGCGGGTCGGCGTACACCGTCCCCCTCGCCTGGCGGGTCTACGGCGAGCTCGATCTGCCGGCTCTCGCCGCGGCGGTGGACGCGCTGGTGGCCCGGCACGAGGCGTTGCGCTGTGCGTTCGTCGACGAGGGCGACCAGGTGACCATCGAGGTCGGCGCACCGGCCGACGGTGCCCTGCGGGTGTCGGCGGCGCAGCGGACCGAGCAGGCCGAAGCGGAACTGGCCGAGTTCCTCGACCGGCCGCTGAACCTGCGCCGCGGTGAGGTCTTCCGCGCCGCCGTCTGGGTGCTGCCGGACGAGGAGGCACTGCTGGCGCTGGTCATGCACCACGCGGTGGTGGACGGCTGGTCGGCCGCGATCCTGGCCGACGATCTGTCCGCCCTCTACGCGCACCTGGCCGCCGGTGGTGCCGACCCCGGCGGGGCCGGGCTCCCGCCGGTTCCCGGGATGGCCGAGCTGGCCGCCCGGCAGCAGCGCGACCGCACCGAGCAGACACAGCAGGAGGCGGTGCGCCACTGGCGGGAGGCGCTCAGCGGGGTGCCGGCTGAACTCGACCTTCCGGTCGACCGGGCGCGGCGCGGCGACCGTCTCGACTGGGACGGCGGCATCCACGTCCACCGGTTGGACCGGCCGACGGCACAGGCACTGCGGAAGCGGGCCGCCGAACGCCGCACCACGCCGTTCGTGGTGGCGATGTCGGCGCTCGGCGTCTTCCTCGCCCGGTGGTGCAACGTGGCGGACCTGGTGGTCGGCGTGCCGGTCGCCGACGACCGCGACGAGGCGACCGAGCACGCGGTCGGCTTCTTCGTCAACACGCTCCCGATCCGGCTGGAACTCGGCGGCAACCCGTCCTTCGACGAGGTGATCGGCCGGGTCCAGGCCCGTACGATCGAGTCGTTGCTGCACCGTGACGCCTCGCTCGACCAGGTCATCGGCTCGCTGGGACTGGACCGCACCTCCGGGGTCCACCCGCTGTTCCAGGTCATGATGACCTACCAGAACGTGCCGGAGATCCGGCTGCGGCTCGGGGCCACCCGGGCGCACGCCCTTCCCGTCTTCCCGTCGGGCGCGAAGTTCGACCTGTTGATCGACGTGGCGCCGGCGGGCGACGGGATGAACGTGCGGTTCGAGTACCGCACGGCCATGTTCGACGACCGGTCGATCGCCGAGGCG
Organism: Micromonospora sp. NPDC023644; assembly: GCF_040640115.1. Taxonomy (NCBI): domain Bacteria; kingdom Bacillati; phylum Actinomycetota; class Actinomycetes; order Micromonosporales; family Micromonosporaceae; genus Micromonospora; species Micromonospora sp. NPDC023644. The sequence goes on along the minus strand of NZ_JBFABA010000012.1, from coordinate 60,635 downwards.
GCCCGGTCGTACGGCGACGTCCTGCGGCGGTGCCTCGCCGACCCCGGCGTCCGGATCGGGGAGGTCGACCTGCCCGCCGGGGAGCCGTCCGCCGAACTGCCCGGCGGCGCGGACCGGCCGGCGGCCACGACGCCACCGGTGCTCGTCACGATCGCGGAGGCGGTCCGGGCGGCGCCCGACGCGGTCGCCGTGAGCTGCGGTGGCACGCGGCTCAGCCGCGCGGACCTGTGGCGGGCCGGCCTCCAGCTGGCCGCCCGGCTACGCCGCGCCGGGGTGGTGGAGGGGACGCTGGTCGGCTCGTACCTTCCCCGAGGCGTCGACCTCGTCGTGTCCATGCTGGGTGTCTGGGCGGCCGGTGGGGTGTACGTGCCGCTGGACCCGGAGAACCCCCTGCCGCGCAACCTGTTCGTCCTCGACGACGCGGGGATCGACGTGCTGGTCACCGACCGCGCGGTTCCCGAGCTGGGCCGGCGCACGGCGGTACTGCTGGGCGAGGACGACGACACCGCCCCGATCGGCGGCGAACCCGGGACGGGCCTCGACTCACTCGCGTACGTCATGTACACCTCGGGTTCCACCGGTCGCCCGAAGGGTGTCCTGGTGGAGCACGGCAGCCTGGCCGGGCTCATCGCGGAGATGGCGCGCCTGGTCCGGCCGGAGCCGGCCGACCGGATGGTCGCGTCGACGACGGTCACCTTCGACATCTCGCTGGTGGAGCTCCTGCTGCCCCTGACCACGGGCGTCGAGTGCGTGATCGCGGAGTCCGCGACGGCGGCCGACCCGGTGCGGCTCGCCGAGCTGGTCCGGGACCGGCGCGTGACGCTGGTGCAGGCGACACCGAGCGTGTGGCGGGTGTTGGCGGAGCATCTCGGCACCCGCGTACGGGTCGCGCTCTGCGGCGGCGAACCGCTGACCGAGGACGTCCGCGACGCGCTGCTCGGCCTCGCCGACGTCGCCTTCAACGTCTACGGCCCGACGGAGACCACCATCTGGTCGTCGGCGTGGCAGCTCGAGCCGGGTGAGATCTCCATCGGCGTGCCGCTGCGCGGCAACCGTTTCCTGGTGCGCGACCAGTGGGGCCGGCCGGCGCCCGACGGCACCTTCGGTGACCTGTGGATCAGCGGCCCCGCCCTGTCGCGGGGCTACCTGAACCGCCCGGAGCTGACCGCCGGGGCGTTCGTGCACCTCGACGGGGTCGGCCGCGGCTACCGCACCGGCGACCGGGGCCGGCGCACCCGCGACGGCCGCTACCAGGTACGCGGCCGGGTGGACGACCAGCTGAAGCTCCGGGGCCATCGGATCGAGCCGGGCGAGGTCGAGAGCGCCGTCAACCGGCTGCCCGGGGTGCACGCGTGCGTGGTCGTCGAGGTGGAGGTCGACGACAACCGCAGCCTCGCGGCCGTGGTGGTGCCCGGCGGGCGCGACGGGGAGAGCGGTGCCGTCGACGATTGGCGCACCCAGTGGGACGAGACCTACACCGACCTCGACCAGTCGGTGTTCAGCGGCTGGACGAGCAACCTGACCGGCGAACGCTACCCGGACGCGGTCATGCGCGAGTGGGCCGACCACACGGTGGGCGTCGTCGCCCGCCTCGGATTCGAGCACGTCCTGGAGATCGGCGCCGGCTCCGGCATGGTGACCCGGCCACTGGCCCGGAAGGCGGCCACGTGGCTGGCGACCGACATCTCGCCCCGGGCGGTCGCGGCGCTGAACGCGGAGCGGGCGGCGCTCGGGCCGGGCTTCGCGGCACTGCTGCGGTCGGCCGACGAATGGGACGGGCTGCCGGACCGGTTCGACCTGATCCTGCTGAACTCGGTGGTCCAGTACTTCCCGTCCCGCGAGTACCTCGACAAGGTCGTGGACGCCTGCCTGGACCACCTGTCCCCCGGCGGCCGGATCTTCATCGGCGACGTCCGCTCGTGGCCGTTGGCGCCGGCGCAGTACCGCGCGACGGCGCAGGCACGTCATCCCGGCGCGGACGAGCAGCGACTGGCCGCGGTGGCCGACCGGCTCGCCGCCGCCGAGCGGGAGCTGCTCATCGACCCCGCGTACCTGTACCGGCTCGCCCGGGAGCGGGGTGACCTGACGGTCTCCCTCCGCCCGAAGCACCTGCGCGAGTGGAGCGAGATGTCCGCGTTCCGGTTCGACGCCGTGCTGGCCCGGGTCCCGGTGCCGGAGCCGCCCGACCCGGCCCTCGACGAACACGACTGGCAGGGACCGGAGTGGTTCGCGGACGTCTGCTCCCGGGTCCGCGAGGGGCGGGTCGGCGCGGTGGTCCGGGCGATTCCGCACGGCCAGAACGCGGCATGGCTGGCCGACCCACCGCAGGCGGCGCCCACGCCGGCGGCCCTGGTCGAGCTCGCCCGCGCCCACGGCTGCGCCGCCGTGGTGCGCGTCGACCCGCGGGACGCCACCCTGATCTGCGCCTACCTCGACCGGTCGGCGCAGCGGGCCCGCCGGCACGCGGAGCAGGACGCCGCGCGGGCGCCGGTGGACCCGGGCCGGGCCCTGGTCAGCGAGCCGCGGCCGTCCCCGGCGGCGGGCTTCGACCCGGAGGGCGCCGTCGACCGGCTGCGTCAGGTCCTGCCCTCCTACATGGTGCCCCAGGTGATCGTGCCGGCCGCCGCCCTGCCGCTGCTGCCCAGCGGCAAGGTCGACCGCCACCGGGCCCGGCAGCTGGTCCTCGAGGACCTGCGGACACGACGGGAACCCGGCGAGCAGCCGGCCGACCCCGTCGAGTCCGCCGTGCGGGAGGCCTGGATCCGCGTGCTCGGCCACGACCGGTTCGGCGGGTCGGACAGCTTCTTCCGCCTCGGCGGTGACTCGCTCGGCGCGGTGCGGGTGCTCGCCGACCTGCGCCGCCGGCTGGGCATCACCCTGCGCCTGCCGCAGTTCGTGCGGGCACCGACGTTCGCCGGGCTGTCTGGACTCGTACGGCGCCTGGTGGCCGAGGGCGCCGGGGCCACCGAGACGCCGCGATGAAAGGGAACGCGACTGTGACCGGTACGCCAGCAACCGTCGACACGTTGATCGACCTCTTCCGACGGTCGGTGCGGGAGCACCCCGACCGCCCCGCGGTCAGCGACGGCAGCCGCCGGTTGACGTACGCCGAACTCGACCGCGAGTCCGACGCCGTCGCCGCCGGGCTGGCCGCCCGGGGGGTCGACGTCGAGGACCGGGTCGGGGTCTACGTCGAGCGCTCCGTGGACCTCTTCGTGGTGATCCTCGGGGTTCTCAAGGCGGGCGCCGCCTACGTGGCGGTCGACAGCCGGTATCCGGACGCCCGGCGGGACCTCATGCTGCGGGCCGGCGGCGTCAAACTGGTCGTCTGCGAGGCGGCGTGGCGGGACCGGTTGCGGCACCTCGCGGCCGACGTGGTGACCGCGGCCGAGGTGTCCCAGGCCGGGCCGGCGAACCGGGGCGCGGTCGACCCGGGCGCGGCGGCCAGCATCCTGTTCACCTCCGGCTCGTCCGGCGAGCCGAAGGCGATCGTCCTGGAACACCGGAACCTCGTGTCGTTCGCGCTCAATCCGGGGTTGCCCCGGCTGACGCCGGCCGACCGGTCCGGGCAGATCTCCAGCGTGTCGTTTGACGCCTTCCATTTCGAGATCTGGACGACGCTGGGCGCCGGCGCCGAGGCGATCGTGCTGCCGCCGGTCCCGGATCTGCTGGCCGCCGACTTCCAACGACAGATGAAGCGGTACGGCATCACGGCGATGCTGGTGCCCACCATGGTGGTCAACCAGGTGGTCCGGGAGGACCGGGACGCGTTCGCGTCGCTGCGGGTCCTCCAGGTCGGTGGGGACGTACTTCAACCGTCCGCCTGCCGTGACCTGCTGGGCGGGCAGTTCGGCGGCGAGCTCTACAACCTCTACGGGCCCGCCGAGATCACCACGGCCTGCACCGCCCACCGGGTCACCGCCGCCGACGCCGAGGCGGACCTCGTCCCGATCGGCCGGCCGCTGCCCGGGGTGGTCGCCCAGGTGCTCTCACCGGAGCTGTCACCCGTTGCCGACGGGGAGGTCGGCGAGCTGTTCGTCGGCGGGCCGGGCGTGGCCCGCGGTTACCAGGACGAGCCGGAGCGCACCGCCGAGCGGTTCCGGACGCTGACCGACGAGGACGGCCGGCCGGTCCGGGCGTACCGCACCGGTGACCTGGTCCGCCGTCGTCCCGACGGCGTGCTGGAGTTCGTCGGCCGGGCGGACGACCAGGTGAAGATCCGGGGCTACCGGGTGGAGCCGGGCGAGGTCGAGCGGGGCCTGCGCCGCCAGCGCCAGGTGCAGGAGGCGGTCGTCCTGTCCGACGGGACGGCCGACGACCGGTGGCTGGTCGCCGTCCTCGTCGTCGACGACGGCACCGATCTCGGCGAGGTGCGGGCCCAGGCGAAGCGCGACCTACCGGACTTCATGGTGCCCGCCCACTTCATCGTGGTGCCGGAGGTCCCGGCGACCGAGCACGGCAAGCGGGACATGGTGGCGCTGCGCGAGCTGCTGGACGCCCACCGCAGGCGGCGGGACAGCCACCTCCCGCCGCGGACCGACACCGAGCGGTACCTCGCCGGGCTGTGGGAGCGGCTGCTGGGGGTGGAGAACGTCGGCCGCAACGAGGACCTCTTCGGGCTGGGTGGGCACTCCCTCCAGGCGTTCCAGGTGCACCGGCGGATCAAGCGGGACCTCGGGGTGCAGGTGCCGTTCCAGGAGCTGCTGGCCAACGCCGTGCTGGGCGACCTCGCCGCGCTGATCGATAGGACGGCCCAGGAGGGGGGACCGGCGTGACGGACGGACCGGACATCGACCTCGCCGACGTCGACCTGTTCGTCCGGGGAGCACACCTCGACGCCTTCCGCCGGCTGCGCGAGGAAGACCCGGTGTACTGGAACGAGGGCGCCGACGGCAGCTGCTTCTGGGCGTTGACGAAGTACGACGACGTGCAGTGGGCGTACCGGGAGCACGAGCTGTTCAGCTCGGTGCGCGGCGCCGTCGTCGGGGGCTCCTTCCAGAGTTCCGACGACTCCGCCGCGGGCCGGATGCTCGTCGCCTCCGACCTGCCGCGCCACCGGTTGCTCAAACAGGTCGTCCATCCGGCTCTGTCGCACGCGGTGGTGGAGGCCGTCTCGCGGCAGGTCGGCACGCTCGTCGAGCGGGCGGTCGACCGGATGCTCGCCGACGGGGGTGGCGACTTCGCGGTGGACGTCGCCACCGAACTGCCGGCCGGCGCGCTGATGACGATCATGGGCGTCTCCTGGGAGGAGGCGCACGAGCTGATCCGGTTGACCAGGCGCATGGTCGGCTACCGGGACGAGGCGTTCGTCGACACCGGCACCGACGCCGGGCTGCGGCTGGCCTGGCTTCAGGCGGAGATCTTCGACTACTTCGAGGACCTGCTGGCACTGCGGCGACGGCAGCCGGGCGACGACTTCGTCAGCATGCTGGCCCGGGCGAGGATCAACGACCGGCCGCTCTCCACCGACGAGATCCTGTACAACTGCATGAACATGGCGGTCGGCGGGAACGAGACGTCGTCGTACACGGCCTGCACCGGGCTGCTCGCCCTGATGGAGCACCCGGAGCAGTACGAGCGACTGCTCGCCGACCCGGGCCTGCTCGCAACGGCGCTGGACGAGATCCTGCGGTGGAGTTCCACCAACGCCTACGTGCAGCGGATGGCGAAGCGCGATGTCGAGCGCCGCGGTCGACGGATCCGGGCCGGCGACTCGGTGACGCTGTGGAACGTGTCGGCGAACCGAGACGAGGAGCAGTACCCGGACGGTGACGTCTTCGACGTCGGCCGTACCCCCAACCGGCACCTGACCTACGGCTCGGGCATCCACCGCTGCATCGGCGCACCGGTCGCGCAGGGTGAGCTGTCGCTGCTGTTCCAGCAGTTGACCAGCGCGAAGGTCCGGTGCCGACCGGCGGGCGCGCCACGCCGGCTGCGATCGAACTTCATCCTCGGCATCACCTCGCTTCCGGTACAGCTCGCATGACGGGCGGCCCGTACGCCCACGGTGACCGCATCGAGCAGGTCGTCGGCGTCCACGCCCGCCGGCATCCGGACAGGACGGCGATCCAGCAGGGCGAGCGCCGCGTCAGCTACGGCGAGATGTGGACGCAGGCGTGCCGGGCCCGGGACGCGGTCCGGGCCGCCGGGGCGTCGGCCGGGGACATCGTCGCCGTGCACATGGAGCGCACCCCTGAGCGGGTGGCGGCGTTCCTCGGCGTGCTGCTCACCGGGGCCGCCTACCTGCCCCTCGATCCCCGGTGGCCGCGGGAACGCCTCGACCGGGTGGTCGCGCACGCCGGGGTGTCGCTGGTGGTCGCCGACGACGCGCGGCGCTTCACCGGGACCGGGCTGGTCCACGTTCCGCCCGGCGCGTTCGCCGGACCAGGCCCGGAGCCGGGCCCGGAGCCGGGGCCGGAGCCGGAGCCGGGGCCGGTCGAGCCGACGGGACGCCCGCCACTCGACGGCTCCGCCCCGGCGTCCGTCTTCCACACGTCGGGCTCGACCGGACGGCCGAAGGGGGTGCTCTCCCCGCATCGCGGTGCCTGCCGGCTCCTGGTCAACTCGCCGACCATCCCGCTGGACGAGGCCACGGTGCTGTTGCAGGCCGTGCCCGTCCCGTGGGACATGCACTCGTTCGAGCTGTGGGGTGCCCTGCTCAACGGCGGTCGCTGCGTGCTGATGGACCGCGACCAGACGGCGCTGGACGCCGCGGCACTCCGCGCGGGGATCGCCCGAGGCGTGAACACGCTGTGGCTGACCAGCTCGCTGTGCAACGTCTTCGCGGAGGAGTGCCCGGAGCTCTTCCGCGACATCCGGGTCCTCGTGGTCGGCGGCGAGCGGGTGTCCGCACCGCACCTGCGCCGCATCCTCGAGGTCGCACCGGACCTGCACCTGGTCAACCTGTACGGACCGGCCGAGTGCTCGATGGCGGCGACGACCCACGTGGTCCGGCCCGCCGACCTGGCCGACGGCACGGACGACGTGCCCATCGGCCGCCCGGTGCCGCGGACCGGCGTGGTGCTCCTGGAGGACACCGGCGAGATCGCGCTCTCCGGCGACGGGCTGGCCCTGGGCTACCTCGGCGACCCGGAGGAGACCGCGCTCCGGTTCTTCGAGGTCCACGGTGTCCGCCACTACCGCACCGGCGATCGTGGCGAGTTCGGCCCGGACGGCGAGCTGCGCTACCGAGGTCGGATCGACCGGCAGTTCAAGGTCCGGGGCGTGCGGATCGAGCCGGGCGAGGTCGAGGCGGCGCTGCGGTCGTCGCCGTCGATCGCGTCGTGTGTCGTGCTGCCGGTGGAGCGGCCGGCCGGCGGCGTCGAGGTGGGGTGCGTGTTCACCGCCACGGACGGGCAGCCGCTGGACGTCGCGCTGCTGCGCGACCTCGCCGCGCGCACCCTGATCGACGCGATGGTTCCGACGCGGTTCCACCAGGCGGCCCGCCTGCCCCTCACCGCCAACGGCAAGGCGGACGTCGCCGCGCTGCGCCGCCTGCTGGCGCCCGAGCCGGCGGAGGCGGCCGGCACCGCCGTGGACCCGCTCCTGGCCGAGGTGCGCGACCTGCTCGGCCTGCCGGACCTGGCGGCCTCGGACGACCTGGTGACGGCGGGTGCCACGTCCCTCGACGCCATCCGGCTCGCGGCGCGGCTGAGCGGCCGTCTCGGGGTCCGCTGCACCGTCGCGGACGTCTACCGGTGCCGCTCGCTGGCCGAAATCGTCGACGCCCTCGACGCGGCGGCGCCACGGGTGGGAACGCCGCTCGTACCCGTGACGCACGACGGCCCGGCTCCGCTCTCCCATGCCCAACGCCGGTTCTGGCTCGCCGAGCAGACCGCGCCCGGCAGGGCCGACAACATGTTGGTGCTGGCCTATCTGATGAGCGGGCCACTCCGCACCGACGTGCTCCGCCGCGCACTTGCCGACGTCGTGCAGCGGCACTCGGTGCTGCGCACGGTCTACGACTTCGACGACGACCTCCCCGCCCAGCAGATCCTGGACGGCGTCGTGCCCGAGGTCCAGGAGGTGGCCCTCCCGGACGCCGAGTCAGTGCAGCTCGCCGCGGAGCGGGCCACGGCGGACTGGTGGGGACGGCCGTTCGCCCTCGAGGACGAGATCCCGATCCGGGCCCGGATCTGCCGGCTCGACGAGCGCCGGCACCTGCTCTGCCTGCACGTGCACCACGTGGCATTCGACGGCTGGTCCGAGTCGGTGCTGCTCGCGGACCTCGCCGCCGCGTACGACACGCGGCTCGCCGGTGGCGCGCCGCCCACCGCCCGGCCGTTCTCGTACCGGGACTTCGCGGTGTGGGAACAGGAGAACCTGGAGCACTGGCGGCGCACCGAGCTGTCCTACTGGCGGCGCACCCTCACGCCGGCGCCGCCCCCGTTCCTGCCGCTGCCCGCGGCCGTCGGTGAGGCGCCGCGCTGCGAACTCACGCTGGCGGTGCCGGCGGAGACGGTGGCGGCACTGCACCGGGCCGCGACCGCGAAGGGGGGACCGCTGCTGTCCGCCCTGATCACCGCCACCGGCAGGGCCCTGGCCACGACCTTCGGGGCGCCCGAGGTCTCCGTCGGGACGGTCACCGCCGGCCGGCTCGACACCGAGACCGAAGGGATCGTCGGGTACTTCGTCAACCCGCTCACCGTGCCGGTCCGCGATGCGCTGGACAGCGCTCCCGACGCGCTGCTCGGGGCGGTGGTGGAGGGCACGATCACGGCGCTCGAGCATGCCCGGACCCCGTTCGACGACCTGGTACGCGAGCTGCGACCGGACCGCTCCCGGCACCCCTTCTTCCAGGTGTGGACGGTGCTCCAGGCCGAGTTCGCGCCGGTGTCCATGGCGGGCGGCGTCGTGGTCGAGCGGGTGCGGGTCCGGCCGCCCACCACCGCGATCGAATTGATGTTCGAGGCGTTCCCGCAAGCTGACGGGTCCTGGTCACTGGTCATGTTCTGGCGGGCCGACGGCATGGCCGAGGAGACCGCCGTACGCCTGCTCGACACGGTGGGCGACGCTCTGCGGACGCTCGCCCGGCACGACCACTGGAGCGAGTGACGATGAGCAGACCTCAGGTTCCCGGGGCGTCCCCCACCCTCCCCGCCCCGCCCTCCGCCGTGCTGTGGTGCGACAGGACGGCGCCGGTGGGGCGCGCAGCCGCGGGTGAACTGAGCGGCGAGTTCGACACCGTGGTCGACACGGCGTCCTTCGGCCAGGACGTGGACCCGGGGACGTTCATCCGGCCCAGGATGGGGCTGGTCTGCACCGATTTCGGGTCGATCGGGCTCGCCTTCAAGCTGCTCCACCACCTCGTCGAGGGCCGCGTACTGGAGGAACTGGTCCTCGTGGTCCCGGACGCCGACCGGCTCTCGCAGGCCCTGCTGGCCGGGCCCGACGCGGACACCCTGCGGCAACTGCTCGCGTCCGGACGGCTACGGGTGCGGGAGCTCCACCGCTGATGGAACCGTCGCGCCCGCCCGGTTCCCGCCGTCAGTCGACCGAGAAGTGGTGCGTCGTGCGGTGCTCGTACACGTCGCCCGGGTCCAGGCGTACCGACGGGAAGTCTGGGCGGTTCGCCGCGTCCGGCCACGCCCCCGCCTCGAGGCAGAGGCCCCGGCGCGGGGCGGCCGGCCCGTCTGAGGAGTACACGCCCATGCCGGGCTGGTCCGTCACCACGGTCATGCGCCGGCCGCTGTCGGGATCGGCGAGTTCGGCGGCCCAGGTGGCATCGTCGAGGACGAAGAAGTTGTCGATGGCCGCCGCTCCGATGCGGCGCGGCGTGCGGTAGTCCAGCGCGGTTCCGGCCAGCGGGACGGGCGGCCCCGACCTCGGCAGCAGGTCGGAATCGAACGCCACCGTGCGGTCCGCGTTGATGGCGAGGTGGTGGCCGTCGATGGTGCCGCCGCCCGCGAGGTTCCAGTAGGCGTGGTTGGTGAGCCCGATGATCGTGGGCGCCGTGGTCGTCGCCCGGTAGTCGAACGTCAGTCGGCCGGACCGGTGCAGACGGTACGCCGCCTCGACGTCCACCGTGCCCGGATAGCCCTGATCGCCGTCGGGGGACACCAACCTCAGCACGACCGCCGCCTCGTCCGCCGACTCCTCGGTCCACGCCTGCCAGACGCGCCGGTCGAACCCGGCGGGCCCGCCGTGCAGGTGATGCTCGCCGTCGTTGCGATCGAGGACGTGCGGGACGCCGTCGAGCGTGAAGGTGCCGTTGCGGATGGCGCGGCAGTAGCGGCCCACGGTCGACCCGACGTAGGGGTTGAGCGTCCGGTTCTCGTAGGTCCTGAGATCGGGTAGGCGGTGCACGACGTTGGCGAGGCGACCGTGCCGGTCCGGGACGCTGACGTCGACCAGGGTCGCGCCGTACGTCCACACCGTGATGGCGTGGCCCTGCCCGTTCGTCACCGTGTAGGCGTGCACCTCGGTTCGCGGGTCCGGCGCGTGCGCCGAGGTGCGACCGACGGACTGGCGTCGAAGATCCACGAAGCCCATCATAGAGAGTCGATGTCCGTTCAGGAGCGAGGAACGAACGTGCAGATACATGGGCCGGCACTCCGGTTCGGCGTCCACTCCGGACAGCAGTACACCGACTTCGGGACGCTGCTCGACCTGTGGCAGCGCGCGGAGGCGCTCGGGTACGACATGGTGTCGCTCTTCGACCATTTCCGTCCGCCCCTGGGCGGCCCCGCGGGGCCCTGCTTCGACGGGTTGAGCCTCCTGTCCGCGCTCGCCGCCCGGACCGAACGGGTCAGATGCGTGATCATGGTGTCGGCCGTGACGTGGCGTCACCCGGCACTCGCCGCGAACATCGCCACCACCATCGACCACGTCTCCGGCGGCCGACTGGAGTTCGGTGTGGGCGCCGCCAGTGCCGACCTGGCGTACGAGCAGTACGGGATCCCGTTCCCGTCACCCCGGGTGCGCGTGGAGATGCTCGACGAGGCGTGCCACGTGTTGCGCGGGCTCTGGACCCAGCCCACGACCACGTTCAGCGGCCGGCACGTGCGGCTGGCGGACGCCCGTCTCGAACCCAAGCCGCTGCAGACCCGGCTCCCGCTGATCATCGGTGGCGACGGGGAGCGGCGTACCCTGCGGGTGGTCGCCCGGCACGCCGACATCTGGAACACGCTCGCCGGCGATCCGGAGAGCTACGCGCGCAAGCTGGCCGTGCTCGGCCAGCACTGTGCCGCGACCGGACGCGACCCCGACAGCGTGCGGAAGTCGGTGACGTTCCGCGTCGTCCTCGCTGGGGACCGCGCGACGGCACAGCGCCGGTGGACGCAGATAGCCGACCATTTCGGCCCTGGATCGCCCGTACTAGACGAATTCGTGACGATCGGCACCCCGGAGGACTGCGTACGGGACCTCCAGCCCTACCTCCGCATGGGCGTCCGGGACTTCGTGCTGGGCGCGCGCCCGCCCGTCGACTGGGCCTCCGTCGAGATGTTCGCGCAGCGCGTCGTGCCGGCACTGCGCGCCTCCTGACTGGAGGTTCGCGCCGCACGCGCCGATCCTGGTCGATGCCTCCCCTGTGGAGGAGCGCCCGAAGAAGGGGTCGTGCGACAACAGTCGATCGCGTATAACGTAGGGACCACCCAGCCAAGATCGCAGGACTGGAGGGGAGCGGGACTGGTGCCAGCCGCGCGTTCGCCGGGGTGAGGTCATCGGCCGGGGCGCGCCTGCGGTCCGGTCGTCGCGGCGGTGGACGTCCGTCTCCGGACCCGCGCCCATCCACAGTGGCTGACGCCGGCGATCCCTCCGGTCACGCACCCGCGGGGACCGTACGGGGGTGTCCGCGCAGCGGGCCGACAGTCGCCGGCCCACCATGCCGAGAAGGGGCAGGCAACATGGCAGTCGAGCAGCCGAAGCCAAGTTTCGTCCCGGTCGACACGCTTCGTGTCCGCACCGTCGGATCCACCGCCCGAGCCGCCGCAACCGGCCGACCGCTCGTCGTCTTCCTCGCCCACCTGCACAGCACGACCGGGAAGAACCTGCGGGTCACGGTGCCGCTCGGAATGACGTACGTCCACTCGTACCTCAAGGCGCGATTCGGCGACGCCATCGTGACCCGGCAGCTGACCACGACCCAGGAGGTCGACGAGGCGCTGAACGAGTTCGTCCCCGACGTCTTCGCCTTCGGCAACTACTCGTGGAACACCGCCCTGACCAACGCCGTCATCACCGTCGTCAAGGAGAAGTATCCGAAGGTCGTGGTCGCGGTGGCCGGGCCCAACATCCCGACGGAGAAGTCGATCGCGCAGGCGGGGCTCCGGCGGAACCACACCACCGACTTCTACATCTCCCGCGAGGGCGAACAGCCGCTGGCCAACCTCGTGGAGGCCTGCCTCGGCGCGACCGATCCCAGCGACGTCAAGGGGACGGTGGTGAGCGGCTGCTACTCGCTGAGGAAGGACGGGCTGATCCTGCAGGGCGAGCCGCTGGACCGGGTCGGCGCGCTCGACGAGATCCCGTCGCCGTACCTGACGGGCCTGTGCGACGGTTTCCTGGCGGATCCCGAGTACATCCCCCTGTTGCAGACCTCGCGCGGGTGTCCGTACCGCTGCACGTTCTGCGTGGCCGGCCATGACTGGTGGTCCAAGCTGCGCGCGTTCAGCGTGGAGCGGGTCAAGGAGGAACTCGACTACATCCAGGCCCGGACGTCGCACCCCCTGCTCCGCATCGCGGACGAGAACTTCGGGATCCTCCCGCGCGACGTCGAGATCGCCGAGCACATCCGCAAGATCAAGGACAAGCACTCCTACCCCTCGGTGGTGCAGGTCTACACCGACAAGCACCTGACGAAGAACGTCAAGCAGGTGACCCTGCTGATGCGCGACCTCATCCCCCTGAACATCAGCTTCCAGTCCCTGGACAAGCAGGTCCTCAAGAACATCAAGCGGGTCAACGTCAAGGACGACGCGATCGAGGAGGCGGCCGCGTTCGCGCGGGAGAACGGCCTCGTCCTCTCCACGGAGCTCATCTTCGGGCTGCCCGGGGAGACGATCGACTCGTTCACCAGGTCCCTCGACAAGGTGCTCGACCACCGCTTCGACAACGTCGTCATCTACGCGCTCAACGTCCTCGACCAGGCGGAGATGGCGTTCCCCGAGTACCGGGAGAAGTTCGGCCTCAAGACCCGCTTCGCCCTCTCCGAGAACGGCTACTCCGCGTACGAGCACGTGCAGACGTTCGAGATGGACGAGCTCGTCGTGGCCACGGCGACGATTCCCGAGCAGGAATACCTGGAGTTCTTCAAGTTCATCTTCTTCTTCAACTTCGCCCTGTTCTACGGCTGGCTCCGCGAGCTGGTCTTCTTCTTCGAGACCAACGGCGTCCGGGCGACCGCGATCATCCGCGCCATGCTGGCCGACCCGGCGCAGTGCCCCACGCTGGCCGAGTACGCCGGCCGGTTCCTCGCCGGCCACCGGGCGATGATGCGCGACACCCGCGAGGAGGTCGCCGAGCTCATCCGGGAGATGGCGGAGCGGCAGCCGGAGCAGGTCACCGACAACCAGTTCGGGGCGATGCGGTACCAGTACGCGGTCTTCAGCGACCTGTTCACCGAGGGCGCCTTCCCCGCGGTCGTCCGCGAGTTCGCGCAGGCCGGCCTGCGGCTGCACCGCGACCTCTCCGGCCAGGCGCCGGACGACTCGCTCTCCGAGCAGCTGGACGTGATCACCGAGCTGCAGATCCAGTCGTTCATTCCGCTGCACGAGCCGGTGCCGGAGGACGTCTCGATCGAGTCGCGTTACGACCTGGTCGAATGGCGCAAGTGCAACTTCCGCCAGCCGCTCGCGGACTTCACCCGGGCGGAACCCGTGACGTTCACGCTGCACATCGAGGGCTACGCCTACCACGAGCGGCTCTGGCGGTCGCGGGAACAGGAGAACATCCGCCGCATCTACCTGCGCAGCTTCGCGAGCACCAACGCCAACCGCCGGCGTCACCTGCACTACTCCAGGCAGGCCCTCCCGGCCTGACGGCGGACGGGCGGGCGGCGGGAGCAGGCGTTCGTCCGCCCCCGGCACCGGTGGATCGGTTCGACCGGGGCGGCGCCGCCGCGGACCGCGACGCCGAGCGCGTCGACGGGCGAGGTGTGCGGCCGCGCCGTGCCCGTCGCCGGCCGACGGCCTCACTGCCTGATCCCACGCCCAGCCGGAGATTCCGTCCGAGCTGGACGGTGTGCGACTCCACTGTGGGCCCGTTCCCGAAGCGGCCCGGACGGCCTTGATCGGCCATTGCGGGCACCTCGTCGATCGGGGAAACTCGATCACTGTGTTCGACGAATCCGCAAGTGCGCCTGCCCGGTGGACGTGGGAGGTCGGCACCGACTGGGCCGAGGTGCACGAGCTGCTGTGTGCCAGCGACGCCCACCAGGCGGCCCGCAACGGACTCACGGCACCCGTGCGCAACGCGGACACCACGAAGCGGTGGGTCCGCCTGGGAGCGGTGCACGTGCTGCGTCACGGCACGGAGGCGGTGGGTTCGTTCACGCTCTCCGCGTACCCCCCGCACGGTCTCGACCCGGCGGCCTACCCGCCCGCCGAGCGGCCCGTGTACCTGCAACGGCTGTCCGTCGCCCCGGCACACGCCGGCTCGCTCGTCGGCATGCGCTGCCTCCGCCGGGCTGTCGAGCTCGCCGGGGAGACGGGCGCGGACGCGCTGCGCTGCGAGGCCAACCCGGATCTTCAAGCAACGCGACGCATGCTCGTCGTGCTGGGGTTCGCGCAGTACGGACCGGTTCTCGCCGAGGGCGGCGTGCGTCGGGTCCAGTTGCAGAAGTCGATCGCCACATCGAAACATGTGTTAGCTTCGCGTTGCGATGATCCTGATGAGAGCGGAGTCGTCAGTGGATGAGGCAGTGGTCGTCGAGCAGTCTCTAGTGGACAGCGTCGAGCGGGTCGTCACCGATCTGGTGCGTCGCCGCGTCCGGACCGGCGACTCCGGAGCCCTCGCCGACCCGCACGCGGACCTGGCGGCCCTCGGGGTCGACTCGGTCGCCCTGGTCGAACTGATCGTCCAGCTCGAGGAGGCCTACTCCATCAGCTTCCCGTCCACGATGCTGGACCGGTCGACGTTCCGGTCCGTTTCGTCCATCGTGGACGCTGTCACGACGCTGCGGCAGCCCGCGGCGGCGCCCCGGCCGGCTGCCGCGCCCGGCGCGACGCCGCCGCTGCTGATGCTCGATTGGGCCGAGGACCTCGGCGTCGACGGCACGATGCAGCGCCTGGGCTTCGACCTGGGCCCCCGGGCCGTCCCCATCCCCAAGACCGCAGCCGCCACCGGCCGCTCCCTGGTGACCAACGGCAAGCTCGGCGCCGACCTGATCCACGTACCGGCCGGGAACGGCTTCGCGCCGCACACCCACCCGGGGGACCACCTGCTGTTCGTGGTCGGCGGGCGAGGGACGATCACCGTGGGTGGGGTCATCACGGAGACCCGGGCCGGGCAGGTCTACATGATCGACGGGGCCGTCCCCCACGCCGTCGGCGCCATCACCGACCACGTGATCCTCGCGATCGGTTCACCGCACCGCGGCATCGAGGACCCGGAGCGCCAGAATCTGATCGAGTACTCCGCTCTCCTCACGCCGATCAGCTCCATCGCGTGCCAGATCTGCGGCGTGACGGCCGAGGGCCACCAGGACCTGAGCGAGCTGGGCTGTCCGCACTCGCCGAACCGGTTCGCCTGACCATGGGGACGCCCCAGCTCGTCGACGGCGATCTCGTCCACAGCTACCTCGGCCGCTCCTTCGGGCCGCCGTGGGAGTACGGCGGGACCATCGTGTCCGTCCTCGTCCGCCAGGTCGCGGTGCTCGGCGACGCCGCGTTCCTGACGACCGTCACGGCGGACGGCGCGACGACCACCCTGTCGTACCGGGAGGTGGACCGCCTCAGCCGGCGGGTCCGCGCCTGGCTGCGCCGTGAGCGAGGCGTGACGGCCGGCGACGTGGTGGCGCTCGCACCGGTGAACGACGTGCGGTCCGTCGTCGGGATCCTGGGCGTCCTCCGCGCCGGCTGCTCCGTGCTGCTGTTGAGTCCCGCCGATCCCGCCGCCAGGATGCGCGACCAGGTGCGGGCCGCCGGAGCCACCGTCCTGCTGCACCCACCGGCGGTCGACCCGGATCCGTCGTTGGCGCCGGTGGCGCTGCCGGACCCGAGCGTCCTCGCCGATCCGCCACCGGACGACGGCGACGCCCCGGCGAGCCCCGGCGCCGACGCCTTCCTCATCGGCACCTCCGGGTCGACGGCGTCCTCCAAGCTGGTGGCGCAGTCGCACTACAACGTCGTGGCGAACGCCGCGGCGCTGCGCGCCCACCACCGGCTCCGGCCGGGCGAGCGCATCCTGGGGTGCCTGCCGATCCACCACGTGAACGGCCTCCACTTCACCGTGATGGGTCCGCTCGCGGCGGGCGCCCACGTCATGCTCGCCGGTCAGTTCGACCCGTTCGACTATCCGCGGTTGCTCGAGCGGTTCCGGCCCCGCATCGCGAGCGTGGTGCCGACGATCCTGGAGACCCTCACGCACGTGTGGCGCGGCCCGCGCCTGCCCGGGGACTTCGAGTACTTCGTCTCGGCGGCGGCGCCCCTGACCGGACGGACCGCGCAGGACGTCCACCGGCGCCTCGGCGCACGCGTCCTCCAGGGTTACGGACTCACGGAGACCACCAACTTCTCCACCACGATGCCCGCCGACGCCTCGGCGGACACCTGTCGGCGGCTCCTCCTCGACGCCGACATCCCGTCGATCGGAACGGCGATGCCCGGCAACGAGGTCCGCGTCCTGCGTGCGGACGGCACGGCTGCCGAACCCGGCGAGGTCGGCGAACTCTGCATGCGCGGGCACAACGTGATGAGCAGGTACGCCGGCAACCCCGCCGCCACCGCGGAGGCGTTCCGGCACGGTTGGTTCCATTCCCAGGACCTGGGCTTCGCGGTGATCGGCGCCGACGACCCGCGGCCGTACTTCGTCATCACGGGCCGCACGAAGAACATCGCCAAGGTGCGCGGCGAGACCGTCTCGCTCGAGGAGATGGAGCGCGCCCTGCGGGCCGTTCCGGGCGTGCGTGACGCGGCGTGTGTCAGCATGCCGCACCGGTTCCTCGGTGACGAGATCGTCGCAGCGGTCGTGCTCGCTCCGGACAGCCGGCCCGACCTGGCCGGCGCGCTGCGTGCGTCCTTCGCCGCCGCCGTGGTCCCGCAGCGGATCCTGCCGCTCGACGCCATCCCGCGAACCGCCACCGGGAAGATCATCCGGCCGGCGTTGACCGACGAGCTGATCGCGCGGACGCCGGGCGTGGAACCGGTACGGACGACGACGTGACCGGCCGGACAACCCATTCGCACGAGCCGCAGGAGATCACGTCGCCATGATGGTCGTAGACGAGCAGTGGACCGATGCCCTCGCCATTGCAGCGCACCCCGACGATCTGGAGTACGGCGTCTCCTCCGCGCTCGCCCGGTGGACGTCGCAGGGCAAGCGGGTGACCCAGTTGCTGGTGACCCGTGGCGAAGCCGGCATCCGTTCGAAGGACCCGGAGACCGCCGCCGCCCTGCGCATGGCGGAGCAGCAGGAGGCGGCCAGGATCGTCGGGGCGGAGGCCGTCGACTTCCTGGCGTACCCGGACGGGGCGCTGGAGTACAGCCTGGCTCTGCGCCGTGACCTCGCCCGCGCGATCCGCCAGCGCCGGCCCGAGGTCGTGGTGTCCCTGAACTTCCGGGACTCCTGGCCGTACGGCGAGAGCTTCAACCACGTCGACCACCGGATGCTCGGCCCGGCGATCGTCGACGCGGTCCGGGACGCCGCGAACGGGTGGATGTTCCCGGAGCTCGTCGAGGAGGGGCTGGAGCCCTGGGGCGGCGTCACGAGCGTGCTCTTCAGCAACTCGCCGAAGTCCAACCGCTACGTCGAGATCGGGGACCACCTCGAGGTCGGCATCAGGTCGTTGCTGGCTCACCGGGCGTACCTGGCGGACCTGGAGGGCTTCGACGCGGCCGCGTACCTGCGGAAGGACGCCGAGCGGACCGGTCGCGACATCGGTGTCGGCCCGGCCGTGTCGTTCGAGCGGATCGCGCCATGACGGCGATGCGCCGCCTGCTGTGACTGGACGTATTCGAGAAGCGGGGGGAGGGAGCGCCACGACTGACTGGTCAGCCTCGGGACCAGTGCCGTCGATGGCGCGAACGACATGACAGGCACGCGATTTCGGGTAGCTCTCGCACAGATGAACCCCATCGTCGGCGACCTCGAAGGCAACGCTGAGAAGATCATCGAGTGGGCGCGCAGGGCGGAGGCGGCCGGTGCGCATCTCCTCGTCTTCCCCGAGTTGGCCCTGACCGGGCAACCGGTCCAGGACCTCGCGCGTCGTCGGTCGTTCGTCACGGCGTCGGCCGGCACGCTGCGCAAGATCGCCGAGCGCCTCGTGTCGTCCGGGCTGGGCCACCTGCCGACCGTCGTCGGCTGCCTCGACGGCACCCCCGATGCCGACTCCGACGCCGGCCCTCCCCGCAACGCGGCGGCCTGGCTGTACGACGGCGACGTGCTGATCGCGGCGTCGAAGCGGTACGTGCCCGAGGCCTGCATCTCGGAACCTCGTGGGCATGCCGAGCCGAGCGTGGCGATGGCACGGTTCCGCATCAACGACGTCGTCGTCCTCGTGCGGATCGGCGACGACGCCGGAGACGCCCCCGCAGCCGACACCGGGGCAGCGGCCGATCTGGTGGTGGTGCTCCAGAGCCAGCCGTACCGGGGGCCGGCCTCCGACTCGCGATACGAGGACTGGGCCCGACGGGCCCGGGCGGCCGGCACCCCGCTCGCGATCGTCAACATGGTGGGCGGGCAGGACGAACTCGTCTTCGACGGCGGCTCCATGGTCCTGGCCGGCGACGGCCAGCTCGTCGGCCGGGCGCCGCAGTTCACCGAGCATCTCCTGGTCGCGGACCTGACGCTGCCCACGGCGGCGCCGAGCGCCGGCGACGACGGCCGGGCCGCCGTCACCGTCGCCCGTCCCGCGCCGTCCGTACCGGCGCCGGTCGAGATCAGCCCACCGCTGGACAGGTGCGAGGCCGTCTACGCCGCGCTGGTCCTCTCGCTGCACGACTACGCGCGCAAGAACCACTTCAGCTCGGCCATCCTGGGCCTGTCCGGCGGCGTCGACTCCGCACTGGTCGCGACGATCGCCGCGGACGCGCTCGGCCCGGACAACGTGCACGTCGTGCTGATGCCGAGTCGCTACTCGAGCGACCACTCGGTGACCGATGCGCAGGACCTGGTGCGGCGGCAGGGCCTCCAGAGCCGCATGATCCCCATCCACGACCTGATGGACGGGTTCCAGTCCAAGCTGACGCTGCACGGCGTCGCGGAGGAGAACCTGCAGGTCCGCATCCGGGGGACCATCATCATGGGCCTCTCGAACGAACACGGGCACCTCGTCCTCATGACGGGTAACAAGAGCGAACTCTCGGCAGGGAACCTGACCCTCTACGGCGACACGGCCGGCGGGTTCGGCCCCATCAAGGACGTGTGCAAGACCCTCGTCTGGGAGCTGTGCCGATGGCGGAACCTGAAGGCCGAGAAGTCGGGACAGGTCCCGCCCATCCCGCCCCGGATCATCGACAAGGCGCCGTCCGCCGAACTGCGGCCGAACCAGTTCGACTCCGACTCCATCCCGGACTACCGCATCTTCGACTCGCTGGTCAGGCAGTACGTCGAGGGGAACGCCGACCTCGCCGACCTGTTGGAGGGGGTCGATGATCCGCTGCTCGTCGATCAGGTGGTGCAGATGGTGAAGAGGACCGAGTTCAAACGGCGGCAGTACCCCGTGGGTCCCGCCGTCACGGCACGCAGCTACGGCCGTGACTGGCAGATGCCGATCACCAACTGGTGGCATGGGTAGGGAACCCGCCGGGCTGTCCCGCTCGCTGCTGCTCGCTCGGAGCGCCGTCGACCGCGCGGCAGCGCACCGGAGCGATCCCGGCTGGGTCGACCGGGCCCGCCGGGACGATCGGACGAGGGTGCTGCCGATCTCCGCGGGGCGCACCCTGGTGCGCAGAGTGGGCGACCGCGTCTCCCTCGAGTTCTTCGCTCCGGCCGAGTTGCCCCCGTGCGACCTCGTACTCCTGGGAGTCGATGAGGACGACGTCACCTACTTCGCGGCGCGGACCCCGGGGGAGGGCCTGGGCAGGGGCGTCAGCGCGGGGCTCCGCGAGGTCGCGACGATGCTCAGCGACCGTGACCTCGGGCTGCTGGTGTCGGCCGTCGGGCTGGACAGCTGGCATAGCGGTCACCGGTACTGCCCGCGCTGCGGGGGCCGCACGGCCCCGGCGGACGGCGGCCACGTCCGGATCTGCCTGTCGGACGGCAGCAGGCACTACCCCAGGCTCGATCCCGCCGTCATCGCCCTCGTCCGGGACGGCGACGACCGGTGTCTGCTGGCGCGGGCACGCAGCTGGCCGGAGCAGCACTTCTCGGTGATAACGGGATACGTCGACCTCGGCGAGTCCCTGGAGCAGGCGGTTCTGCGGGAGATCGCCGAGGAGGTGGGGATCGTCGCGTCGGCCCCCGTGTACGTCGGCAGCCAGCTGTGGCCGTTCCCGGGGAGCCTGATGGCCGGGTTCTTCGCCGAGGCGGTGACCACCGCCGTCACGTGCGACGGAGCGGAGATCGTCGAGGCCCGGTGGTGGACGCGTCAGGAGCTGACCGACGCCATGCGGAACGGGAAGCTCCGCCTGCCGCCGAAGATCTCGGTGGGCCACCACCTCATCGAAGCCTGGTACGGGCAACGACTGCCGTCCGAGTTCGATGCGTCGCCCGACGGTCCGACGAACTGGTGAGCCCATGACGAGCCGCGACGGACACCTGGGGAGCAGGGATGGGGAACGGACGCGAAAATCTGTACCTGGTGATCTGCGCGGCGGACGCCGCCCGGGACGTCCGGCTGCTCGTGGAGATCGCCCAGCAGCGGGGATGGCGCGTCTGGGCCACCGCGTCGCCCAACGCGCTCGCCCTCTTCGACAGGGCGGAGCTGGAAGCGCTGACCGGCAGCCCCGTCCGGTCGGGCTGGCGATCGCCGACGGAGCGGTCTCCCTTCCCCCCGGCCGATGCGATCGTGGTCGCGCCGGCGACCTTCAACACCATCAACAAGTGGGCGGCCGGGATCGCCGACACGCTCGCCGTGAGCGTGCTCTGCGACCACTCGGGATCCGGTGTCCCCATCGCGGTGCTCCCGCATGTGCACGACGCCCACGCCCGGCATCCGGCCTATCGCGAGAGCGTCGACCGGCTCAGGTCCCTCGGGGTGCGCATCAGCCGGCGGCCCGCCCACCCGTTCGGCGCGGAGAATCCCCCGTTCCTCTGGGCGGAGGCGTTGGACCTGCTCGACGCCGAGCACGGGTGACGCGAACGGATGTCAGCTGTGGCCAGTGAAGACCGACTCTTCCGCACCGCCCGGGTGGTCCCACCCCCGGTGCGGCACCTTGACTACGGGGGTACCGATGGTCGCTGATGATCAGCCAGCCGTGCGGGAGGCCGGCGGGAGACCACGGTGGCCCGTGCGGGGCACCTTCCTGGAGCAGGTGGACGACCCGCACGTCGCGCTGCGCGCCGCGTTGCTCGACGGCCGGGCCCTGCCCGCCCCGGAGCTCGCTGCGCAGCCCGTCACCGACGAGGGCGGCGTCGCCGGGATCGAAGCCGTGCTGCGCGGGCAGCTCGCCCGGTGCGGGCTCGGCCTCGTCGCCCTCGACGAACCGCTGACCAGCCCCGACTTCATCGCCCTCGGCGAGCGGCTCGGCGAGCTGACGCCGGAGACGGACCCGGCGGTGCAGCCGAACGTCGAGAGCGGGCGGATCCTGCACCTGATCAGCGCGGAGGGGAACACCGCCGACGTGTGCCGGCAGCCCTTCAGCACCGGCCCGCTGAGCCTGCACAGCGAGGGCAGCGGCCGGCCCGCGTCGGGCCAGCCTCGCTACATCGTGCTGATGTGCCTGCACCCGGGGGACGACGAGAACGCGGCGCAGACGGTGCTCGTGCCGTTCGCCGCCGTCGACGCCCGCCTGCCGGCCGTCGACCGCGAGATCCTCGGCCACGTCCGCTACGACCGTCCGGGCGTGCCCACCGTCCGCCGGGTGGTGGACGGCCGGCCGGTCTACTCCTTCCGGGACTTCCAGGCAGACGCACTGGACTGGGTCTGCGACACGGACCGGTTCGCACCGCAGGAGGTACGTGGTGCGCTGGCCGGGCTCCTGCGGGCCATGTACGACGAGGCCGGGGCGCGTGCACTTCGCTGGCGCCCCGGCCTGCTCGCCGTCATCGACAACACGTGGTGGTTCCACGGCCGTTCCGCGGCGCCGTTCGCGGGCTCGACGCGGCACCGCCATCTGAAGCGACTCCGGATCACCACCGGAACTGGAAAGGCGATGTGATGACGAACGCACAGGGGCTGTTCCACGGGCTCGGAGAGCCGCAGCTCTCGGTGGTCCCCGCCGAGATCAAGATGCTCGCTGCCCAGTCGCCCCATCCGACGGGCACGCTGTCGGTACATCCCGAGCCGGACGCGCGGCTGCTGGAGGTGTACGCCCGGGCGGCGAACCCGCACGACGCGATGGAGCTGCGTGATCTCTACCTCGGCCGGGTCGAGTGCGAACTCGGGCCCGAGAGCCACCGCCCGGAGCTCGCCGAGCGCTGGCGCCGCAGCCGCGTGCGGCGGGAGGTCGGCGCGGAGGAGGTGCTCTCGTCCCGAGCGACCGTCCGCTTCGTCAAGGAACTGTTCAACTTCTACTTCCGCGACGACATCTTCGGTGACCTGCGCTCGCAGACGGAGGCGCTCCTCTGCACCGGCGCGGTCGACGAGGCCTACTGGGGGCTGCCCAGCACCCTGAAGGACTGTGTCCGCTACGCGCTGGACCGGGACTGGTACGGCTACTCCGACAGCCGGGGCCGGGAATCCGCGCGCGAGGCGGTCGCGGAGTACGAGACGGCCCGGCTGCCCTCCGCCGGGTACACGGCCGACAACATCGCGCTGACCATGGGCGCCACCATGGCGATCAACTCGCTGGCCGACTTCATCCTCCTCGAGGTGAACCGCGGCCAGGGCACGTCCCTCTGCGGCATTCCCAACTATCCGCCGCTGGTCGAGTCCATCGGCCGGCGCGGGCCGGTGCAACTGGTGCCGCTGCCGTGCACCAGCAGCGGGGAGATCCCGCTGCGCCCGCTCATCGACGCGCTGCGGCCGGACACCCCGATCGTGCTGCTGCAGACGGTGGCGAACCCCACCGGGGCGCTGGTCCGCGAGGACGAGCTGGAGCTGCTGATCCGCTCCGCCTCGCCGGAGACGCTCATCATCCTCGACGAATGTCACGAGTGGCTGGGAGACCCGGGCGTCCTCTCGCCGGCCCGGGCCGCCCCCAACGTCATCCGGGTGAGCAGCCTGTCCAAGAACTGGTCCGCGCCCGGGTTGAAGGTCGGCTGGTTCGTCGCCGACGGCGCCTTCATCGACGAGTACTACGAGTACGCGTCGACCAGCTTCGGCGGCCCGCCGTCCTTCTTCTACACCCTGGTCGAGGTGCTGGCCCGGATGGAGCGTTGGCGGGTGACGGAGACGACGGAACTCGACGGGACGCACTGCGGGGAGTTCGAACCGGTCTACGACCTCCAGCTGCCCAACCTCCAGCGGGCGTACGACACCTACCGGCTGGAACGGGAGTCCCGCGAGTCCTCGCTCCTCCACTTCCGCGAGGCGTGCGTCAACGGCCTGCGCGTGCCGGGGATCACGCCCCTGCCGCCGAGGTACTCGATCAACATGGCGGCGGCGTTCGAGGGGGCGACGGACTCGTACCTGCTCTACCGTCAGCTCCTCAAGGAGACGGGGGCGGCGCTGTTCCCGGGGATCCTCCTCTTCTGCCTCTCCGGGGCGCCCGTACGCCTGACCACCTCGCGTCGGTCGTCCGACTACGAGGTGGCGATGCCGAGACTGCAACGGCGCGGGGCGCCGGAACTCAGGAGAGTCTGACGGTCACCGTCTTCGGACGCTGGAACTCGGTGAGGGCGAGGACGCTCAGGTCGGTGCCGTGGCCTGAGGCGCCTCGCCCCCCGTGTGGCAGCTCCGGGCACTGCTCCAGCACGCAGTTCACCCACACCTCGCCCGCGTCGACGGCCCGGGCGACGGCGAGGAGCTGACCCTCACCGGACCCCCACACGCTGGCGGCGAGCGCCTGGTCGACCCCGTTGGCCAGCTCGATGGCGTGGTCGATGTCGGCGGCCGCCTGCACGGTGAGGCACGGGCCGAACACCTCCGTCACCACGGCCGGGTCGTCGGGCTCCAGGTCGGCCAGGATGCGTCCCTCCGCCCAGTAGCCCTCGGCGGCGCCGTCCGCGTCGATCGTGAGCCCGGAACGGTGGTGCCTGCCCGCGCCGGACCGCGACAGGATGTCGTCGAAGCGGTTGAGCTGGTCGGCGTTGTTCAGCGGCCCGAACGTGGTGCCGGCCGGTCGGTGGCCCATCGCCTCCGTGAGCCGGTCGACCACCTCGGCGTAGTTCTGCCGCAGGGTGATCACCCGGGCCGGCGCCGCGCAGCTCTGCCCGGCGTTGTAGGTGGCGGCGGCGGTGAGCTCGGCGTACGTGTGCCCGGGCGCCCCGGGCAGGACCAGCGCGGGGCAGTTGCCGCCCAGTTCCAGGCTGATTCTGCGGACCCCCGCGCGGGCGGCGACGTCCAGGCCACCGGCGAGACTGCCGGTGAAGGCGACGGCGTCCACCGTGCTGTCGACCAGCAACCGCCCCGTCGCCCGGTCGCCGGGCAGCGCGACCAGCACCCCGGGCCCGAGCGTCTCCGCGGCGTCACGGGCGAGCAGCAGGGCGCTGTCCGGCGTGCTCTCCGCCGGCTTGAGGATCACGCTGTTACCGGCCGCCAACGCGGGGCCGATCCGCCAGGCGGCCATGAGGATGGGGTAGTTCCACGGGACGATGGCGGCCACCACGCCGAGTGGTTCCCAGCGGACCCAGCTCTCCCGGTCGGGCAGGTGGTGCCCCGCGGCCGGGGAGAGCGCCGCCCGGGCCGCGCCGGCGTAGAACCGGAGGACGTCGACGCTCGTGAGGATCTCGCCCTCCGCCTCGTGGGCGGGCTTGCCCGTCCCGGCCCGCTCGGCGGCGACGTACTCCGCCAGGGCGGTCTGGACGCGGTCGGCGAACGCCAGCAGTCGGCGGCTCCGTTCGCCCGTCGGCAGCGCCGACCACTGCCGGTGCGCGACCCGCGCCGAGGCCACCGCCTCCGCCGTCGCCGCGCCGTCCGACGCGGGGAGACGACGACGGATCCGGCCGGTCCGCGGATCGGTGAGCCGGATCCCGGCCGATTCGACCTGGTGCGGCACGGTAGGTGAGCTCATGGCCGGAGCTTAACCCAGCCGCCGGTCCAGAAAGGACCGCGGAATCTTCCGGACCCCGCCGGTTACGCTCCCCGGCCGAGGGATCGACTAGTGTTGCCGGCGGCACACGAGGCGCGCGGGACGCTCGACCGGATCGGTCGGGAGACTTGGGTGGGGGAACACGGGTGGCACAGCCGGCACGGACGAGGACCTGCTACGGCGTCCTGCACCTGGCCCCGCTGCCGGGCACGCCCTTCTACGAGGCCGGGTCCTTCCGACACAACCTCGCCCGCGCGGTGGAGTCGGCGCGGGCGCTGGACCGGGGCGGCGCGCACGGCTGCCTGATCCAGACGGCGGATCGGGTGTACGGGGTCGAGGACGACTGCGATCCGGCCCGCCTCGCCGCCGTCGCCCTGATCACCGAGGCCGTCCGGGCAGCCACGCGCCCCACCTTCGAGGTGGGGGTCCAGATCATGCGGAACGCGACGCGGGCCTCGCTGGCGGCGGCGAAGGTCTGCGGCGGCTCGTTCGTCCGGGTGGGTGCCCTCGTCGGTGAGACGCTGAGCTGGCAGGGGCGGGTGGCACCGGACCCGGCGGCCGTGATGGCCTACCGCCGGACGATCGACGCCTGGGACGTCCGGGTCGTCGCGGACGTCTTCAGCATGCACTACAAGTGGCCGGGCGGTGAGCGGCCGGTGGGCGAGGTCGCGCGGGCGGCGGTGAACGCCGGTGCGGACGCGATCTGTCTGGGGGATCCCGACGAGGCGCGGACCCTGGAGCTCATCGCGCAGGTGCGGCGGGCGTCGCCGACCGCTCCGATCTATCTCGCCGGGCACACGGACCACGAGAACGCGGCCCGGCTGGTCGACGCGGCGGACGGCGTCTTCGTCGCCGGCTGCTTCACCGCCGACGGGAGCTTCTCCTCGGACGTGTCGGAGGAGCGGGTGCGGTCCTACATGGACATCGTCGATTCCCTGGCCCCGCGGCGGTCCGCGTGACCCGCCGCACTCTCGCCGCCCTCCGTGCGGAGGTGACACACCTCCACGACGACCTGGCGTCGCTCGCTCCCGTGATCGGCGCCCAGGTCGACGACCTCATCGCCGCCGGGCCCGGCCCGGGCCAGGTCGTGCTGTCCGGCAGCGGCGACTCGCTCTTCGCCGCCGAGGCGGTCAGCTACGCGTTCGACCTCGGCCCGGCGGGCGGGTGTCGCGTCCGCAGCACCTATCGGCTGCACGACTACGGCGTGCCGGCGGGGCCGTCGTCCCTCGTGGTGGGCATCTCGGCGTCGGGTGGCAACGTCGGCCTGGCGGAGGGCCTCGCCCGCGCGCGGGCGGCGGGGCACCGGACGCTCGCGGCGGTCGGCAACGCCCAGAGTCCGGTGGGTCGCAGCGCCGAGCACGTCCTCCTGGCGGAACTGCCGGACCGGCCGCCGGCCCCGGGTGTGCGCAGCTATCAGGCCAGCCTGCTCAGCCTGCTGCTGCTGGCCCGCCGGTACGCGGGCGCGCCGTCGGCCGCCCGCCTCGGCGCCGAGGCGGGCGCCGCCATGGTGAAGGTGGTCGCCGAGACGATCGAGCGGCAGGCGGATCCGTGCCGGCAGCTCGCCGGGATGCTGCGGGACGCGCCGCTCGTACAGGTGCTCGGGGGCGGGCCGGCGTTCGGTACCGCGCGGTACGCGGCGGCGAAGGTGGTCGAAGGGGCCGGCGTCCCGGCGCTCGGGCAGGACCTCGAGGAATGGTGGCACGTGGAGCGGTTCGCGACCGACCGCGACGCCCCGCTGATCGTCCTGGCGCCCCCGGGCCCGAGCCACGAGCGGGCGGTACGCCTCTGCGCGCAGGCCCGTGAGCGGGGTCACCGGGTCGCCGTGCTGGCCCGGCCCGGGGACGCCGCCGCCCGGGAGCACGCCCACCTGCTGCTGCCGCTGCCCGACGCGTGTCCCCCGGAGTGGGCGCCGCTGGTGGAGCACCTCTTCGCCGCTCCGCTGGCCGCGGAGCTCGCCGGGCTCCTCGGCCGGCACCCGTTCCACCGCCGGTGAGGTGACCGACGGTCGGTGGGGCGCGGTGGTGACCCGCAGGCCGTGGCCGCTCGACGGTCCCCGCCGCCGCGCTACTTCAGCACCAGCCTGCCGGTGTGTGCGAACGTTCGCAGGTCCTCGAGGGTCTCCGGCAGGAACGGTGACGCGGGCGCGGGCAGCGCGTCGAGCGGGAAGAATCCCGCGTCGACCGTCTCGTCGGTCTCCCGTCGGAGTTCGCCGTCCCAGGAGTGCACCTGGAACGCGGTGTGGAACAGCTGGTAGGTGTGCCCGTACATGTTGGTGTGGGTGTACGTCGGCCCGGTGTACATCGCGAAGGGCGTCAGCGACGTGGGCCGCAGGCCCGTCTCCTCCCAGACCTCGCGAACGGCGCATTCGGCGACGTTCTCGCCCAACTCCATCGCGCCGGCGGGAATCGTCCAGTGCCCGTTGTCGCGCCGCCTGATCAGCAGCAGGTGCCCGCGTTCGTCCAGCAGCACGCCGCGTACCCCGACGAACAGCAGCGTGTCGTGGTCGCCGGCGCTCGCCCGCAGCCGCCCCAGGTACGAATCCGCCCACGCGATCCCAGCCACCCGCTCACCCTAGACGGCCCGCTCGCCGGGCGGCGGCCGTGCTCACCACGGATCGCGCAGCCCCGGAGGGGGCGGGGCCCTCGGTCGTGACGTCCGGGCGATCCGATGGGCTAGCATGGGAGCGCAAGGCGCAGATGGGGACGAGTACCGCCGCACGCAGCCGGTAGCGACCTGGGGATGGTGTGAGCCCGGGGGTGTGCGCGACGGGAAGATCACCCCGGAGCCGTCGGAGGAAAGGCCGCGAGGCCGAGTAGAACCGACCGCGAACCCTAATGAGGGGGCCGTACGCGGCCAAGAAGGGTGGTACCGCGGGGCTCCGGCCTCGTCCCTTCGCCGGAGCAGGACACCGTCCGACGGAGGAGCCATGTACCGTCCCGTTGCCAACCAGGTCGACCTGACCGCCCTCGACCACGAGGTGCTGCGGTTCTGGAACGACGAGGGCATCTTCGCGCGCAGCATGGCGCAGTCCGAGGGACGCCCCGAATGGGTGTTCTACGAGGGTCCGCCCACCGCGAACGGCATGCCCGGCGCCCATCACATCGAGGCGCGGGTCTTCAAGGACATGTTCCCGCGGTACCGGACGATGAAGGGCTTCCACGTCGCACGCAAGGCCGGCTGGGACTGCCACGGCCTGCCGGTGGAGCTGGCCGTCGAGAAGGAACTCGGGCTCAACGGCAAGCAGGACATCGAGCGCTACGGCATCGCCGACTTCAACGCCCGGTGCCGCGAGTCGGTGACCCGGCACACCGACGCCTTCGCCGAGCTCACCCGACGGATGGGCTACTGGGTCGACCTGGGCGACGCCTACCGGACCATGGACTCGGAGTACATCGAGTCGGTGTGGTGGTCGCTGAAGCAGATCTTCGACAAGGGCCTGCTGGTCGAGGACTTCCGGGTGGCTCCGTGGTGCCCGAAGGACCAGACCACCCTCTCCGACCACGAGCTGGCCCAGGGCTACGAGACCGTCGTCGACCCGTCGGTGTACGTGCGTTTTCCGCTGACCTCGGGTCCACTGGCCGGGCGGGCGTCGCTGCTGGTCTGGACCACCACCCCGTGGACGCTGGTCTCCAACGTGGCGGTCGCCGTGCATCCGGAGGTGACCTACGTGGTCGCCACCGACGGCACCGAGCAGCTGGTGGTCGCCGAGCCGCTGCTGGCCCCGTTGCTCGGCGACGGGTGGAAGGCCACGGGGGAGTCCTTCACCGGCCGTGAGATGGAGCGGTGGACCTACCAGGCGCCGTTCGACCTGGTCGACGCGCCGGACGCGCACATCGTGATCCTGGCGGACTACGTCACCACCGACAGCGGCTCCGGTCTGGTGCACCAGTCGCCGGCCTTCGGTGCGGACGACCTCGCGAGCTGCCGGGCGTACGGACTGCCGATGATCAACCCGGTGCGCCGCGACGGCACCTTCGAGGCGGACCTGCCGCTCGTCGGCGGCCTGTTCTTCAAGGCCGCCGACGCGCCGCTGGTCGCCGACCTGACCGCCCGTGGGCTGCTGTTCCGCGAGATCGCCTACGAGCACAGCTACCCGCACTGCTGGCGCTGCCACACCGCGCTGATCTACTACGCGCAGCCCTCCTGGTACATCAGGACCACCGCGGTGCGTGACGCCCTGCTGCGCGAGAACGAGCGCACCACCTGGCACCCCGCCACCATCAAGCACGGCCGGTACGGCGACTGGCTCGTCAACAACATCGACTGGGCGCTGTCGCGGCAACGCTACTGGGGCACGCCGCTGCCTGTCTGGCGCTGCACCGAGGGCCACCTGACCTGCGTCGGCTCGCTGGCCGAGCTGGGTGAGAAGGCGGGCCGGGACCTGTCCGAGCTCGACCCGCACCGGCCCTTCATCGACGACGTGACGTTCGCCTGCCACTGCGGCGCCGACGCGACCCGGGTGCCCGAGGTGATCGACGCCTGGTACGACTCCGGCGCCATGCCGTTCGCCCAGTTCGGCTACCCGTACCGCAACCGGGAGCTGTTCGAGAGCCGCTACCCGGCGCAGTTCATCTCCGAGGCGATCGACCAGACCCGGGGCTGGTTCTACACGCTGATGGCGATCGGCGTGCTGGTGTTCGACCGGTCGGCGTACGAGAACGTGGTCTGCCTGGGCCACATCCTGGCCGAGGACGGCCGCAAGATGTCCAAGCACCTGGGCAACATCCTCGAGCCGATCCCGCTGATGGAACAGCACGGCGCCGACGCGGTGCGCTGGTTCATGGCCGCGGTCGGATCGCCCTGGTCGGCGCGCCGGGTGGGGCACGGCGCTCTGCAGGAGGTGGTGCGCAAGACCCTCCTGACCTACTGGAACACGGTGGCCTTCCAGTCGCTCTACGGCCGTACCGCCGGCTGGTCCCCCTCGGCGGCGGACCCGCGCCCGGCCGACCGCCCGCTCCTGGACCGGTGGCTGCTGTCCGAGACGCACAGCCTGATCCAGCGGGTGGACGCGGCGATGGCGGCGTTCGACACGCACGAGGCGGGCAAGCTGCTCGCCGCCTTCGTCGACGACCTGTCCAACTGGTACGTGCGGCGCAGCCGCCGCCGGTTCTGGCGGGGGGACCGGGCGGCGCTGGCGACCCTGCACGAGGCGCTCACGGCGGTGACGCTGCTGATGGCGCCGATCACGCCGTTCATCACCGAGCGGGTCTGGCAGGACATGGTCGTGCCGGTGACACCGGACGCGCCGACGTCCGTCCACCTCGCCGCGTACCCGGTCGCCGACGACTCCCTGGTCCAGCCGGAGCTGGCGGTGCAGATGGCGCTCGCCCGGCGGCTGGTCGAGCTGGGCCGGGCGGCCCGCGCCGACTCGGGGATGAAGGTCCGCCAGCCCCTGTCGCGCGCGCTGGCCTCTGCCTCGGGCTTCGACGACCTGCCTCCGGAACTGCTCGCCGAGGTTGCCGCCGAGCTCAACGTCGGGTCGGTGTCGTCGGTCGTCACGGCCGGCGGATCGCTCGTCGACACCACCGCCAAGGCCAACTTCCGGTCGTTGGGCAGGCGGTTCGGCAAGGAGGTGCAGGCCGTCGCCAAGGCGATCGCGGGCGCCGACGCCGCCGCGCTGAAGGACGAGTTGCGCAGCACCGGCACGGCCACGATCGTCGTCGGTGGCGAGAGCGTCACGCTGGGCCCGGACGAGGTGATCATCACGGAGAACCCGCGCGAGGGCTGGGCGGTGGCCTCCGACAGCGGTGCCACCGTGGCACTCGACCTGCAGCTCACGCCCGAGCTGCGGCGCGCCGGGGTGGCGCGCGACGCGATCCGGCAGATCCAGGAGGCCCGTAAGACCAGCGGCCTCGACGTCGCGGACCGCATCGTGCTGCGTTACCAGGCGTCGGTGGACGACACCGCGACGGCGCTCGCCGAGCACGGCGAGCTGGTCGCCGACGAGGTGCTCGCCACGGACTACGCCGCCGGTACGCCCACCTGGGCGGACGCCGAGGCGTTCAGCGACGAATCGCTGGGTCTGACGTTCTGGCTCCGCAAGGCCTGAGGGATCGTCGCGGCGGGACAGGTCGAGCCTCGCTGCCCCCGGTGGTGGCCCGTCATCGAGCGCTGGACCGCGAGCTGCGGAAGGTGCGGCGGTAGGTTTCCGGGGGCACGCCGAGGGCGCGGTTGAAGTGTCGGCGCAGCGTCGCGGCGGTGCCCATGCCGGTGGCCGCCGCGACGGCGTCGATGCTGTCGCCGGTGGTCTCCAGCAGCTCCTGGGCGTGCCGGATCCGCTGGGTCAGCAGCCATCGCAGCGGGGTGGTGCCGGCCAACGACCTGAAGTGGCGGCCCAGGTTGCGCGAGCTCATGTTCGCCTGGCGGGCCAGGTCCTCCACCGTCAGCGGGCGGTCGAGCCGTTCGATCGCCCAGGCGAACAGCGCGGCGAGCGGGTGGTCGTCCCGGGCGGGCACCGGGGCGGTGACGAACTGGGCCTGGCCGCCGGCCCGGTGCGGGGGCACGACCAGGCGGCGGGCGAGCGTGTTGGCGACCGCCGCGCCGTGGTCGAGGCGGACCAGATGCAGGCACAGGTCCATCGCGGCGGCCTTGCCGGCGGAGGTGAGCACGTTGCCGTCGTCCACGTAGAGCACGTCCGGATCGACCTCCACCCGGGGATGGCGGGCCGCCAGGGCCTCGGTGTGCGCCCAGTGCGTGGTCGCCCGTCGGCCGTCCAGCAGGCCGGCGGCGGCCAGCACGAACGCGCCCGTGCACAGGGAGGCCACCCGCGCGCCCGCCTCGTGGGCCGCGCGCACCGCGTCGACCAGGTCGGCGGGCGGGTCCTCGTCGACGTCGACCCACCCGGGGACGATCACCGTGTCGGCGTGCGCGAGCTGGTCGAGCCCGCAGTCGGGCTCCAGCAGGAACCGGCCCACCCGCACCGCGGCCGGTCCACACACGGTGAGGCGGTACCAGGGGTCGGCCAGGCCGGTCAGGTCGGATCCGAAGACCTCGTACGCCAGGGACAGCTCGAAGTGCAGCATCCCCTCGGTGACGGCCAGCGCGACGGTGCCCATGTCCGAAACTGTACGGGGCATGGCGTTCCAGACACTCGCGGCGGTGCGCCACCACGGCCAGGATGGTCACAGTTGATCAATCGGGTACGGGGCTGGGAGAGCTGATGGGATCAGATCGGACGGTGGCGGTCTTCGGCGCCTACGGGCACACCGGGCGCTTCGTGGTGGCGGAGTTGCGCACCCGCGGGTTCGTCCCGCTGCTCTCGGGACGTGACGCGGACAAGCTGCGGGCGCTCGCGGCGCTCCATCCGGGGCTCGACGTCCGGCCGGCCTCGGTCGACGACCCGGCCTCGCTCGACCGCGCGCTGGCCGGCGCGGCCGCCGTGGTCAACTGCGCCGGGCCCTTCGCCGTGACCGCCGCTCCCGTGATCGAGGCGGCGCTGCGCGCCGGCATCCCGTACGTGGACGTGGCCGCCGAGATCGAGGCCAACCTCGACACCTTCACGCACTTCGCGGAGCGCGCCCGCGCCGCGGGGACCGTGGTGGTTCCCGCGATGGCCTTCTTCGGCGGCCTCGGCGACCTGCTGGTCACCGCGGCGATGGGCGACTGGACGGCGGCCGACGAGGCGCATGTCGCGTACGGGCTGAGCGGTTGGCACCCCACGCCCGGGACCCGCGCGGCGGGCACGGTCTCCCGGCAGCGCAGGGACGGCCGGCGCGTCCGCTACCGCGACGGGCGGCTGGAGTACCGCGACGACGCCCCGCCCGCCCTGACGTGGGCCTTCCCCGAGCCGATGGGAAGCCGGGCGGTGATCG
Source organism: Micromonospora sp. NPDC023644 (assembly GCF_040640115.1). Lineage (NCBI taxonomy): Bacteria > Bacillati > Actinomycetota > Actinomycetes > Micromonosporales > Micromonosporaceae > Micromonospora > Micromonospora sp. NPDC023644. Next base: position 27,433 of record NZ_JBFABA010000012.1, on the reverse strand, counting down.
GCGAATTCAGCATGGCCGACGTCGTCACCGTCCCGAGCCACCTGGCCATCCCCGAGGTCCGCACCTACATGACGGTCGAGGCGGCCGGGGAACTGGCGGCTCCGGACACTCCGGCACCGGCCGCCGCCGACGATCGCGGGCGGTCCGCGCAGACCTTCCTCGTCGACGTCGTCGTGCGCTCCGGCGGCGCGGAACGGCGCGCCGTGGCGGGCGGCCGGGACATCTACGCCGTCAGCGCGCCGCTCGCGGTGGAGGCCGTCCACCGCATCCTCACGGGACGGACCAGGACCGTCGGTGTCGCCTCCGCCGGTGCCGTCTTCGACGCGCCCGACTTCCTCCGCGCCCTGTCCGCGCACATGTCGCTCGAACTGCGTCAGTAGGCCCTGCGCTCCCCTCTCGGACTCCCACCACCGGCGGGCTCGTCACACCCCGCAGGCAAGGTGTGCACCGGCTACGGCGGGCACGGCGTCCGCCGCGCGGAACTGGAGGAAACAGTGGCGGTCACCGCCGATGATCTCGATGTCGCAGTGTCCAGCGTCGTCGCCAGCCTGCGACCGGCGACCGGCCTGGACTGGTCCGCGCGGGCAGGCGGCCTGGAGTGGGACTGCTGGCACGCCGCCGAGCACGTCGGAGACTGCCTGATGTCGTTCGCGGGCCAGCTCGTCGCCCGGCCCGAGAAGCGGTTCGTGTGCTTCATGGCTAACGCCGACGAGGACGCCTCGCCGGCGGAGGTGCTGGAGTTCGTCGAGGTGGCTGGCCGTCTTCTGGCGGCCACCGTACGCACGTCTGGCCCGGATGTCCGGGCCTACCACCCCACGGGCCAGGCTGATCCGGAGGGCTTCGCCGCGATGGGCTGCGCGGAGACGTTGCTGCACGGCGACGACATCGCGCAGGGCCTCGGCCTGGCCCTCCGTCCACCACGTGACGTGTGTGCCCGGGTCCTCGCCCGGCTGTTTCCGGAAGCGGTGCGGGAACTGGCCGGGGTGGACCCGTGGGCGGCGTTGCGGTGGTCCACCGGCCGGATCGAGCTGCCGGGACGCCCCCGGTCGCAGGAATGGCGCTGGCGCGGTGCTCCGCTGGGCGAATGACCCCGGCGGAGGCGACGGCGCCCTCAGGTCGTAGGCGTCGCGCGTTCCCGCGGTCGGTTCGCTGGGGCTCGTTGCCGGACCTCCGAACGGGCGTGGCGAATCGCGAGGCTCCGTCCAGTGTCCGGTTTCCGACGCCGGGCCGCCTCGGGGCGCTCCCGTAGCCGCGGGCGCCCCCCGAGGCGGCCCGATCCCGACGCCGACCGAGGCGGCCCGGCACCCGCGCCGCCCTGCCCCGGCGGGCGTTCCCGCCCAGGTCAGGACGCGATCCGGCCGGCCGGACGACCGCCGGACGGGACAGGCCCCAACCACCTCTTCCCGGGACATCCGAGGCGGTCGCGTCGTATGTCGCGGACCGGGACAAGTGGAATTCCCACGAACTCCGGTATGCGCGTTCCCATCTGCCCACGCCAATGGAAAACCGCAATATGGAAGAAGCTGGCGACGGAACTCCCATTGAGGATCATGGTCTCCGATCAGACCGAAGGGCAGGTCCTATGTCGTTGGGAACCGAGCATCTCGAGACCTCTCAGCCCGGCCGGACGAGCGGCGGAGAGCTGGTCAGCCGCGTGGCGCGGGAGGGCGGGACGGTGCATGACCGGTGGTCCGCCGCCCTCGTCGTCGACCCGCACGACCCCTACTTCTTCGACCATCCGCTCGACCACCTGCCCGGCATGGCGCTCGTCTGCGGTCTGTTCGAGCTGCTCAGGTCCGCCGACGTCGGCATCGAGGGGACCCGGCGGCAGATGCTCGTCTCGCTGCGCTTCCCCCTCTTCTGCGAACTGGGCGACCCGGTCGGCCTCGAGGCGGTCGTTCCGGCGCCCGCGCGCTCGGTGGCGTTCGTGGGCCACCTGGCGGCGAGCGGTGGCGACGGCGCCAGCACCGCCGGCGACATCGGGCTGCGGGCGTTCCAGGGCGAGACCACCGTCTGCGAGGGGACGGTCGGTTTCCGGACCGGGGAGCCGTCCCGACCCGAGGTCCCGGGTACGCGGGTGTCCGCCCCGGCGCCCCCGGCGGATCCGGCGCTGGTCCACCGCCAACACCCCGAGAACGTGCTCATCTCCGCGATGGACGCCGACTACTCCGTCGCCGTCCGCCGGCCACCGCCGGGCCATCCGCTCGCCGGTCCCCCTGGTGCGCCGGCCCGGGTCGAACTCGTCGTCGACGCCGCCCGCCAGTTCGCCACCATGATCAACCATGTGGCTGGCCGGTCCCGCCCGGGCGCGACGTTCGTCCTCCTCGACCTGGACGCGGACCTGCCCGGCGACCTGTCCGGCGACATCGCGCTGAACTGGACGCCGGAACCGGCCGCCCGGGGCCGGCTCAGCCTGACCATCAGGGTCCTGGTCGACGGCGTCCCCCGTGGGCACGTGGGCTTCCGCTACTACGTGGCGACCCCCGCCGTCTACGACCGGCTCCGGCGTCCGACCGCGAGCACCGGGAGGCAGGCGTGACCCGGCCCGAAGCCACCACCAGGCCCCGCGCCGGGATCGACCCGGTCACCGTGCTGACCCGGCTGCTCTTCGTGGTCGCGTTCACCGTGCTCGTCGTCCGGGGCGTCTGGTACCTCAGCTCGGCAGGGGAGCCGTCCCACCTGATCTCCGGGCTCCTCGCGGTCGGATACCTGGTCTGGCTGAGCGTCGAGATTCCGGTGACCTTCCGCAAACCCGCGCAGCCCGCGGCGGAGATCCGCACCCTGGCGGTCTACGCCTGCGCCCGCCTGACGCTGGTCGTGGTCGCGATGGTGCCGGCCGCGCCGTGGTCCCGGTTCTCGTGGTGGATGATCCCCCCGATCGTGCTCTTCGTCGCCGGGATCGCCCTGCGACTGACTGCGATCCGGGCCCTCGGGGCCCTCTACACCCACCACGTGCTGCGCCGGGACCGGCACCCCATCGTGACCGGCGGGCCGTACCGGCTGGTCAGGCACCCGGCGTACGCCGGAATGCTGCTGGCCAACCTCGGCTTCGTGCTCTACTTCCTCAGCCCGGTCAGCGTGCTGGCGCTGCTGGCGTTGCTGGGCGGCCTGATCTGGCGGATCCGCACCGAGGAGCGGGTGCTCTGGTCGGCGCCGGGCTACCCGGAGTTCGCCACCGGGCGCGCCCGGCTCGTGCCGGGGGTGTGGTGATGTCGATCATCCACGCCGGGGATCCGCGGCTGTCCGATCCGACGCTGGTCGGGCACAAGTTCGCCCGGCAGGAGCAGCTCCGCGCGGCCGGCTTCCCGGTACCCGGGTTCTGCTGCCTGTCGGTGCTCGCCTTCGACGAGGCGGCGGCCGCGCTGATGGCGACCGCGCCGGGCGCGGACGCGGATCCGGACCAGCTGCTGGACTGGGCGAAGCGGACCGCCGACGAGCTCCGGGCGGTCACCCTGCCGGCGGAGGTCACCGCCGAACTCGACGCGGCGGTGGCCGCGCTCGCCGCCCCGGACCACCTGCTGGCGGTACGGGCGTGCGTGGTGGCCGACGCGGACGGCAACGGCGAGGACGGGGTGAACGACGCCTTCGCGGGCCTGACCGACTCGTTCCTGTACGTCGCGCCGGCCGACGTCCGGCGGCGGGTCCTCGACTGCTGGGCGTCCGGCCTGAACCCGGAGTCGATCCTGTACCGGGCCCGGCGCGGCCTTCCCCCCGTGTCGGCCCGGGTGGCGGTGGGCGTGCAACGTATGATCCCCGGCACCCGCTCGTTCGTGGCGTTCAGCCGCGATCCGCGTACCGGGGCGGACTCCTGCGTGGTGGCCGCCGCCCACGGCATCGGTGAGGGGGTCGTGCAGGAACGCGCCGACGTGGACCACTTCTTCGTCGACAACGCCACCGGGGCCGTGCGCGCCGAGACCGTGGTCAAGAGGGACATGGTCGTTCCCGCCGCGGACGGTACGGGACCGATGGTCCAGCCCGTGCCGGCGGAACTCGCCACCGCGCCCGTGCTCACCGAGGAGCAGGCCCGTCAGGTGGCGGACCTGGCCGCCCGGGTGCAGGGGTTCTTCGGCCCGCCGCAGGACATCGAGGGCACCATCACCCCCGACGGCACCGTGCACCTGCTCCAGGCCCGGCCGGTGGTCTTCGCGAGTTCCTCGCCCGAGCGGCCCCGGGAGGCAGACGGGGCCGACGACGACGCCGTGCCCTGGAGCAACCACAACATCACCGAGAGCTATCCGGGGGTGTCGGGCGCCCTGACGTACTCCCAGGCGCGGGTGTTCTACCGACTGATCTTCCGGGACGTGTACCGCCGGATGGGCGTGCCGGAACACCGGCTGCGGTCCAACGAGCACCACCTCAGCCGCATGGTGGGGCTGCTGGGCGGGCGGGTCTACTACCGGCTGGACGCCTGGTTCGTCCTGCACCACCAGATCCCCGGCTTCGTGCTGGTCCGCCCCTGGTGGGAGCGGTCGATGGGGCTGGCCGGGGACTACCGCCCGTCGCGTGCCGAGGTGCTGCGGGCGCTGCCCAGCGTGCCCGGGCTGGCGCTGCGGCTGGCCCGGCTGCCCGGCTCCGTGCGGCGGTTCCTCCGGTGGTGGGACGCGCTGGTCGACGACTCCCGCGGCATCGACGAGTGGACGCCGGAGGAGCTGATCGCCCGCTACCGCCGGCTCTGGAGCGAGGTCGGCCACCGGTGGGGGGTGACCCTGGTCAACACCTTCTTCATGCTCGGCACGGCCACCCTCGCCTCGGCGCTGGTGCGCCGCTGGGTGGACGGCGACGAGCAGCGGACCCTCGGGGGCCTGCTGATGGGCGGGCGGGAGAACCGCTCGGTGCTCGGCGTGCGGTCGGGGATCGCCCTCGCCCAGCTGTTCGGCGAGCACCCGGAACTCGCCGAACGGGTGCGGCACTGCGACGACGACGCGGCCGACGCGCTCTGGCGCGAGGTGACCGACGGGCGGTACGGCACGGAGGTGGCCGACGCCGCGCGTGAGCACCTGCGCCGGTACGGCGACCGTGCGCCGCACGACCTCAAGCTGGAGGAGGCCTCGCCCCGCCAGCGACCCGGAATGATCATCACGATGCTGCGGCCCCTGGTGCAGAGCGGCCTGACCGTCGCCGAGAGCCGGGCCCGGGAACTGGAGAGCCGGGCCGAGGCGGAGCGGGAGCTGCGGCAGAACTGCCGCTCGGCGGGTCGCCGGCTGGTCATCCGGACCCTCGCGGCGGGGCTGCGGTTCTTCGTCCGGACCCGGGAGGACACCCGCTACTGCCGCAGCCAGCTCTACGGGCTGACCCGGCACGTCATGTGGCGGCTCGGGGCGCTGCTCACCGAGGCGGGACAGCTCGACGACCGGCTGGACGTGCTCGACCTCACCGTCGAGGAGGTGCTCGGAGCGTACGACGGGACGGTGGTCGACACCGACCTGCGCGCGATCGTCCGGCGCCGCCGCGCGGAGCGACTGGCCGCGGCCGACGGCCCGGATCTCGGCATCCGCCCCGCCACCCCGTACAACCGGCCGATGCCGGCCTCCCTGGCCGCGCCCGTCGTCAGCGCCGCGGCCGGCGCCGGCGGGCCGGTGCGGTTGCAGGGGCTGCCGTCGAGCAAGGGAGTGGTGCGCGGGCAGGCGCGGGTCGTGCTGGACCCGTCGACACCGGCGGAGACCTGCCGTGACCGGATCATCGTAGCTAAGGAGACCGACCCCGGATGGTTGATGTTGATGATGGTGGCGCGCGGCATGGTGGTGGAGCGGGGCACCCTGCTCTCGCACACCGCGATCACGGGCCGACTGTTGGGCATCCCGACGGTGGTCGCGGTGCCGGACGCCACCACCCTGATCGAGGACGGCTCGTGGATCGAGGTGGACGGGGCGAACGGTACGGTCCGCAGCGTCCCGGCCACCAGCCCGGCGACGGTCTGATCCGGCGGCTGTCGCGCTACGTCACGGGCAGCTACCCGCCGAAGGCGTACGTGCCGTACGCGGTGCTCTGGGCGCTCGGCGGCGCGGCGGTGTGCGCGGTCGCCGACGTGCGGATCGACGGCTGGCTGCCCGACGTCGGCACGCTGGTCAGCGCGCTCACCCTGCTGGTGAACCTGCTGATGATGCGCGCCATCGACGACATCCGGGACCTCGACTACGACCGGACGCACAATCCGGACCGGCCGCTGGCGCGGGGCGTGGTGGGGGTCCGGGACCTGGGCGTCATGATCGCCGCCGGCACGGTCCTGGTCCTGGCCCTGAACGCCTGGCGGTGGCCGGTGATGTGCGTGCTCGCCGCCCAGCTCGGGTACGCCTTCGCGCTGCTCTGGGCGGACCAGCGGCTGCGCTGGCCGGCCGGCGATGCGCTGCTGGTCGGTTTCGTGGTGAACTTCCCGGTCCAGCTCCTGATCAACGCGTTCCTCTACGCCGGCGTGCTGCACTCGACGGGGCTGGCGCCGTCCTGGTCGGGCGCGGTCGGCATCGTGGTCTCCGCGCTGGCGTTCCTGCACCTGGAGTTCGGCCGCAAGACGACCCGGCAGCCCCGGCCGGGCGAGCGCACGTACTCCCAGGCGCTCGGCGCCCCCGCCACGGCGGCCCTGGCGGTCGGCGCGGCGCTGGCGTCGGTCGTGCTGCTGCTGGTCACCACCGCGCGGGACGACGCGCCGTACTGGCCGGTCTGGCTGGTGGTGCTGCCGCTGGCGCTGCCGGCCCTCGGCGCGCGGCGGTTCTGGGTCGAGCGGCAACCCCGTTGGCCGTACGCGTCGGCGGCGATGTTCCTGCTCGGCACGTTCGCCACCTATCAGCTCGTCAGCATCCTGCAGGAGGTGGCAAGCGCATGAGCGACCTGCCCTCGTTCCCCTTCGCGGTCGACCCCTCGGTGGAACCACCGGCCGAGTACGCGGCGATGCGCGCCGGCCCACGGCCGGGACGGGTCCGGTTGCCGAGCGGCCGGGAGGCGCTCCTCGTCACCCGGTACCCGGACGTCCGGCTGGTGCTCTCCGACCGCAGGTTCAGCCGCTCGGCCTACACCGCCGGGACGCTCTTCGCCCGCAGCGCCGACTCGCTGCCCCTGATCACCACCGACGCGCCCGTGCACACCCGGCGCCGGGGCACGGTGGTGCCGGCCTTCACCGCGCACCAGGTGGGCCGGCTGCGGCCGATGGTCGAGGACCTGGCCCGGCGGCAGCTCGCCGAGTTCGCGGCCGGGCCGCGTCCGGCCGACGTGGTGGGTCGCTTCACGGTGCCGTTCACGCTGCGGGTGATGTGCCGGCTGATGGGCGTGCCCGAGGCGGACATGCCGCGCTTCGGCCCGTGGGTCGACTCGATGATGTCGATCAACCGGGTTCCGGGCGAGGAGGTGGACCGCTGCCACCGGGAGATGCACGGATACTTCGCGGACCTGGTGGACACGCTGCGGGCCCGGCTCGACCGGGGCGAGGCGCCGTCCGGGCTGATCGTGCGGATGATGACCCAGCAGCGGCCCGACCGGCAGTTGAGCCGCGCCGAGGTGGTCGTCCTCTCCGCCGGGATGCTGATGGCCGGGTACGAGACGACCAGCAACGTGCTGGCCGTCCTGCTGTACCACATCCTGCGTCGACCCGAGCTGGTCGAACGGGCCCGGGGCGGTCCCGCCTCGCTCGATCCGCTGCTGGAGGAGCTGCTGCGCCACGTCTGCGCCAACGGCAGCGGCGGCGTGCCCCACGTGGCGACCACCGACGTGACGCTCTCCGACGGCTCGGTGGTGGCCGAGGGCGAGGTCGTGGTGCCGGTCCCGGACGCGGCGAACCGCGACCCCGACGTCTTCGCCGACCCGGACCGGATCGACCCGGACCGCACGGAGAACCCGCACGTCGCCTTCGGGTTCGGCGCGCACCACTGCCTGGGCGCGGAGCTGGCCCGCCTGGAGCTGCGGGTGGGCGTCGCCATGCTGCTGGAGAAGCTGCCCAGGCTGCGGATCGCGGTGCCGGAAGAGGCGCTGCGGTGGCGTACGGACATGTACGTCCGGGGCCTGTGGGAGCTGCCGTTGGAGTGGGACGGTGCCGTAGGTGGCTGACCCGCTGACCCCGGACGCCCTGCTGACGACCACGCGCGCCGTGCGCCGGCGCCTGGACCTGGACCGGCCGGTGCCCCGGTCGCTGGTCGAGGAGTGCCTGCGCGTCGCCCAGCAGGCGCCCTGCGGCTCCGGTCGCAACGCCCTGCACTGGATCACGGTCACCGACCCGGGCACCCGGGACCGGCTCGGGACCATCTACCGGGCCGCCTTCGAGGAGCAACTAGCGGCGGCCGGTGGAGGGGCGGGCCGGCCGCCGCCGGACGGGAACCGGTCGCTGGCCAGCGCCGTCCACCTGGCCGAGAACATGGGCTCGGTACCCGTCCTGGCGCTGGCCTGCGTGGTGACCCCCGACCCGCTGCCCGCCGGCAACCAGGCCGGGCTGTGGGGGTCGGTGATGCCCGGCGTCTGGAGCTACATGCTGGCCGCCCGCAGCCGCGGGCTCGGCACCGTCTGGACCACCGCCCACCTGCGTCGGGAGGACGAGGTGGCCCGGCTGCTCGGCATCCCTGCCGGGGTGCACCAGGTGGCGCTGGTACCGACGGCCTGGTACACGGGCAGCACCTTCCGGCCGGCCGCCCGACCGCCACTGTCCACCGTGCTGCACGACGAGCGTTGGTGACCCGGGCGGCCGACCGCGCTGCGGGATGACCGGGCCGGGGTCGGGGCGGAGCCCCCGGCCCCGGCCGTCACCGCAGGCGCTGGTACATGACGTGCAGGCCGACGAGGCCGTCCTGGGGGTGGTCGAACGCCTCGGGGACCGTGCCGATCACGTCGAAACCGAGGGAACGCCACAGGTGCACGGCCCGGTGGTTCGACTCGACCACCGCGTTGAACTGGATGCCGTGGAATCCCTCGGCGCGGCACCAGTCGAGCGTGTACCGACCGAGTGCCCGGCCCACACCCCTGCCCTGGTGCGCGGGATCGACCAGGAAGGACGCCGTGGCCACGTGCGAACCCCGCCCGGGCCGGTTGGGGCCCATCTTGGCCGAGCCGACGACGACGTCGCCGTCCACCGCGACGACGGTCCTGCCCGGGGGCTGCTCCATCCACCAGGGCCGGGCCTCTTCGAGGGACTGGTCCGGCGGAAAGGCATAGGTCTTCCCCTCCGCCATGGTCGCGGCGTAGAAGGGGTAGATGTCCGTCCAGTCCTGCTCGGTGGCGACCCTGATGAGCATCACCCCAGGCTACGGGGCCGGCCGGCCGTTCACCGACACCCGTACGCTGCGATACTCTGCGTGCTGTCTCCATCACGCTGTCGTCGTTCGAAGGGGAACCATGGTGGGTCGTGAGCCGGTCGCGGAACCGTCCTTCGCTAGCGAAGGCGCCGAGCCAATGCCCTGGTCGCGGGCGCGTGAGCGGCTGACGGAGGCGGGCGAGTTCTTCCTGTCCACCGTCCGGCCGGACGGCAGGCCGCACGCCGTGCCGCTGCTGGCCCTGTGGCTCGACGACGCCATGTACTTCTGCTCCAGCGGGTCCGCCCACAAGGTCGACAACCTGGCCGCCAACCCGCACTGCGTCCTCACCGTCGGCAGTCCCGAGCTCGACCTGTCGATCGAGGGCAGGGCGTCCCGGATCACCGACCCGGCGGCGCTGGAGCGCGTCGCCGAGGCCTACGGCGAGAAGTACGGCTGGGCGGTGACCCCGGTCGACGGTGGGATCGACGGGGACGGGATCGGCCCGTCGCCGTACCTCGTCTTCGAGGTGACCCCGGCCAAGGTGATCGGCATGGACAAGGGGTCCGGCTTCGCCGCCACCCGGTGGCGGTTCGACCCGGCTCGGTACGCCGGCACGTAGGCCGTGCCGGTCTCCCGCCCGCCCACTGCGCGGTCCGGAGCGCCGACGCGACGCCACTCGACGCCGAGGGCCCGCAGTCGTCGGGTTGGTATCCTTCGCCCTGCCGGCCCACCTGGCCGGTGCGACCCCCGCTCCGCGCGTCACCGCTGCCCCGGGCGCGGCCGTCGGCGACCCGGAGCAGCTCAGGACAGTCGAGAGCCGAGGCGATGATGACCACCTTCAGTTGGTCGGAACTTCGGCGCGAGCCCGTCCACGAGGACGACCACCTGCTCGTGCTCGACAAGCCGCCGGGCATCTCCGTGATGGGCGAGCGGCACACCGAGTCCCTGACCGACCTGGCCGCCGCCGCCGGGGAACCGGTGCACTGGGTGCACCGCATCGACAAGGTCACCTCGGGGCTGCTGCTGCTGGCCAGGACGCCGTCGGCGCACGCGTCGCTGACCCGGCAGTTCGCCAACCGGGGCGCCGACAAGCGCTATCTGGCCTGGGTCGAGGGGGCTCGGCTGCCCGAGCGCGGCACCATCGACCTGCCGCTGCGGCCCGGCCGCAAGGGGACCATCCGGATCGCGGGAGAGCGCGACGCCATCCGCTACGACGCCGACCACCGCCGCTTCGCGCTGCCGGAGTCGGCCGTCGACCGGTCCAAGCCCTCCTACGAGTCGCGTACCGACTTCGCCACGGCGCTGGTCAGCGGCGACCGTACGCTGCTGGTGCTCAAGCCGGTCACCGGTCGGCGCCACCAGATCCGCGTCCACCTGGCGTGGCTCGGCTTCCCGATCGTCGGCGACCCGCTCTTCCACCGTGGCCAGGCGGACCAGCGGACGTACCTCCACTCCTGGGGCTGCGAGATCACCTGCGACTGGCGCGAGGAACCGCGCACCCGGTTCTGGGCCGCGCCCGGCGAGGAGTTCCTCGACGTCTTCGCCGACGGCCGGAAGCCCCTGCTCGACGACGCCCTGGAGGCGCTGGCCGCCTGACCGGCGCGGGGCGCCCGCGCCGAACCGCCCCGCCCCCGAGTCGCGGTGGCCCGCCGGGCCCGCTCCCGAGCCGCCGTGGCCCGCCGAGCCCGGCCCGCTCCGCGGCGGCCGGCCAGCTCGCCACCGAGCCGCCGTGGCCGGCCGAAGCCCGCCCGGTGCGGACCCGCCACCGGCGTCCCGGTCGAAGGGGCCGCCGGAAGTTCCAGCCCACGTGGACCGTAGGTGTCGTTTCCGACAGATCCGGCCCGTTGTTCCCGCTCGGCATAGCGGCGCGGCGGGCCCGACCATTAGGCTCGATTGCTGAGTGGAGCCGTCAGACATCGTCTCTACTCGATGCCGGGTTGCGAGTATTGGCTGGTTGCGGCACCGAAGGGCAGGACGGAGTGACCCGAGACGGCGAGCCAGGGGCCGACTTCGCCGAACGCGAGGACAGCAGACGCGTGGCGTACGAGGTGACCGGCGCGCCCGACGGCTTCCCCGTCTTCCTGCTCCACGGCACACCCGGCAGCCGCCGTGGCCCGAAACCCCGCGGCATCGTCCTCTACCGCATGGGCGTCCGGCTGATCGCCTACGACCGGCCCGGCTACGGCGACTCCGACCGGCGCGAGGACCGGGACGTCGCCGACGCCGCCCGCGACGTGGAGGCGATCGCCGACCACCTGGGCGTGGAGAAGTTCGCCGTCGTCGGGCGCTCCGGCGGCGGCCCGCACGCCCTTGCCTGCGCGGCCGACGCCCGGCTGCGCGGCCGGGTGACCCGGGTGGCGGTGCTGGTCAGTCTCGCCCCGTGGAACGCCGTCGAGCTGGACTGGGTCGGCGGCATGAACACCGGCAACGTGCGCGGGTTCGGCGTCGGCAGCCCCGACACCGCGGCCGTGGTCGAGGAGATCCGCCAGCGCGCCGAGCGGGCCGCCGCCGACCCGCGGCTGCTCCTGGCGGACCTGAGGACGGAGATGAGCGCCGCGGACCGCCGGGCGGTCAACGACCCCGCGCTGCGCCGGCTCATCACCGACACCTACGCGGAGGCGCTCCGCTCCGGGCCGTACGGGTGGATCGACGACGTGCTGGCGTTCCGCCGCCCCTGGGCGTTCGACCTCCGGGCGATCGACACCGCGGCGACGCCGGTGCGGCTGTGGCACGGCGCCGACGACAACTTCGCCCCGGTCAGCCACGGCCGCTGGCTGGCCGCGCAGATCCCCGGCGCCGAGATGGAGGTCCGGCCCGGGGCGGCGCACTTCGACGCGGTCGAGGAGCTGCCGCGCATCCTGCGCTGGCTCGTCGACCCCGACGTGGCGCTCGACGCCACCCTGCTGATCGGCGCCCGGCCCGGTCAGTAGGGGTGCGGGTCGAGCACCCGGCGCACGTACCGCCCGTCGCGTAGCACCACGACGCTGGGGTGGTGCTGCCCGATCCGGTTGGCGAGCCGGTCGGCGATCCGCATCCGGCCGATGCTCACCCGCCCGCCGGACAACGCCTGCTGGGCGGTCTCCAGGTTGCCCCGGCTGCGCAGCGTGTCCGGGTGCTCGGCTCCGAGCACCTCGGTGAGCTGCGCCACCACGGCCCGCAGCCGGTCGCGTCCCTTCTCCGGTTCCCCGGCGAGGATGGTGAAGACCGCGACGTTGTTGGCCGCCGCCATCGCGAACGGGTGCCGGTCGCCGAGCGTGGTGAGCATCGTCCGCGTCGTCGCCTCGGTGAGCGACCGGCCGGTGCCCGTGTCGCCGGCGTCCCACAGGGCCACGCCCAGGTTGATCCGGCAGACCAGCGTGTACGGGTGTTCGGCGCCGAACACCCGGACGAACATCTGCTCCACCTCGCCCAGCTCCGTCAGGGCCTGGGTGCCCTGCCCCTGCAACATCAGGTTCGCCGTCCGGCTGAGCCAGCTGAACAGGGTGTCCGGGCTGGCCGGCCCGAGGGTGGCCAACAGCCGCTGGTAGGTCTCGTCGAGCAGTTGGGCCGCCTCGGCGATCTCCCCGGTGCTGCGCAGCGACGCGGCCAGGTTGGCCTGCGCGGTGAGCAGGTCGCGGGAGTGCTCGCCGAAGAGGCTCTGGTAACCCGTCACCGCCTCCCGCAGCAGCGCCACGGAACCCTCGTAGTCGCCGGTCTCCCGCAGGTCGCGGGCGAGGTTGTTGGCCGACGCCAGGGTGTTCGGGTGCTCCGGGCCGAGGACGACCCGCAGCCGGCGGTAGGTGGCCTCGTCGCCGTCGAGGGCCTTGTCGAACATCCCCATCAGCCGGTAGGACGCGGCCAGGTTGTTCGCCGCGGTCAGGGTGCGCCGGTGGTCCTCGCCGAAGACGTCGACCGACGCGGCGTACGTCCGCAGGTCGCGCTCCAGCGCCTCCCGGTAGCGGCCCAGGGTACGCAGGTCGGCCCCGTAGCCACCGGCGGTCATCAGCGTGTGCGGGTGGCTGTCGCCGATCAGCTCCTCCTGCTGGCGCAGGGTGTCCTCGTCCAGCCGGTGGGCCTCCTCGAACCGGCCGAGGCTGCGCAGCACGTTCGCCCAGTTGAACCGCAGGTGCAGCAGTTGGACGCGCAGCCTGCGGTGCTCCGGCCCGTCCGGCGCCAACTCCGCCAGCAGCGCCGACCAGACGGCCTCGGTCTCCCGCGCGTACCGCTCGCCCTGCTCGTAGCCGCCGTTGACGTAGATGTAGCGGACCCGGTCGATGACCAGTTGCCGGACGTTGTCGTCCCGGCAGGAGATCGCGTCGGAGCCGTCGAGGTGCGGCCAGAGCATCCGGAACCGCTGCCGGTTCGCCGGGTCCTCCACCTCGCCCGGCGGTCGCGACCCGGCGAGGATGCGGTGCACCTCGTGCTTGGCCGTGACCAGCTCGTCGTCGGACATGCGGGCGCGCAGGGCGGTCTGCAACAGCCGGTGCACCTGCACCCGGTGGGCGTGCGGGTCGAGCTTGATCAGCGCGAGCTTGTTCATCCGCTGCACCAGCGCCGCCGCGATGTCGCGTTCCGACACCCGGTCGGCGACCCGGGCGGCGACCACCGGGTCGTGCGGGGCGATGACCTGGGCCACCTCGTCGTTGTAGAGCAGGTCGAGGGAGATCTCCGGCGCGAGCACCGACGCGAGCTGGAGCAGCCGGTACGCCCCCGGCGAGCCCTCCCTGAGCCGTCGCAGCGGGAGGTCCCAGACCTCCGTCTCCAGCCCGGTGCGGCGGAGCCCGGCCAGGTACTCGTCGACCGGCGTCCGGGTGTCGGCCAGCCACGCCCCGACCGTGGCGACGAAGATCGGCACGTTCTCCACGGCGTCGGCGACCTGCTCGGCCTCGGCGACGCTCATCAGGTGCTCGCCCAGGCGGGCGCGCAGGTGCGTCACGCTCTCACCCCGCTCGAACGCCTCCACGTCCACCGCCCGCGCCAGGTCGCCCCAGTCCGGGTTGCGGGTGGTGACCAGCACGTGGCCGTTGCCCTGCGGCAGGTAGGGCCGGACGTCCTCGTACTGGTCGGCGTTGTCGAAGATGAGCAGCCAGTGCGGCGGCGGGCCGCCGTCGGCGCGGCGTTCGGTCTGGCCCAGCCGCTGCCGCAGGGCACGGTTGGTCTCCGGGATCGTCGCCTGGCTCGGCAGGCCCAGCTCCTCGCTGAGCTCCGTCATGATCACGTCGACGAACTGCGGCGGGTCGGCGGCGACCCACCAGATGATGTCGTACGCGCCCCGGAACCGGTGCGCGTACTCGATGGCGAGCTGCGTCTTGCCGAGACCGGGACCGCCCCGCAGCGCGACCGGGGTGCCGCCGCCGCCCGACGCCTTCAGCTCCTCCCGCAGGCGGCGCAGCAGGTCCTCGCGCCCGGTGAAGCGGGCGTTGCGGGCCGGCGCGTTGAAGACCGTCGCGCGTACGCCCGGGAAGCGGGCGGGACGCAGGCCGGCCGCGCCCACCGTGCGCCCCACCAGCTTCAGCAGGTGGTTCGCCGCGTCCTCGGCGGTGAGGTCGTGCACGGCCGTCCAACTGCCGACCGGGACGTCCGGCACGGGCGGGGTGTCGTCGACGTGCACGGCCAGCCAGCTCGGCGCGCCCCGGTCGCCGTCGGTGTCGGGGCGGGCGCGCCGGGCCGCCAGGTAGGCCCGGGAGACCAGCCGGACCTCGCGGGAGGCCGCGCCCGTCGGCTCGGGCGCCGGCCCGTCCAGGGCGGCGGTGACCACCCGCAGGTCGGCCGAGTTCAACACGGCCTGCGCCCACTCCGCCCAGACCTGGTCCTCGGGCACGTGCCGCAGCACGATCAGCTCGTCCACGACCGTCGGCTTGCGCTCGAAGCGCTGCACCGTCCGGCGGCGCAACTGGTCGTCCATCCGGGGCAGGCCGGTGATCCTGCCGTTGGTGATGTGGCTGGTCAGCGTCTCGTACGCGGACAGCAGCGTGGTCCGGCCGCCCGGTTCGTCGCCGAACGTCGCAAGCGTCTCCTCGTAGGCGTAGTACGCGCGGTAGGGCACCTCGACGGTCAGCCAGTAGGCCTGCCGCTCGCTGTCGGTCATGCCCCCCGGCAGGCCGGCGAACCGCTGCATGGCCAACGACCGGCCGGCGTCGCGCTTGCCCTTCTCCCCGTCGTCGACCCGCATCGGCACGGGCAGCACCCGCCGCGCCCGCCGCCCCTCGTAGTCGCGCACCCGGGCGGCCACCGCGGCGGCGCCGTCGATGCCCTGGTCGCTGAGGGTGAAGCAGTCGACCAGGACGTCGGGCAGGTGGATGGTGCAGATCTCGGCGACGTCGCTGATCCCGGTGCGGCTGTCGATCAGGGCGTAGTCGTAGTGCCGCTTCATGTCCTCGCGCAGCGCGTCGAAGAACTGCGCGCCGCCGAGCCGGTTGTAGAAGTTGTCCCAGTTGAGGCCCGTCACGCTGGTGGCGTAGTCGGGGTTGTGCCGGCCGGCCAGCAGCAGGTCGAGGCTGCCGCCGCCGGGGAACTCCCAACCCACCGAGAACGCGTACCGGTGGACCCGGGCGTACTCCCGGTGCCAGTCGCCGGGCCGGGGGTCGGCGCCGGCCTCCTCGCGTCGGCGGGCGTTCTCCCACTCGTAGTCCAGGATCAGGTCCATCACGCCCCCGGTGGTGGCGACCTGCTCCGGGTCGAGGAACGGGGCGTAGAACCGGTGCAGGCCGGGAGACTCCAGGTCCCAGTCGGCGACGAGCACCCGCTGGCCGTTCGCGGCGAGGATCCACGCGGTGTTGGCCAGCGCCATGGTGCGGCCCGTACCGCCCTTGTAGGAGTAGAAGGTGACGACCTGGCCCTCGCGCGATGGCGTCATCGCTCGTCCTTCCCTCGCGTCGTGTCGAACGGCCGCACCGGCGGCAGGCCCGGACCGGCGCCCGGCGGGCCGTCGGACGGCCGGGACGGCCGCAGGCTCGGCTTCGGGGTGGCCGGGCCGTCGGGCGGGTCCACCGGACCGTGCCGGAGGAACTGCTTGCGGGCCTCGGTCACCAGCAGCGGCGCGCACCGCTCGAACTCCTCGATCGCGCGCGCCGGCAGGACCCGGGGGAATCCGGCGTCCTGCAACGTACCGGCGATGGACTCGGGCGCCGACTCGCCACGCTCGTGGTCGGCGGCGATGACCAAGGGGACGACCCAGCGGGGCAGGCCGGCCAGCGCGGCCTGGGCGGCGGCGGCACCGGCCGCGGCGTCCACCAGCACGACGGTGGGGCTCTCCGGCGCCAGGGCGCGGGCCGCCGGCAGGTCGACGACCCGGGTGGGCAGGCCGAGCCGCTCGGCGGTCGCGGCGACGTAGTCGGCCACCGCCAGCTCGTGCTGCCCGGCGTACGGCCGCCACCGCGCGTGGTCGGTGAGGGTGGTGACCACCAGCGCCGGGCCGCCGCCGTCGGTCACCGGGTGGCGGGACAACGTCGCCGCCCGGGACCGGGCCAGCGGCTGCGTCTCGGTCACCGTGACGATCCGCGCCGCCAGCGCCGCGAGGACGCTCTCGTACTGCCGGCGGTAGGCGCTGAGCTTGCAGAGGGCGCGCAGCCCGTTCTCGGCGTAGTCGGCCCGGTCGTCGGCGTCGGGGACCAGGTCGAGGGCCTGCGTCGTCTCCGGCCGGTCGCCCCGGGACGGCAGCGGCAGCCACAGCACCGGCAACAGGTGCCGCTCGGCCCGCGCCGGGGCGAGCCGGGTGAGGCGGCTGCGGAACGACTCGCGTTCCCCCAGCGCCCACGCGTTGCGGAAGTAGTTCGGCGAGTGCAGCGGCACGAAGACGTGGGCGAGGCTGAGCGCCTCGGTGAGCGTCTGTCTGAGGTCGGCCCCGGGGCTGACCTGGCCGTCGAAGAAGCCGGCGTCGAGGTCGCCGCTCCTCGTGGCGCCGCGCCGCACGGCCGCGGCCAGGTCGTGGAAGAACCGGCTGACCCAGTAGTCGGTGTCCGGCCGGGACGCGGCCGACAGCGGCACCGAGTGCGCGTAGCTGAGGAAGAAGTAGGTCTCCCGGCGGGGGACGGCGCGGACCCCCGGGAGGTCAGACCACGTCATGTCCGACCTCCTCGAACGTCTCGCGCAACTGCCGCACGTCGGTCGGGACGTCCGCCCGCACCCAGTGCGTCTGGTAGGCCCGGGCGATGCGCTGCGCCAGCCGCCAGACCACGGCGTCGTAGGCGTCCTTGCCGTTCTTGCCGAGGCTGAGCAGGCCGTAGATGCCCTCGTCGTGGTACTGCGGGGCGATGTCCGAGGGCAGCCGGGTCGGGGTGAACATCTGCCGCCGCGACACGACCTCCGGCACCCGGCGGCGGTCCACCACCGACCAGTTGACCGGGATGACCGGCGTCTCGCCGGCCGACGGCCCGGCGCCCGGCCGGTGCAGGACCTGCCGCCGGGTGAACGCGTCCCACTCCTTCGCGCACCAGGCGCTGTTCAGGTACTGCGGCGAGATCAGCGGGATGAAGACCTGGCAGTGGCCGGCGGCGTAGGCGAGGTCCTCGGTCCACACCTGCCCTCCGTCGAGCATCCGGTCCATGAATCCGGCCGTCCGTCCCGGGCCGAGGCCGAGCAGCTCGACGACGTGGTCGGAGAGGTCGACGAAGAGCTGGAAGACCTTCTGGTTGGTGTCGCGCGGGGGCGCCGCCACCCGGTTCTTCGTGCGGGCGTAGCTGAGGAAGAACACGGGGGCGCTCTCGTCCTCCCCGTACGTTTCCTCTGCCACCTACCGCTCCCGACCGGTGCAGCGACTTCCGGCCGTCCACAGTATCGACAGCCGCCAACCCGTCGCTGCCCCGTCCGTCACCGGCGGTGCTCATCCATCCACCCTCTGGCGAAGTCGACGGCCGTGCGGAGGCCCACGAGCCGGCAGTCGGCGCCGCCGACCCGCCCGGCACGCACCGGCCCGGCGTCCGTCAGGGCCCGGCCGATCAGCGGGAAGTCGGTGTCGTGCAGGTCCGGGGCCCGGAAGTCGCGCCGGACCCGCCGCCCGGCGGCGTCGCGCACGTAGCACCGGTACGCCCGCTCGGCCGGCGGCCGGCGCAGCCGGTACTCGGCCAGGTGGAACGCCGTGCAGGCGGACCAGTCGACCCCGAGCAGCAGCAGCACGGCGTCGGCGGCGTAGAGCGCGCCGAGGGGCGAGCGTTCGCCGAGGTGGCAGTCGAGGTCGTGGACGGCGGTCAGCCGGGCCGCGTCGGGGCCGAGGGCGGCGAAGGAGGTCTGCGGGTGCCGGCTCCGCGACGCCCCCGGCTGCCGGCGTACGTGCTCGGCGAAGATCCCCATGCCCTCGGCGGGGCTGCGCTCGGGGTCGAACGGCACGATGGCCGCCTCCGCCGCGGCGACCCCGGCGGCGGTCATGCCGGCGGTCGCCACCCGGAACCGCCGCGACGTGGTGGAGTTGCCGGCTGTCTGCGCCGGTACGACCACCGTCCCCGACCCGCCCAGCACGTCCCGCAGGGCGGCCAGCAGCGCGGCGGGGCCGCCCGCCACCCGACCGACGCGGGACAGGGCGCAGTGCACCAGCACGGTGGCCCCCGGCGGCAGGCCCAGCGCGCGCAGGTCCGCCGTCAGGGTGCCCCGCCGGAGCAGGCCGGCGGTCACGGCCATCCGTCCACCGTGGCGCGCATCCCGCGGACGAACCGCGCACCGGCGGGGGTCAGGGTGCCGAGGTCGAGCAGGGCGTCGAGGGCCCCGTCGGTCCAGGCCCGGTAGCGGCGGAAGTGGCCCTCGGCGGCCGGCCCGGGGCGGCGGCGCCACACGTCGGCGACCGCCAGGTGGGCGTAGACGCCGTGCAGCACGCCCTCCACCGGCCGCGGATCGTCCCGCCACGGCACGCGCAGCGTCCGGCTGTCGGCGCGGTCGAACAGGTCGCAGACGTCCAGCACCGCGCCGAGCTTGAGGTGCTGCACCTCGTGCACCAGCAGCACGGCGAGGGCGGCGTCGTCGGGTACGGCGGTCACGGCCACCGCGCCGAAGGCGGTGCCGGCGGCGGCGCTGCGGAACCGGCCGGTCGGCTCCGCGCCCAGCGGCACGACGGCCCGCAGCAGGGTGCGGACCCCCGCCGCGTAGCCGGTGGCCTCGGCGTCGATCCGTCGCACCGCCCGCTCCAGCTGCTGCGTCCACCGCTGCGCGGCGGCGCCCGACAGCCGCGGCTGCACCGGCAGGTCGTAGCAGTCCCGGTGCGGGTCGGTGTCCTCCAGCAGCAGCCGGCCCCCGTCGAGCCCGACGGAACGCACCGGCAGCCAGCCGTCCGGCTCGTCCTCCCGGGCCGGGTCGCCTGCCCGGCCCGCGTCGGCGGTGACCCACCGGCCGGCGAGCCGGACGTCCCCGTCGTCGGTGACGAGTCGGACGACCCCCCGTTCGATCCCGACGGCGAGGGCACCGAGCGTCGGCAGGCTGACCAGCCCGTCGCGCACCGGGACGGGCAGGTCGGCCCGGACCCGGGCGCGGACGGCGGCGGCAGCCGCCACACAGGCCAGGTAGGACAGCTCGGCCGCGCCGTCCCGGCACCGCCGGGCCCAGCGGCGCACGAACGGGTGGGCCAGCACGGCGCGGACGGCGTCGGAATGCGCGTCGTCCAGGTGGACCAGCAGCCGCCACCCGTCGGCCGCCACCGGGTCGCCCGCGGCCCGCTCGCTGAGCGTGACCAGCAGGGCCCGCACCAGCGCCAGGTGGACGGCGGCGAGCTGCTCGGCCGAGCCCGCCGTGCCCGGGCCGGTGGCGAGGTCGTCGAGGACGCGCGGGCTGAGCGAGTCGGTCGGACGGGTGGGCTCGTCGGCGACCGGGGTTGCCGTCACCACCCGGACGAGTCTCAGCAGGTCCGGGCAGTAGACGGACGGGTTGTCGAAGCCGTTGCCGGCGCGGTGACGGTGGGCGTAGAGCCCGCCGCCGCAGTGCCCGACCACCGGGCAGGCGCGGCAGGTCGCGCAGAGCCCGGCGAGACCGGTCTGCCGTACGGCGATCGCCGGGTGGGCCGCGGCGTCGTCCACCCGGTGGCGGAAGACGTCCAGGCCGGTGGCGGCGGCGCCGTCGAAGGCGGACTTGAGCGAGTCGACCTGCTCGAAGGTGCCGTCGGTCTCGACGACGACCAGGTCGGCCGGGCCGAGCCCGACCGCCTCGCTGTGGCTGCCGTGCCCGGACGCGGTGGCGAGCAGGGACTCCAGCAGGCGGATCGGCACCGGGCGCCCGTCGGCCAGCCAGCGCCGGTGGACGGCCAGCAGCCAGTCGGCGTACGGC
Organism: Micromonospora sp. NPDC023644; assembly: GCF_040640115.1. Classification (NCBI taxonomy): domain Bacteria; kingdom Bacillati; phylum Actinomycetota; class Actinomycetes; order Micromonosporales; family Micromonosporaceae; genus Micromonospora; species Micromonospora sp. NPDC023644. The sequence goes on along the minus strand of NZ_JBFABA010000012.1, from coordinate 7,007 downwards.
GTGGCGAGGCCGTCGGGCCGGGCGGGCGGGTTGTCCCAGTTGGCGTGCGGCAGCAGGAAGTCGACGTGCGGCGGCTCCTCGGCCAGCAGCGCCTCGTACACCCGGATCGGGTCGTTGGCGAGGTCGACGGTGCAGAGGATGCCCGCGTAGCTGGCGCGGTATGCGGGGCTGCGCAGCAGCGACAGCGCCCGCAGCACCTGGTGGTGGCTGCTCGACCCGTTGGCGTGGCGGCGGTGCCGGTCGTTGGCGGCCCGGTCGCCGTCGAGCGAGATCCCCACCTTGACGTCGTGGGCGACCAGCACGTCGCAGGTCGCCGGGGTGAGCAGCACACCGTTGGACTGCATCCGCAGGTCGAGCCGGGCCACCGGGCCGATGACGCGCCGCAGGGTGGCGGCGGTGGCGTCGAGCCGGGCGGCGCCGGCGAGCAGTGGCTCACCGCCGTGCAGGACCACCCGCACGACGTCGAGCCGGTGCGCCGCCGCGTGCTCCGCGATCCGCTCCGCGACGGCCTGGACGGTGGCGGGGTCCATCACCCGGGGCTGGCGCCGCCAGGACTGGTCGGGGTGTTCGTAGACGTAGCAGTGGTCGCAGGCGAGGTCGCAGCGGCTGACCAGCTTGAGCACGTACTGCGTCAGCGGGGCGACGGTCGGCCCGGCCGGCTCAGATCGCAGAGATGAAGGCCGCGACATCGACACGGGCCGGGCGATCCTCCCTGCGGCTGGTCACGCGGGCGACGGACCGGGCCCGGTCGAGCGGGATCCGGCCGAGCGGGGTGCGCCGGAGGTCTTCCAGTGGCGGCGGGGTCGGATCGGGCTGGCGTACGGTGCGATCCACGTCGGTTCCCCCATGTCTGTCGGGAGTGGACGGACGGCCGCCCACGTCGACGGTCAAACGGCACTATCGACGATGCTATATGCCACAACCTGTGATGTCACGGCTGCGCAGCGCCATCCTGCTCGATCATCTTGGCCATCCAGCCCTCGTTGGATAGCGAGATGATCCGCTCCGCCTCGGCGACGAACGCGTCGTCGTCGGCCCAGCCCAGCCCGGCCTCGCGGGCCGTGCGCAGCCGGGTCAGCTGGTCGGCGGTGCGGGCGTACTCGATCTGGTGGTGCTCGTACTGCTGGGCGGAGCCGTAGCCGACCAGCGCCGTGGTCACGGCCGCCGCGACACCGATCCAGGCGGTCAGCCCGAGGCTGTCGCCGAGCACCCCGACCGTCGCGGAGACCAGGGCGGCGGCGATCGTGAGCCCCGTCGCCGCGTACCGGACCCGCCTCGCGGCGTGCGCCATCCGGCGGGCCGCCGGCAGGTAGTAGCCGTCGATCTGCCGCTGCATCCGTTCCGTCACGTACGTGGCCACGTCGGAGACCGCCGGCAGCGGCCGGGCGGCCGGTGGCGCGTCCAAGGTGCGGCCGACCAGGTCGCCGGCGTCGTCCAGGAGCGCGTCGAGCCGGCCGAGCAGGACGGCGTCCCGGTCCGTACCCCGGAACGGGGCGACCCCGGCGAGGTAGCGGTAGGTGTCCGCCTTCAGCGCCTCGGAGACCGAGCGGAGCCGGGTCCACGCGTGCACCGCGTCCCGGGAGGACCACCGGGCCGCCAGCGGCACCACGAGCAGCGCCGCCGCCGCGACGATCGCGAGCGCCCGTCCCGCGCCGGGGTGGGCCTGGCCGAGCTGGTTGGCGAGGGTGCCGCAGACGGCGGCGCCCACGGTGAGCGCGGCGATGCTCAGGCGCGCGCGGGTGATCGCACGCTTCGCCTCGCCGGACGCCCGCGACCAGGCCGCCTGCCGCTGCCAGACCGTCGCGACCGCCGCCGGGACATCGAAGCTCGCCACGATGTGAATGGTAGGACGGCCGCGCCCGTACCATGGGGACCCGAGGCGGCCGAGCCGACCCGACGGCCGCGGCGGCCGGCGCGTCAGCGGGGCAGGAAGCTGGTCGGTGTGCTGCCGCCAGCCCCGGTCAGTTTCCCGCCGACCCCAGCTGCCGGGCTTCGGCGATCGCCGTCTCGACCGCCTGCCGGGCGGTGGCGGTGCGCTGGGCGACCAGCGTCAGGACCTGCTTGATGTGCTCCAACGACTGCAGCAGTGGTCCCGGCTGGCCGCCGTGCAGGACGGTGGTGACGAGTTGCCGGGTCTGGTCGACCTGGGCGACGGTGGCGACGGCGGTGTCACGGATGCCGTCGACCGCGTTCTGCACGGGCGTCAGGCCGGCGACTGTCTCGTGCGGGCTGGCTTCCTGCGGGACGGCCGCGGTCGCCTTCGTGGCCTCGCCGATCGTCGTGGCGAGGCTGCCCAGGCCGCCCCGGACGGCCGAGATGCCGTCGCGTACGCGCGTCACGCCCGCCGCCACGGCGGCGAAGCCGGCGGCGGCGGCGCGCAGGGCCACCTCCTGCGCCTGGTTGTCGGCGGCGGACGCCAGCGCCTGCGCCCTCTCGACGCCGGTCGTCAACGCGCGCAGTTCCCCGGTGATCTTCTCGATGTGCGACACGCGGCCGACTTCCCCGATCGACGACGGTGAGGTGCTCGAAGCTGCAACCTAGCGACATGTGCGCCGGGCCGCCAGACCGTTGGGAGCGGGGCCGGGCCGCGACGGGCGGGGTCGGTCACCCCGTCGTGGGCGGATCAGTCGGCCCGGTGCAGCGGTCCCCACTCGGTCGACGCCTGCGCCTCGACCACGCGGTCCGCCTCCCGCAGCGCCCGCTCCGACACCCACGCGACCGGCCGGTGGCACCGCACCAACGGCTCGTTGTCCGGTCCCCGGCCGCGCTGCTCGCCGACGAGCACCCAGGGCCGTACGCCCGGGCCGCGTAGCCGGCGCAGGTGGCAGTAGTCGTAGAGGCGCCGCGCCACCCACAGCCGCAGCGGCCGATCGCCCCACCACGACTCGACCGCGAGCGGATTCGCGGAGAGGCCGGGCAGGTCGATGCCGGTCAGCGCGTCCTTGCTGGACTGCTCGGACCCGTGCTCGCCGGACAGGTCAACGCCGGGACCGCGGGACCACCGGATGTACAACTGTTCACCCGGGGGCGCATTCCGCAGCAGGTCGACGAGCTGATCGAGCTCGTCGACGACCGGCATCACCGCCTCGTACCGGACCACGCCCATGGTGTTCCAGTTGCCCCGCCCGGAGCCACTCATTCATTCCGTCGCGATCTCGCCCGCGAGATCCGGCCCGGTGCCGGAGCAACCCCCGGTCCCGGGCCGGACGCCGGTCGTACGACCCGCTCAGGCCGGCGTGGCCGTGGCCTTGCGGTGCCGCTCGGCCCGGCGGCGCACCTGCGTGTACGCGGCGGTCAACCCCATCGCCCGGCGGACCTCGACGAGCGTCTGCCGCACCTCGCGGCGGGTCCGTTCCGTGCCCTCGAAGATCAGCTGGTCGACCAGCCCGGGCTCGGCCTCGATCCGGGCCCGGCGCTCCCGGATCGGGTCCAGGAACCGGTCGAGCGCGACGGCGAGTTTCTCCTTCACCTCCACGTCGCCGACCCGCCCGGCCCGGTAGCGCTCCTTCAGGTCGTCGACCTGCGCCCGATCGGGGTTGAAGACGTCGTGGTACGCGAAGACCGGGTTCCCCTCGATGGTGCCGGGCACGTCGGCGCGGATCCGGTTCGGGTCGGTGTACATGCCCATCACCGCGCGGCGGACCGTCGCCGAGTCGGCGGAGAGCGCGATCGCGTTGCCCAGGCTCTTGCTCATCTTGGCCCGGCCGTCCGTGCCGACCAGGGTCGGCGTCTCGGACGCGATCGTCTCGGGCACGGGGAACACCTCCCCGTAGAGGTGGTTGAACCGCCGGGCGATCTCCCGCGTCACCTCCACGTGCGGCGCGTTGTCCTTGCCGACCGGCACGACCTGCCCCTTGACGCAGAGGATGTCGGCGGCCTGGAGCACCGGATACCCGAGCAGGCCGTAGGGCATCTCCTCCTTGCCGGCGTCGCGGGCCATGTCCTTGAGCGAGGGCACGCGCTCCAACCGGGGCACCGTGACCAGGTTCTGGAAGAGGGTGTTCAGGTCGCCGACCTCCGGGATGGCCGACTGGAGGTAGAAGGTGGCACGCTCCGGTTCGACGCCGGCGGCCAGGATGTCGGTGACCATCTCCCGGGCGTTGACCGCGACCCGCTCGATGTCCTCGCGGGTGTTCCGGGTGGTGAGCATGTGCAGGTCGGCGATGATGAAGAAGCTCTCGTGGCGCCGGTGCAGCCGCACCCGGTTGGCGATGCTGCCGACGTAGTGGCCGAGGTGCAGCCGCCCGGTGGGACGGTCTCCGGTGAGCATCCGTGGAACGGACATGGTGGTGTGCCTTTCGTGCCTGATGGACGAGGTGTGCGCGGGCGCGCGCCGACCGGGGTTGTCACCCGGGATCGGTCAGGGGTCGGCTCAGCGAGCCGAACGCCATCGCGCGCCGTCGCGGAACCGCAGTCCACCGGCACGAAGTACGTCGATCATCCGCTCGCGGCCGTCGCCGGAGCGGATGGGAGAGGTGGTCACGACACCGAGCGGGAGGCCGTCGACCGGGTCGACGACCTCCGGCGCGTAGCTGATCGGCCGGACCATGCCCTTACGTTAGCCGGTCCGGCCGTGTCCGCGCCCGCCCTCAGCCCTGCCGGTAGGTCTCCCGGTAGTAGTCGCCGATCCGGTCCCGGTAGCCGGGCTCGCCGTACGCGTCGGGGTCGAAGGCCGGCGACTCCTTGACCTGCTCGCGGGTGCGGTCCACGTGCACCGTGCGGTCCAGGTGGTCCACCCGCGTCACCGTGCCGGCCGGCAGCAGGACCTTGTGACCGAAGATCCACGGTCCGGTGTCCACCACCAGCCAGCGGGCGTCGGTGTTGTCGCTGGCCTCGTCGACCGAGCCGATCCGCCCGTCGGTGGCCTCCACCCGGTAGCCGACCAGGTCGAGCGGGGTGCCGGGGCCAGGGGCGTCCGGTCCGTCGCCGCCGGGCGCCGGCCTGTCCGGCGGGGCGGAGTCGAGGCTGGCCCCGGAGTATCCGCCGGCGAGTGCGGACGGATCGCGCCAGGCCCAGGGATTGAACGTCGACGGCTGCACGGGTCACCTCCGATGACGGTATGTGCCGGTCCCGGAAGGCAGTGCCCCGCCCGTCCCGCCGGGAAACAACATGGCAATTTCCGGTTCGCTGAAATGTCTCGGTGCGAAGTACGTCATAGTCGTCGGCTGTCGATGAATGGCGGGGCTGTGCCGCAGGTGGGAGCGGTGGCACCTGGCTGAACGCACACCCGGCGGCAATGCGGAGTGTCCAGCCGGCACATTCGTTCCGTCCCCCCGGTCCGACCATTCTGATCCCGCATCTGTCGCAGGGAGAAAAAGGGGGACACGGATGTACCGCAGCATTCGTCGGATCGGGGTCGTGCTCGCCGTCGCGCTCGGACTGGTCGCCGGGACCGGCGCCGCCGGGCAGGCCGCCGGCGTTAATCCGGTCACGCCGCAGTCGCTCTGCGGGCTCGGCTACACGCTCCTGGACGAGGACCCGATCCGGCACGCGGAGACCGGCGCCCGGCTCGGCACCGTGTACCTGATGTACCACCCGATGGTCGGCTACGGCTGCACGGTCACCGTCAAGTCCGCCTACGTTGGTGCGCTGACCCGCACCCAGGTCTACCTCGCCGCCCAGTACCTGCCCACCCAGACCGACGACGGCGACAAGCTGTGGGCCGCCGGGCCGACCCGCGCGTACGTCAAGGGCGGTTGCATCATCTGGGGCGGTTTCATGGCCGACCCGAGCGGCACGATCCACCGCCACGACCGGGTGAACCCCGCGATCGGTGGCATCGGCACCTGCTTCTGACGGGAGCGGCCCGGGAGGCCCGTGACCGTGCGGGTCTCCCGTTCCGGGCCACGCGCCCGGACCCGCCCGCGGCGGTGCCCGAATGGCGGGGCGGAGACCCGGATGCCGCACAGGGCCCTTGACCTGCGTCTCGGTCTCCGGCGGCCGACCGCCCGCCCGGCCGCGCTGGCATACTCGGCAGCCATGGTGCTGTCGCGAGGCTGGTCGATCTTCCTCACCGGGGTCGGAATCTGGACCTGGGTGATCTGGCCGAGGTTCGCGGTCGCGATCTGGAAGGACCCGCGGTCCTGGTCCACCGGCGCGATCGGCGACTTCCTGGCCACCGGCTTCCTCTGGATCCACGCATTGCTGATCGCGGCGTCCCTGCTCATCGGCACCACCGTCGGTGTGCTCGGCGTCCGAGCCTGGCGGGCTGCCGGCCGGCGCGCCGACGACCAGGCGCCCTGACCACCTCACCGGACGCCTCCCGTCCGCGCGGAATACCGGCGGCCTCCAGGGCGGAAGCGCCGCACCCGCCCTGAGCAGGCAAGATAGCGGGCCGGGAATGATGTGACCGGGGACGCTACCCCCCGATTTGACGTTCAAACCCGCAGACGCGTAACTTTCTCTCTGCCAGCGCGGAACGGGGCAAACAGGAGCGAAACTCCTGAGGCCCGAACCGGACTGGCGCCGGATCGGACAGGGTCGACACCCTGGACGACACGGCCCCGGGCGGGGCTCACCGGATCAGCCGCGAGGCGGATTTGGCGCAGCGAAGCCGACCGGGTAAGGTTCACGGCCGGCAGGGAACCGGGCGAGCTCGCGGGAAACCGCAGAGCGGCCGGTCTGCCAAATCCGATGATCAACCGCAGCGGTCCGCCGCTGCGCGCGTCCGTCGGAGCCAACCCGTACGAAGCACGACAGACCGGGACAAACGGTTTGACACGGCGGAGACGGTGAGGTAACGTAGTAAAAGTGCCCGGCGCGAGAGCGGCGGGGACGCGAACGAAATGCCCCGGGTCGGGGGCCCCACGGTGTGGGGTTTCCGGGCGGTGTGTGGTTGTTCTTTGAGAACTCAACAGGGTGCTTGATAAGCCAGTGCCAAATTGATTTATACCCCGGACTGGCAAGCCTTTATGGTTTGTTGGTCTTGGATTCCTTTGGCAACACTTTTTGTTGTCGGGACAGTTTTTCAACAAGTTTTTGTTGGAGAGTTTGATCCTGGCTCAGGA